>NZ_JANEZT010000078.1 GCF_025403405.1 Frankia tisae
CCTTCGTGGTCGACACCGACGCGGTGATCCGGTTCAGGTCGATCTCGGCCGACTACCGCTGGCGTGTCGGCCCCGAGGAGGCCCTCACCGCACTGCCCGCGCTCACCCGGTGACGCCCGGTGCGGGCATGGCCGGACCGGAATCCACGGCCACGCCCGCGCCGCCAACCGCTTCACAGCGCGGCGGCGCTGGTCGCCCTGGCGAGGTCCGCGAGCACGACGATGGAGCTGTTCTGCTCCCGAGGTGCCGAACGGGCGCCAGGCCCATCGGCCCGTCTTAAGGGCGCGTAGTCGAAAACCACGGGCGGTGTGTTCCCCCCCCCGGGGCCGGTCAGGCCTTCCCGCCCTCGGGGCCGGGGTAGGGGCAGCGCCGAGGACCGATCCTCGGGCAGCGGTAAGACGGTGATGCGGAAACCAGCGACAGGCGCAGGGTAGCGGCACATCAACGAGCCAATCCCACCCTCGCTACTTCACGTAGTCGAGATCCATCGAGGTGACTGGGAGTCGAACCAACTTATCAGCGCCCTGGCCTGGACACCTTCCGCTCAATTAGTCGTCAGACATTATAGAACTACCTATTTGCCTAGGGCATGATTACCGGTCGCGGTCGACCCGACGTACCACAATAAGAACATCTTGATCTTGACCCAGGACCCTGAGATCGCTATCCGCCCAGTCGCCACGCGCCCCCTGACCAGGGATGATGCCGAGTAAACGGCCAGACGACAACATCATCTGTCGAGTCGAACGCACGTTCCAGACCGCCGCCGCCCACCTCTACCCGATGGACAACAGCTTCGTCACCGGCACCGTGCTCACCGTCGACGGCGGCGCCCTCCTGCTCTGACACCGCTACCGCCGGCCAGGCGCCGATGCGTTTCGAAGAGCCGCATCCTCGTCATGGTTCTCCCACATTTCGTAGTTTCCGCATTCTGCCGTTATCTCGGCCGCCGCCTGAGCCGCAGCGAAGAAGTCGTCGACCACCAGCGAGGTACGCGATGCCGGCACCGCGAGGCACACCTGGTCGGGCGCCAGATCCGGGACGGGCACGTAGCTGATGTCCGGATGCGAGTAGAACACGGTCGCCGAACGGGCCAGGAAGGAGATGCCCCGGCCGGCCGCGACATGCTCGAGCGTCTCGTCCGCCCCGCGCACCAGGTACCCGGCGTTGGGGTGCGGGCGCCTGGTGGGCTGCGTGCTCGCGTCGGCATGCCAGATCAGGGGCTCGCCGCCCAGGTCCGCCTCGGTGATCTGCTCCCGGCCGGCCAGCCGGTGGCCGGCGGGCAGCACCGCCACCCGCGGCTCGGTGTACAGCGGGGCGACGCGCAGGCCGGCCTCGTCGATGGGCAGCCGCACATAGCCGACATCGATGCGGCCGTCGAGCAGCATCGGTGCCTGGTCGTCCCATTCGATCCGCCGCACGTCCACCAGAACGTCCGGGTGCCGGGCGGCGAACAGCTGTACCGCCGGGGTGACCGGGATGCCCGCCCGGAAGCCGACCATGATCCGCCGGCTGCCCCGCGCGGCCACGGTCACCCGGCGGCGCACCGCGTGCGAGGAGGCCAGCAGCGGGCCAGCGTCGGTCAGCAACTGCCGGCCGGCGTCGGTCAGCACCACGCCGTGGCTGTCCCTTGTCAGCAGCGGGGTGCCGAGATCCTGTTCCAACGCACGAATCTGCCGACTGAGCACCGGCTGCGCGATGTGCAGCTCAGCGGCGGCGCGGCCGAAGTGCAGCCTGTCGGCGACGGCGACGAAGTAGCGCAGCTTGCGCAGGTCCAGATCCATGGAGCCTCCCGGTACGGCGATGCCTCCAGAGTATCGCCACCGCCGAAAGAAGTCTTGGACACCCACTCAGGCCAATGGCAGCCTTCATACATGCCCGATGGTGCCGGGGCGAATTCGGTACAAGAATTCGATAGCAGGGCCCAGACCCAGGATGAGCACATCAGGAATCGAGCGCCGTCCACCGCGTTATTCGGCGGCACCGACAACACGGCCGTTAACAACGGCGGGCGGGCACGGCGTCCTGTCCAACGCCAGAAAGCAGGCACACCATAAGCAGCATCAGCATCGTCGGCCTGGGGAACATGGCCAGTGCCCTGGCCGCCCGGGCGCTCGCCGGCGGCAACGCCGTCGAGATCATCGGCCGCGACCCGGCCAAGGCCAAGGAACTGGCCGCCGCGCTCGGCGGCGCCACTGCCGGGACGGCCGGCACCGCCCCGGCCGGGGACATCGTCATCCTCGCCGTGCCGTACGCCAGCGCCGCGGCGGCGGTTCTCGAGTACGGGGACGCACTGCACGGCAAGGTCATTATCGACATCACCAACCCCGTCTCCCCCGATTTCGAGGGCCTTGTCACCCCCGACGACAGTTCCGGCGCGCAGGAGATCGCCAAGGCCGCCCCCGCCGGCGCGCATGTCGTCAACGCCGGCCTGCTGATGCCGGGCCTCATCGCCCATTCCGTCAAGCACGCCAACTTCTTCCTCGGCGTCCGCATTCTCAGCTGAGCGCACCCGCACCACCATTTCTTCCGCCAGATCGCCACAAGGAGCAGCAGCATGCGCGTCTTCGTTACTGGCGGGACCGGCCATTCCGGTTCGTACATCATCCCTGAGCTCATCGCCGCCGGGCACGAGGTCACCAGCCTGGCCCGGTCGGACACTTCCGCGGCGGCGGTGTCCGCGCTCGGCGCGAAGGTGCGCCGCGGAGACCTCCAGGATCTCGACGGGCTCAAGGAGGCGGCCGCGGATTCCGACGGTGTCATCCACGTCGCGCACAGGCAAGACCTGCTTCCGTCCGGCGGGATGGACGCCGTAGCCGCCGCGGAGCTCCCGGTCATGCTCGCGTACGGCGAGGCACTCGCGGGAACCGGAAAGCCGCTGGTTGCGGCGGGGAGCATAGGCTCGCCCGGGAACGGCGGGAACCTGGGCCGGCCGGCCACCGAGGAGGATCCGGCCCTTCCCGCCGGCGATGAGCACAAGGGCACCCTGCGAGCGCGTAACGTCGTGGAAGCCGCCGTAATCGGCCTCGCCGAGCGGGGAGTGCGGTCTTCGGTCGTACGGATTCCCCCCGTCATGCACAGCACGACCGATGCCGGCTTCCTCCCCGCGCTGATCGCGCTCGCGAAGGTGAAGGGCTTCGCCGGCTACCCCGGAGACGGCGCGAACCTGTGGGGCGCCGTGCACGTCCGCGATGTCGCTTCCTTGTTCCGCCTGGCGCTGGAGAAGGGCCCAGCTGGCAAATGCTGGCACGCGATCGGGGACGGGGGCATCCCGTTCCGCGAGATCGCCGAGGCCATTGGCAGCCGCCTGGGCCTGCCCGCCGTGAGCATTCCCGCGGACGAACTGATGCTGCCGGGATACTTCGGGTTCCTCACGGCTGCGGTCACGCTGGACCTCTCGGCGTCCAGCCTCATCACGCGCCGGACCCTCGGCTGGGAACCCGCTCTGCCCGGCCTGCTCGCCGATTTGGACAACGGCCACTACTTCCCCGCCAACTGACGGCAGGGACCCGAATCACAACGAATCCGGCACATGACAATAGTGCGGATCTTCTGGAGGGATGCTGAGAATATGACGACTGTGGGATTCATCGGAAGCGGACAGATCGGCAGTGCCATCGCGCGGCTCGCCATCGAAGCCGGGCACCAGGTCGTGCTCAGCAACTCGCGCGGTCCCGAAACGCTCGCGGACACGGCCGCGGAACTGGGGCCGTGGGCGTCCGCGGCGACGAGCGGGGAGGCCGCGGCGGCCGGTGACATCGTCGTGGTCACGGTACCGGTCAAGGCCTTCCTCGACTTGCCCGCCGCACCACTGGCCGGGAAGACGGTCATCGACACGTGCAACTACGGCCCCGAACGTGACGGCCACATCCCCGAGCTCGACGACACGTCGCTCACCTCGAGCGAACTGCTGCTGCGGTACATCCCGGACACCCTGCTCGTGAAAGCGTTCAACAACATCTTCTACAAGCACCTGCTGTCACTCGCCCGCCCGGCGGGGGCGGGCGACCGCTCGTACCTGCCGATCGCCGGGGACTCCGCGCCGGCGAAGGCGGCGGTGACCGAATTCATCGAATCCATCGGGTACAGCGTCGTGGACGCGGGACCGCTGGCCGACAGCTGGCGGCAGGCGACGGGCACGCCGGTGTGGGGGACCCCATACGGGCCGTACTCGAACGAGAAGGGCCACTCGGCCGGCGAGGACGCCATCCGCGCGGCACTGGCCACCGCAACGCGGTAACCGCACGTTGGCGCGCCGCGGTAGGGTCCGGCCGTGTTATGGCCCCGTCCGGCAGAGGCGGGGCGGCGGTCATGATCGTCTGTTCGGTGATCGCGCAGATCACCGCCCACGGCCGACAATCCTCGACCATGCACACCTGGTGGTGCGCGACGCCCCACCGCGGCGGGTCGACCAGCGTCCCGGCCACGAGCTGTTCGGCTTCAGCCGTACAGAGAGCTCCTGCTCGATGGCGGCGCGGCGGCCCGTACCCACGGCCATGCACCACTCGATCGTGCGCGGCGGTCAGTACATGTCCGTACCCGATCACAAGACCGGGCCGGAACTGTTCGTCGTCCGCACAGTCGTCTGATGTGTCGCCGAACAGAAGCCGGCCCGCCCCGGCGAGTGGAGGTTCACCACCCCTACTCGGCCCCAAGGCCCGGCCGAGCGAAGCTCGGCACTCGGGGGGTTCGGGGGGTCGTCCCCCCGGAAAGCATCACGGCCCGCCGGGAAGCCGATCGAAGATCGGCAACCACGGCGGGCCGGCTCGTGGAGGTGGCGGGAATCGAACCCGCGTCCTCCGGCACCGACACAGGGATTCTCCGGGCGGAGCCTGCTACTTGTTTCTCAGCCCCGTCGGACCCGCAGGCAAGCCGACGTAGGCTCAGTCGCTGTTTGATTTTCCGGCTGACCCCGCGACCGGGTCGGCCGGTGATCCTCCTAGCGACGCCAGATCCTGGGCCGGAGGCATTCCCAGGCTGACGGTTCCCTTACTTAAGCCGCGAGGGCGTAAGAGGAAACAGGCTGCTTGTTGTTGGCAGCTGTTTTTTTGAACGGATCGTTAACGAGATAACCGTTCATCCTCGGCCCGCTTCCCCTGCCTCGACGTCCGAAGTCGAAGCCGATCACCCCCAGGTACGGTTGTCTTGCCTGACACTCCATCCTACCGCAGGACGCCGCCGGGCGAGCGTGTCCGCCCGCCCGGCGGGACACCGGCCGGGTCGACGACGAGCGACGGCCCCGGCGGCCGGACGGAGGCAGAATCTGATGTGCGGCAGCGGGCATGTCGGACCCCCCCGTGATAGTTGTACGGGCAACGGCATCCCGCCCGTCCGCCCGCCCGCCCGGGGAGAGCACTGTGGAAATCAAGGAACTGGGACATCTCGTCCTCTACGTCCGCAACATCGAACGATCGGCCGCGTTCTACCGGGATGTCCTCGGCTGGCGGCAGGTGCTCCCGGCCCCGGCGGACTCCGCCGGCAACGCGCTGCGCTTCCCCGCGGCGGCCTTCTCCTCCGGCCGCACGCATCACGAACTGCTGCTGATCGAGGTCGGCGAGGACGCGGCGGCCCTGCCGGCCGGGCGCCACATCGGGCTCTACCACTTCGGGCTGAAGGTCGGCGACACCGACGACGAACTGCGCGCGGCCCTGGCCACGATCCAGCGGGCCGGCGTCGACATCGTCGGAGCATCGGACCACACGATCACGCACAGCCTCTACATCCTCGATCCCGACGGTAACGAGATCGAGCTCTACGTCGACGTACCGGGCGTCGACTGGCAGTCGGAGCCCCACCTGATCGCCGCCCCGATCCGCCCCCTGCGCCTGTAACGGCACCCGTCGCCACCACCGCGTTCCCTGGCCCCGTCCTTCGCCGTAGACGGTCGATCAGCGGGCGAGGGAGGCGAGGCGGGCGGCCTGGGGCCGGTGACCGGGCTAGTGTCGATAACCGGTTAGGGCCGGTGACCGGGCCAGGGCCGATGACCGGGCCAGGGCCGATGACCGGGCCAGGGCCGATGACCGGGCCAGGGCCGATGACCGGGCCAGGGCCGATGACCGGGCCAGGGCCGATGACCGGGCCAGGGTCGATGACCGGGCCAGGGTCGATGACACTGTGTCGATGACGCCGCCGACGCCTCCCCCGCCGTCGACCGGCCCCATGCCCCCGACGCACACCACACCGTCGACGACGACCGTGCGGGATCGGCGACAGGTGGTGTTGCTGGTGGCGTTGGCGGGCCTGACGGGGCTGGTCGACGCGACCAGCTTCCTCGGGCTCGGCCGGGTGTTCGTGGCAAACATGACCGGCAACGTCGTGCTCCTCGCGTTCGCGCTGGCGGGAGCGCCGGGGCTGTCCGCGGACCTGTCCGCGCTCGCGTTGGCCGGCTTCCTGATCGGCGCGGTCCTCGCCGGGCGCATCGGCAGGGCCCCGGCGCTGCGCCGCGGACGCCGGGCTCGGTGGCTGACGGTCGCCCTGACCATCCAGACCGGGTTGATCATCGCGGCACTGATCGCCGCATCCCTCACCGGCGAGAGCAGGGCGGATCGGCCGTACGCGATCATCGTGCCGTTGGCCGCCGCGATGGGGCTGCAACACGCGACGGCGCGGCGGGTGGCGGTCCCGGAGGTCCCGACCAACGTGCTGACCACCACCCTCACCGGCCTGGTCGTGGACTCCCGGCTGGCCGGTGGCCCCGGCCTTCACGTGCCGCGCCGGCTCGCCGCGCCAGTCGCCATGTTCACCGGCGCGCTCATCGGCGGCGCACTCCTGCTGCACGTCGACCGGATCGTGCCGCTCGCCCTGGCGGCGGCGATCGCCACCGGCTGCCTCACCGCCGCCGCCACGGGTCGACTCATCGCACCCTGATACCGATCGCCTCGTACTCGTACTCGTGGCCTGTGGTGGCCGTAGCCGTAGCCGTAGCCGCGCCCAACGCTCACCGACTGTTGGTGCTCGATCGGATTTGCGAAACCGCGACTATCTCGGACCACCGTTCCCTCGGGGGCCGCCTCTCACCGGCCTGGCATCCGTCTTCCTTGCCAGATGGCGGTCAAATCGCGCCGAGGGCTAAGAACGGTTTCGGACCGGAAAACCGCACGCAGGCCTCGGCACGATTCTGTATTTGATCGATTACGGAAAGAGGCGACAGCGGATTGGGGTTCATCCGTTGACAGATGGGCGCGGTAGAGGGCGGGCGTCAGAAACCAGTTCGTCGACCCGGTTGTCAGCGACCCGGTTGTCAGCGACCGGAGTGCAGAGGAGGGCCCAGGGCTCGTCGCGCAGCCTGGTCATCACCAGGGTGATGGCCGGACCGCCGGCGACCAGATCCCGGCGACGGGGCAGCAGGCGGCGGCGCAGCTCCTCGACGTCGCCCGCGAGCCCACGGCGACGGATCTCCAACGACCCGATCCCGCGCCCGCGTAGCTCGCCGGCGAGCCGACGGACATCGAAGGGCAGGCTCGCGGCAATCCGCAGCAGCCGGGCGAAAGGGCTGGCGACGGGCTCGTCCGAACTGAGGAAGGCGATCATCGGGTCGATCTGCCAGGCACCGAGCCGGCGCGCGAGCTCACCTACCAGGCCGGCCCGGGTGACGGCCGGGCTCGGGTCGTAGAGGTACTGCCCAGGGGCGGCGACCGGGCCGCCGGGCTCCGCCGGGTCCGGGATGCCTACCAGACTGACCGGCCTCCCACCGGGCAACGCGGCCCCCGACGACCCGAGCGCTCCGGGCCGCGATGGCGACGGCAACGCGGACGAGGACAGCGGCGCGGGATGAAGCACGGTCGCGCGGCGCTCGGTCGTGGCCAGGGCCGGGGAGAACAGCACGGCCTCCTTGAGGTCGCGGCCGTCGGCGACGAACTCGATCTCCCAGCCGGGCGGGACCTGGTCGGTCGCGAGGCCCGGAGCCGCCTTCACCGCCACGGCCGCGACCCGGTCGGCGAGGGCGAAGCACCAGGGCAGCGGCGGTTCGCTGGCCCGCGAGGCCAGCCTGCGGTCCCCGGTGCGCCGGGCCGGGTCGACGAAGACCCCGTCATATCCGGTCAGGTCGGCGTCGCGGACGTCGGCGAGCAGTGTGTCGACCCGGTGTGCCCCGTGGACGGCGACGTTGAGCGCGGCCATCCGCAGGTGCATCGGGTCCCGGTCGACGAGCAGGATCTCCCGGCCGGGCGCCAGGGCGAGGGCGTCCCCACCGATTCCGGTGCACAGGTCGGCCAGCCGGCGCAGCCCGGCGAACCGCGCCGCCCGATGCTCGGCCGCCGCCTGGGAGGACGCCTGCTCCAGCCCGGCGCGGGTGAAGAACATCTCCTCGGCGCGGGCGAACTTGGCCGCCGCCCGACGCCGCAGCTCCGCCTGGGTGAACGCCGCGGCGACCAGCCCGACGGGCACACCCTCGGCCCGCAGCCGCGTGCCGACGGCAAGCTCCCGCGCCGCGATCTCGCCCCCGCCGCCGGCCCCGCCGGAGTAGACCGCGGCCGCGGCGGCAAGCACCGCACCACCGTCGGCGGTCAGCAGGGCGTCGAGCTGGGCCAGGCGCTCGGAGTCGGGGCCGGTCAGCGGTAGCGGCCCTTGACGCGCCGGCCCATCTCCCGACTGATCTCCCGCTCGACGTCCCGCTCGGCGAGGGCGTGCCGCTTGTCGTACGACTTGCGGCCGCGAGCCAGGGCAATCTCGATCTTGGCGCGGCCGTCCTTCCAGTACAGGGCGAGCGGCACCAGGGTGAGGCCACCCTCCTGGGTCTTGCCGATCAGCTTCTCGATCTCGGCCCGGTGCAGCAGCATCTTGCGCTTGCGCCGCGGGGCGTGGTTGGTCCAGGTGCCCTCGGTGTACTCGGGGATGTGCACGTTGTGCAGCCAGATCTCGCCGTCGCTGATCTGGGCGAACCCGTCGATCAGGGAGGCCCGCCCGGCCCGCAGCGCCTTGACCTCGGTGCCGCGCAGCACGAGTCCGGCCTCGTACGTGTCGAGGATGTCGTAGTCATGCCGGGCGCGCTTGTTCTGCGCGATCGACTTGCGCCCCGTCTCCCTCGGCACCGTCTGCGACCCTCTTCCCACTTGCCGCGCATTCGCGGAACGTCCCCGAACCTACGTCCTGCCGACGCCCCCGCCCAACCGGCTGGTGGGCGCCACAGCCGTCCACCATTGTATCGATCATGCGGTGGCTGTATCGATCATGCCGGCCGCTCAGACGCGCAGGTGCCGACGCAGCGCGATCGACGCCATCACCGCGGCGGCCAGCATGCCGGCAGCGAGGACCACGACCGCCGACTCCCAGACCGGGGCCCAGCCGAACAGTGGGAACATCGTCTGCCGCGCGAACTGGCCGTCCACCAGGAAGACCTTCGCCGCGACCAGCACACCGGCGGCGAGCAGGCCGCCGACCAGACCCGCGACCGCGCTCTCCAGCACGAACGGCGCCCGGATCGTCCCGTTCGACGCCCCGACGAGCTTCATGATCGCCGTCTCCCGGCGGCGGCCGTGTGCCGAGATCCGGATCATCGTGTAGATCAGCGCGAAGGAGGCGAGCGCCTGCACCGCGGCCAGGGTGAAGGCGCCGACCGTGAAGGCGTCGAGGAAGCGGTACAGCGGATCGAGCAGGGCTCGCTGGTCACGCACCGCCTCCACCCCGTCGAGACCCGTGTAGGTGACGACGATGTCGCGCGATGCCCGGGGGTCGGCGAGGGTCAGCCGCAGGGCCGCGGGCAGGTCCTCGGGCCCGACCCCGGCGACGACGTCGGGCGAGCCCCGGAAGTCCCGGCGGAACCGCTCGTACACCTGCTTCTTGGTCTCGTAGCGGACGCCGGCGATCAGCGGGTCGCGACGCATCTCGGCCTCCAGCGCGGAGCGCTCGGCGGGAGTGATGCCGTCGGAGAGGTCGACGACGACCTCGATCTGGTCGAGCAGGAAGCCGTCGATGGTATGCACCTGGGCCCGCAGCAGCAGGCCCGCGCCGAGCATGGCCAGGCAGATCGTGACGGTGACGATCACTGCCCCGGTCATCGCCAGATTGCGGCGCAGCCCGGTCCAGAGCAACGAGGCCAGCGGGCCCGGGCGCATCAGCCGACCGGGCCGCTGCGCGCCGGCGCCGCCCACGGGCTGTGCTCCCCGGCCGGTGCCGTCCCTGCCGGTTGGGCGGGCACCACCCCTGGCGGGGACGCGGACGGCGGCGGGGACGTGGACGGCTGTAGTGGCTGCGGCGCGGTCTGGTCGTAGCGGCCACCGGCCTCGTCCCGGATCAGCGCGCCGTCGCCCAGCTCGAGCACCCGGCGCCGCATCGCGTCGACCAGGGACGCGTTGTGGGTCGCCATGATGACGGTCGTGCCGGCGCGGTGGACGGCGTCGAGCAGACTCATGATCTCGATGCTGGTGGTCGGGTCGAGGTTCCCGGTCGGCTCGTCGGCCAGCAGCACCCGAGGGCGGCCGACGAACGCCCGGGCGATCGCGACCCGCTGCTGCTCGCCGCCGGACAGCTCGTCGGGATAGCGGTCCGCCTTCTCCCCCAGTCCGACCAGCTCCAGCACTTCGGGGACGACGCTGCGTACGACATGGCGGGGGCGCCCGACCACATCGAGGGCGAACGCGACATTGGCCGCCACCGTCCGGTTCGGCAGCAGCCGGAAGTCCTGGAACACGCAGCCAACGATCCGGCGCAGCTGCGGGACCCGCCGGTCCGCGATCCGCGCGACATCACGACCCGCGACGATGACCTGCCCGCTGGTCGCACGTTCCTCCCGCAAGAGCAGCCGCAGCAGTGTCGACTTGCCCGATCCGGACGGTCCCACCAGGAACACGAACTCTCCGGCGCCGATCTCGGCGCTGACGTCGATCAGGGCGGGCCGGGCGCCGTTGGGGTACCGCTTGCTCACCGAGCTCAGGACGATCACCACACCCTCCTCACGACAAGCATCAGATCACATACATTCCGTGACGGAGATGGTAGGACGTGGACGGAGCCCGACCGCGCGGCACGCGAAGGCGAGCCGCGCCGACCCGGATCCCGCCCGGCCGCGGCCGACGGCCCATACCGGGCGCCAAACCGCGCACGGGGGCCAGGCCGTTCGGCACGCGCTGTACGGCAGCAGACATCCGACGCTCACAGGCAGGGCGAAGGGGCGCCCGCGGGCGTACCGTAAGAGCCAGTCGATCGTCCGGATCTCGTTCCGGCGACCGGGCGGGAGACGACCGGCGCGGCGATCGGCCGGGGTTCTCCGGAGGGACCTGCAATGATCCCTCGGATCCGCGGTCGGCGTGCCGCGGTGGGAAGGAGGCGGCATGGGCAGCGAAGACCTGGTCTGTGCGCGCTGCTCGGGGCTGGTCATCGAGGGCCGGTGCCCCACCTGCCGCGCGTCCCGCGAGTACCTCCGCCGAAACTCCGCGACGATCTCTCCGCAGATGATCATCACGATCATCGCGATCATCATGGTGCTCGCCGCTCTCGCTGTCCGCCAGGCCACCTGAGCCCGGCGCCGGCCGCCGGCGCCCACCTTCCGGCCAGCGCGCGCCACTACGCGCGCCGGGCACTCAAGAACTGCGTCGAACGTTGGCAGTCGGTGAAGTCCGGGCACGAAATCAGCCGAAGCCCGGTTCCAGCCGGTTCTGGAGCGTCTCCGATGTCCCCACACGTGCTCGCCCGGCGCCCTGCGCGGAAGAGCCCGCGCCGCGGCGGCCGGGCTCGGGCCCGCCGGCTGATCCCGCTCGGCGTCGCACTCGCGGTGGCCGGGTTCGGAATGGTCTCGTGCGGCGGCGATTCCGAGCCCTCCGCTGCGGGTGCGGCGACCGCCCGCTCGGCGGCTGCAAGCTCGGGGGCTACAGGCTCGGGGGCCGTGGCGGGAACGGCGCCGGGCCCTTCACCGGCGGTGCGCACTGTGGTCACCGGGCTCGCCGCGCCGTGGGACGTCGCCTTCCTGCCGTCGGGCGAGGCGCTGATCAGCGAACGCGACAGCGGGCGGATCCTCCGGCTGCCGGCCGGCGCGGGGCGGGCGACCGAAGTGACGACGCTGCCCGGCGTGGTCCACCGCGGCGAGTCGGGGCTGCTGGGGCTCGCGGTCTCCCCGAGCTTCGCAACCGACCGATTCGTCTATGCCTACTACACCTCGGCCACCGACAACCGGATCGTGCGTTTCCGACTGGCCGGCGACCGCGCCGAGCCGCCCACTCCTGTTCTCACCGGGCTCGCCGATGCCGCGGTCCACAACGGCGGCCGGATCCGGTTCGGACCCGACGGCCTGCTCTACGCGGGAGTCGGTGACGCCGGGGTGCGCTCGCGCGCGCAGGACCGGACGAGCCTCAACGGCAAGATCCTGCGGATGCGCCCCGACGGGGGCGTCCCGCCGGGCAACCCGTTCCCCGGTTCCCTCGTCTACAGCCTCGGGCACCGCAATGTCCAGGGCCTGGCCTGGGACTCCGCCGGCCGGCTGTGGGCGTCCGAATTCGGCCAGGACCGGCTCGACGAGATCAACCTGATCGTTGCGGGCGGGAACTACGGCTGGCCCGGTGTCGAGGGCAGTGGCGACACCGACGGCGGCCGGTTGCGCAATCCCCTGGTCACCTGGAGCACGGCGGAGGCCTCCCCGAGCGGGATCGCGATCCGCGGCGACGTCCTCTACGTGGCAGCGCTGCGCGGGCAGCGGTTGTGGGAGCTCGACCTGGCCGGGGCGGCCGTGCGAGGCCGGCCGCGGGCATTGTTCACCGGCGAGCTGGGCCGGCTGCGCGCCGCGGTGGCCGCCCCGGACGGCTCGGTGTGGCTACTGACCAACAACACCGACGGACGCGGCACACCCAAGCAGGGCGACGACCGCATCATTGCCCTGCGCTAACCGCCCGCGGCATCACCGAGCAGGCGGCCCCGGTACGGCTTGCCCCCAGCAGAGGTGGGGGCAGAATGCGCTCGCCCAGGCAGGCGGCGACGTTTCAGGCTGCCCGAACGGTGAAGCCGGGACTGTTCGTCGCGGAGCCAGGGGTCAGCGGGCGCCGAACAGTTCCCTGTAGCGCTTCGAGGATTTTGGGTTCAGGTCCGGTTTGTACAACGAGGACAGGACGTTCGCCGGCTCGGAGGTGTTGTAGTAGGCCTCGTAGGCCAGATCCGCCGCATTTGCCACGAACATCTCATGCATCTTGCCGATGTAGAAGGGATTGTCCTTCCCGCCGCCGTTCGACCAGGCCACCCCCCACTCCGGGACGGCGAACTTCTTGCCGTGATCATGGGCGAACCGGATCACCGTGCACAGTCCGGACCGCTGGTGGCACTGGCGGTCCCAGCTCGCCTCGTTGGTCGACGGGGGAAAGAAGTCGTACGAGTCGACGCTGACGACGTCGACGTACTGGTCGCCGGGATAGGCATCCCACACGTCCTGCCCGCTCCCGGGAAGCTTGTCGGTATGGGCGTTCATGTTCCAGTCGATTTTTACTGTCGGTGCGGTCGACCGGATCGCGGTCACCGTTCGACGGAAGCACGTCTTCCAGGTCTCGACATTACGCACGTGCCAGTAGTTGAAGGCACCGTTGAACTCCCATCCGAGGCGGAGGTAGGCGTCGACTCGACCGAACTTCGTCAGCGTGGCGCCGAAGGTGCGCCAGTAATTGTCGTAGGCGCCACTGGCGCAGGTGGCCTCGTCACCGTTCTCGGGGAATGGCGGTTGCGCGATCGACAGTTCACCGGGGAACTTGTCCCGGGCGAAGGCCGCTGTCGGCCAGTCCGCCGAGACCAGGCTGTACCAGTCCTTACGGCTGGTGAAGACGATCGCAACCCCGATCTTACGGCCGGTGAACGTACCCCAGGCGTTCACGTCGGCCGGGTAGTTGCCGTTGGTGCCAGATACCCAGTGCACTCCCGCCGGCTCCGGCTCCGGCGAGCTGGAACAGGCCCCTAGTCCTGTGGCCAGCAGCCCGATGATCAGCAGCAGCAGCGACACGAGATGCGAGCGGGGGCGCCGGCCACGCCCGGCGATCATCCGGCGGCCCCCCATAAGATCCCCAAGATCGAATGCCCCCCCTGATCTGCAGCGGCCCGCGTTCTCCCGGCCGCGCCCCTGCAAAGCCACGCCGAAAGGTCGACCCTAACGTAAGGGTGGATTCTTGTTCATTCCGGATCCCTGGCACCGGGAGATGCAAGCCCCGGGGATTCCGGCAGGGTCGTCGGGCCCACGTGCCCGCCACGATGAACAGCGCGGGGCGAGATCAGACGGGCGTGACCAGCATGCGGCGCGGCTCAGCCATGCCGATCGGATATGTCCGGGGCGCGCCGGGCAGACGGGGCGCCGGCGATCTGGTCGCGCAGGCGCACCACGTCGCCCACGACGATGATGGCGGGCGAGCCGATGCCCGCCTCGGCGGCCAGCTCCGCGATGCCCGACAGCGGGCCGGTGAGAACCACCTCGTCGGCGGTGCCCCCGGCGTGGATGACCGCGGTCGGTGTGTCCGGACGCCGGCCGCGCTTGACCAGCTCTCGGCTGATCCCCGCCAGCGCCGCGACACCCATCAGGACGACGACCGTGCCCGGCCCCGTGGCCAGGGCGCCCCAGTCGACGGTGGAGCCGGGGTGGGAGGGGTCGACGTGCCCGCTGACGATGGCCACGTCCTGGGTGATGCCACGGTGGGTGACCGGGATGCCGACGAGCGCCGGGACGGCGACCGCGCTCGTCACCCCGGGAACGATCTCGCACGGCAACCCGGCCGCGGCGCAGGCCAACGCCTCCTCGCCGCCGCGGCCGAAGACGAACGGGTCGCCGCCCTTGAGCCGCACGACGCCAAGACCGCGCAGGCCACGGTCGACGATCATCGCATTGATCTCGTCCTGGGTCAGGTTGTGGCCGTGCGGCGCCTTGCCGGCGTCGATGATCTCGGCCCCGGGCCGGGTGTCGGCCAGCAGCTCGCGGGGGGCGAGGCGGTCGACCAGCACGACGTCTGCGATCCGTAGCAGGCGCAGGCCGCGCACGGTGATGAGGTCCGCGGGTCCGGGCCCGCCGCCGACGAGGGCCACCCAACCCCCCGGGGGTCTCTCCACGCCGGTCACCTCCATCGCCGCCCGCGCATCCGTCGTCCGCATCCGTTGGGTTTTTCGCCGTTCACCGGACGCCGGCATTCGACGGCATCGGAAAATGCCGCCCGCGTCCACACGCACATGTTCCCGCCGCGCCACGCCGCGCCGGACCGGTTCGGCGATCAGCCTTCCCGGCCGAGCCGCCAGCGCGCCGCGCGATATGCCCGCCAGCCGGACCGCAACCCGCGCCGGGCGCTCGTGAGTGCGTCGCGGTGCCCCTGGCTTACCAGCCGCAGGATGTCGGCGGCCCCGGCCGCCCGGTCCACCACCAGCCGGCTGATGCCGAACCGGGACTGCGTCGGCTGGTGCAGTCGGTAACCGACCTCGCAGGCCGAATCGAAACCGGCCGCCGCGACCACGTGCCGGACCGACGCGCAGTGGTACCCAAAAGGATAGGAAAAGCTGTCCGGACTACGCCCGGTCTTTTCCTCGATCATGCGCCGGCTGGCGGTCACGTCATAGCGGGCGAGGGCCGTCGGCACTACGTCCAGTTCCAGATGGCGATGACCGTGCGAGCCCAGTTCGATCCCCTCCCCCGCGAGATCGGCCAGGTCGGACCAGTCCAGCAACGGAAGATTTCGCTCGCTGTAGCCGTCCAGCCAGGTGGCGCGCCGGCCGGGGTAGGCGGTCGGGATGTACAGGGTGGCGCTGGCGCCGGCCGTCTGCAGCGCCGGCAGCGCCGTGGTCAGGAAGTCCTCGAAGCCGTCGTCGAAGGTGATGGCCACCTGCCGGCGGTGTGGGTGGCGGAGCGCGTCGGTCAGCCCGGTGAGATGGTAGCCACCGGCCGCGAGGGCCCCGAGCTGCTCGGCGAACATGCCCGGCGGGACCTCCCAGCGCCGGAAGTCGGCGCTCACAGAGTCACCCACGCTGTGGTACATGAGGACGGGCAGGGGCATCGGGGGCGCCTCGTCCAGCACTCCGGAGGCGCCACCGGGCAGCGCGGTCGCCAGGGCGGTCACCTCGTTCCCGTACCCGCGCCGACCCGTGTCACACCCGGATCGGGCCGGACATTTCCGTGCATATACCTGTGTGCATTCATCTGCAGGGACACAGGCCGTACTCCCTCCGCGACGACGGTGCGCAATCGTGGACGAACAGGTGACACGGGCGAACATCCCATCGGGTGAAGTAGTGCGCGAACCAGCCCAGGAGGCCGAAACTAAAACATCGAACGGTCCGCAAACTACCCGGGACTCTACACGCGCATACCGGGCGTGCCAATGGCATCGGGAGATCCGCCGGAGACGTCACCCGAGGGTGGTCTGCGCGGTCCCGACCCACTCGCAGCGCGGCCTGGATCCGGCGGCTGGCCGGATCACTGCCATTTCATCGGGTGTTCATCACGGACACGGGCGAACTCAAAACCATCCGGTAAACCAGAGGAACACGGATGGATCATCTCCAGGAAGGAGCGACCGGTGAGCGGGGAACAACGCCGGCCGACTGCGCGAATATTCTCACGCCTGATTTTCGGCGGCCCGCCGCCAGCGGATCTCGGCATCGACGAACTCGTCGATCTCGCCGTCAAGAACGCCGCCGGTATTCGAGGTCTCGGTGTCGGTGCGCAGGTCCTTCACCAGCTGGTAGGGATGCAGGACGTAATTGCGGATCTGCGATCCGAAGGAGACGTCCTGAGGTCCCCCGGTGATGCGCTGCTTCTCCGCGGCCTCCTCGGCGCGGCGGCGCTCCAGGAGCTTCGCCTGCAGCACGATCATCGCGGCGGCCTTGTTCTGAAGCTGGCTGCGCTCGTTCTGGCAGGTGACCACGATGCCGGTGGCCAGGTGGGTGATACGGACCGCCGAGTCGGTCGTGTTGACCCCCTGGCCGCCTGGGCCGGAGGACCGGAAGATGTCGATCCGCAGGTCCTTGTCGTCGATGTCGACGTGGTCGGACAGCTCGACGACCGGGGTCACCTCGACACCGGCGAAGGAGGTCTGCCGCCGGTTCTGGTTGTCGAACGGCGAGATGCGCACGAGCCGGTGCACCCCGTGCTCGCTGCGCAGCGTCCCGTAAGCGTAGGCAGCCTTGACCTGGAAGGTGGCGGACTTCAGGCCCGCCTCCTCCGCCTCGGAGGTGTCGAAGACCTCGGTGGGGTAACCGTGGCGCTCGGCCCAGCGCAGATACATCCGCAGCAGCATCGCCGTCCAGTCGGCCGCGTCCACGCCCCCGGCGCCCGCGGAGAGCTGCACGATGGCGTCCCGCTCGTCGAACTCGCCGGACAGCAGGGTGCGCACCTCGAGTGCCGAGATGTCGGCGCTCAGTGATGGCAGGTCGGACGCGGCCTCGGCGAGCAGATCGTCGTCGCCGAGATCCGCGGCGGCGGCCATGTCGTCGAGCCGGCGGCGCAGCCCCTCCACCCGGGAGATGTCGCCGCGGGTCGACGACAGGCGCCGGGTGACGACCTGCGCCCGGTCCTGGTCGGACCACAGGTCGGGGTCCGCGGCCTGCCGCTCCAGCTCCTCGGCGCGACGGCGCAGCCCCTCCACGTCGAGAACGGACTCGATGCCGCCCAGCGTCGCATCGAGCTGCTTGATCTCCTCGGACAGGTCGACGGCCATGGTGTTCACCTTACCGGCGCCACCCGGCGACCACGGGCAGGACTGATCTTGGCCTGGTCCACGACGGAGCACGGCGGTCGGGCCGGGGGTCCCCCGGACCGGGGCCGGCCGGCACGCCGCGAGATCGTCCGTCCACGAACCAACCGACCGCCGGATAGGGCGGTCGGAGGCACCTGGCACCGCCCACGCCCGTCGCGCCGGCACCGGGCGGCGGTCGTGAAAAGCCATACCGATGAAACATTCAATGACATCACGACATCAGTCTGAAACACGGGATGCGGACTCGTGAATATCCGGCCAACCGACACCCGTACCGCGGACAATCCGGACGGTAGCCACACCACCTACCTGAGCGGGCCACCGCTGGGATGCCGGTCGACACCAATCCATGGAGAGATCTGTCCCACATCGCCGGGCGCGCACGAACCCGCGCACTTGTGACCGCCGAACGATATCTTTGATCGCGGCGCTTCGCCGCCGAATTCGACGGACACATGGTTCCGCGGGGCAGCGTGGTCCCGTCGGCCATCGGTCGGCCACCAGGCCGCCACCAGGCCATGGCCAGGAGACCAACGAACACGGACACACGATTAATACCGGCCGGAGTGGGTTGAACAGTAAGTGCCGGGCCGCTTGTCAGGAAAAGCGAGGGAGGCCGCCATGGGGACCCAGCTCTGTCATCCGACCGACCGAGGCTCGCACTTAGACCTGGCGAGTCACCGTCCCGTCGCGCTCCGCCGGCAAGCAGACGGCGCAGCGATCACCCCCACCCGAGCACGAAGGGTGCCCTCGTGTCCGAAGTCTCGAACCGGCGGTCCGTGCTGGTCGCCACCGGCCTCGCGGCGGTGGGCTCCATGAGCCTGGGCGGCGACGCCTCCGGGTTGCACGACGCCTGCGCCGCCGCGTTGAACGCCGCGGTGGACGCCTACGAGACCACCGATCTCAGCGCGACGGCCGCAGCCCTGGTCCCCCTCGAGCGCACCAGCAGGACGGTGCCCGGCGAGCACCGGCTGCGCGGGCGGGCCGCTCTGGACTGGATGCGCCTGCACGCCGCCGTGACGACCGCCGCGGCAGCCGTGGCGTACGACCGCGGCCAGCACGCCGACGCCGCCACCCGGGCGGACCGGGCCGCCGCCCTCGCCCGCGCCGCCGGCGACGGGCCGCTCGCCGCGCGGGCGCTGGCACTGCGCGCGCGGATGGTCCGCCCGCACAGCCCGGCGGTCGCCCTGCAGATCGCCGGGGTGGCCGCGCGGATCGCCGGGATCAGCTCCACCCGCGCGCTCATCGCCGGCAAGGTCGTCACGAGTGCGTGCGCGGCCACCGGCGACGCCCCCGGGGTGCGCGATGCGGTCGCCCGCGCCTGGCAGACGATGGAACGCCTCGGCGACGACGACTTCGGCTCCCCCGGCTTCGCCCTGGAGACCTACTCCCCGGCGGACCTCGCACTGGCCTGTGCCGAGGCGTTGACCACCGTCGGCGCCGCCGACGAGGCCACGCCGCACCTGGAGCGGGCCGAAACGCTCATCGCCGGCTCCGGCCAGACCGGCATGGTGGTCTCGGTACGAATGGCGCAGGCCCGCGCCGCCCTCGCTCGGGAGATCCCCGACCGGGAAGAGGCCGCCTCCTACGCCGGCCAGGCGGTCGCCCTGTCCGCCGCACGGCCCGCGCAGTGGCTGGCCCGGCTCGTGCGCGACGTGTCGGACCTGGCCGACCTGCGCACCGGGCAGGGCCTGGACGATCTCGTCGACGCCACCACGCCCTGGCTGCACGCGAGCTGGGAGGCCGAGCCGGGCCCGCAACGGCCGGCGGCGCGCTTCGGCGTCCCCGGTCCGAGCGGCGTCATGGTGCAGCGGGCTGGCGGACCACCGACTGTGCCTGTGCCCCGGCTCGCACTGTGACCGGCCCGACCCCGAGATAGCCCACGACCGGCAGGTTGACCACGCGTACCCCCTCCACCTCCACCGTCATCGCGTCGACGAGGCTGGAGGTGAGGGCCGTGCGGCCGCTCGGGTCGGCCTGCTGCTGGTACTGCTCGACGGTCGCGTTGATGTCCGCCAGCGGGAGCTCCTCGAAGGCGCCCTTCGCCGTGTAGATCGCGTTCTCGTCGATGCGCTGCGCGGCCGCGAGCGCCGCGCCGTCCGCGGCCGAGGCGACCGAACGGCGGGCCAGATAGACGGCCGACACGTCGGTCACGACGACGACGAGCATCGCGGCGACCATCAGATAGCCGAGCGTGAGGATCAGGATCGTCCCGCCGTCGGCGCCGACGGCCGCGGCCCGACCGCCGGTCGCCGGGTTCCGCCGCAGGTCACCAGGCATGCGCTTCTCCCCGTCCGGGATCGCCGGGCACCCCACACCAGCGTCCTTCGCCGATCCGCCGCCCGGCGTCCTCGCATTATAGGAGAATGCGCCACGTACAGATCATGCGGCGCACATACTTCCTCGGGGACGAAGGATCGTGACTGAAGGGGCGCCCGGGACGCTCGTCGCAGAGCGTTTCCGGCTGGTCGAGATGCTCGGCCGCGGCGGGTTCGGGACCGTGTGGCGGGCATTCGATGAAAGGCTGCGGGCCGATGTCGCGTTGAAGGGAATTCGACGCCCGGCCGATCTGTCCGAGGCTGAACGGGACGAGATCGAGGCTCGCCTGGACCAGGAATTCCAGATCTCCGCCGCGATCGGAACGTGTGCCCCGCAGGCCCCGCAG
>NZ_JANEZT010000790.1 GCF_025403405.1 Frankia tisae
GGTTACGGGGCTGGGGCGGCGAACAACGCCACCAGGTCGGGCATGCTGACCTTCTGGGACACCCCACGGGGCAGTTCCGGCACGGTCAGCGCCCGCGCCGGCACCTCGTAGGGCAGCATCCGCGGCCGGCACCACTCACGCAGCTCCTGCTCGCTGAGCGGCCCGGCGCCGGGCGCCGCCTCCACCACGGCGACGGGTACCTGGCCGAGGCGCTCGTCGGGCAGGCCGAACACCGCCGCCTCGGCGACCGCCGGGTGCTTCTCCAGCACCTCCTTCACCGTGATCGGTGCAATCTTGAATCCGCCCCGGATGATCACATCGTCGGCGCGGCCCTCGATGTAGAGGAAGCCGTCCTCGTCGATGCGGGCGAGGTCGCTGGTCCGGGTCCAGCCGTCCGCGCCCGCTCGCGCCCCGGCCTGGTCGGTCCTGATCTCCAGCAGCCCGCTGGCGCCCGTCGGCTGTACCTCGCCGTCCTCGGCCACGACGCGCAGTCCCACCC
>NZ_JANEZT010000791.1 GCF_025403405.1 Frankia tisae
GGGATAAATCGGGCACGCAAGCCTCTGGATAACCGGGGGCTCGTCCGTCAGACCGCGCGGCGACGGTGCCCGACTGGCTGGCCGAGCCGGGCGACCCCTGGGTGCTCGTCACAATGTCCACTGACTACCAGGGCGACTACCAGGGCGACGAGCGGCTCGCCGAGGTGGCCGTCGAGGCGCTGCGCGACGAGCCGGTGCGGGTGCTCGTCACCCTCGGCGCCGGGGTCAGCCTGCCGGCGAAGCGGCTGACCCCCGACCGGCTGCGCACCGCCCTGCACGCGGCGATGGCCGGCCGGGCCGGCAGCGCCGAGGCGTCCCGCCGGCTGCGGGCCTTCGCCGCGGCCTCGGCCGTCCCGAGCGGCGGATTCGACAGCGCCGGCGACGTCGAGGGCGTCGACGGGTTCGATCCGGCCCGTGGACCGGCCGGGTTGGGCGGGGCGCGCTTCGCCGCCGCCGCGCAGGAACTCGCCCCGCTCGCTGCGGCGGACCGGACAC
>NZ_JANEZT010000792.1 GCF_025403405.1 Frankia tisae
CCCCCACCCAGGCGGCTGGCGTCTGCGTCCGCGTAGGCGTGGGCATGGGTGTCGGCGGCTGTGCCGGTGCCGCAGTCGGTGCCGCTGGTGCCGGTGCCGTGGAGGCACAACGCGCTCGCGGTCTGCCGGGCGCGGGCAGAACCGTCGGTGAGTACCCGCGCCCGGGCGGGCAGTGCTCCGGCCGCTGCAGCGGCCGCGGTTGCGGCCCGGCGCAGCCCGTCCGCGTCGACATCCTCGTCGATGGGAAACCGGGCGGCCCGCAGCGCGGGGGTCGGCGCCGAGCTGACCAGCGCGAGCCGAACAACGACACCCGCGGACCTGGCACCTGGCGACATCATCGGCCGAGGTAACCAACGCCGCGCCGCCGCGTCAACCGGGTGGCGAAGCCGCTGGACGGTTACTGGGTGGTGGCGGCCGGGTGGTGGCGGCCGGGTCCGAAGGATCGGGTGGGTTACCGCTCCCGTCAGGTGTTGAACGGGGAGCGGTCGGGGGTC
>NZ_JANEZT010000793.1 GCF_025403405.1 Frankia tisae
CGCCCGCACCGTCACCGGACCCGACATCGTCGGCTACTGGGCCGGCGACCTGCCCACCGCCATCGAACTCGGCACCGCCTGGGGCGGCGACGCCTTCGTCGACGGCTCCCTGGGCTCACACACCGCCGCCCTGCACACCCCCTACACCGACCACCCCCACACCCACGGCACCCTGCACCTCGACGCCGACGCCATCCGCGACACCGTCCTCGACGCCACCGCCGCCGGCCTGCAGACCGGCTTCCACGCCATCGGCGACGCCGCCATCACCACCGTGCTCACCGGCCTCGAAGCCGCCGCCACCACAATCGGCCTCGCCCGCATCGCCGCCGGCCGCCACCGCCTCGAACACGCCGAGATGACCACCACCGACCACCTCCCACGCCTGGCCGCCCTCGGCGTCATCGTCAGCACCCAACCCGCCTTCGACGCCCGCTGGGGCGGCGCACACGGTATGTACGCCACCCGACTCGGCCCCACC
>NZ_JANEZT010000794.1 GCF_025403405.1 Frankia tisae
CTAATAAATCATATTGATAATCATTTAGACAATTCTAAAATACGTGAAGTAATGACGATAGATAACAATGATGAACAGTTCTTTAAGAAGAAATATCAAGCACAAGAATGAGAAATCATTTTTAAAGAAGATAGAGAAGATGGTTATACATTATAAAAATAGATATTTAAATGCATTTGTTTGAGGTTAATTATTTTTTAGGATGAAAAATAGGTAGCCCCCCTCTAACTTTTTAATATATTTTTATAAATCTTTTTAAAAACCTTTTTAGGGGCTTGTTCAGACCTAGAGCAACAAGGGATTTCAATGCCTAAAGGAGTGTTTTTGCCACATAAAAGGAGTGTTTTAAAAAGTTGTACTCCTTTTATGGTTTGACATTGATAATAAAGTAGTTTATTGTGAATAAAAGTTTTCAAATGGGAGTGTATATTCAAACGATACTCCTTTAGTTTCGTAATAAAGGGGGGGCTGTATCATGAC
>NZ_JANEZT010000795.1 GCF_025403405.1 Frankia tisae
CCCCCACCGTTCACTGATCGCCACCACCGCCTGCGGGTCGACCGGAACGACCGGCAGCCGCCCGTCCACCGCACCGACCCCACAGTCACGCACCACCGCGACCACCCCGACCGCGGCGGCGAGATAGCCGCGGGCGTCCTGCAACCGCCGGCGCACCGCCACCGTCAACCCCTGCGGCTGCGCCTGCGTGCCGGACGCCGGGGGAGTGTCGAGCGCGGCCAGAAGCGCCGCCAGCGACCCGAACCGGGTCAGCAACATCGCCGCCGTCTTCGCACCGATCCCCGCAACCCCGGGCAGCCCGTCGCTTGGATCACCGCGCAACACCGCGAAATCGGCATACGCCCGCCCCGGGATGCCGTAGCGGGCAGCCACCGACGCCTCGTCGACCACGGCGAACTTCTCCACCGCGTACCGCACCCGCACCCCGGCAGCATCGTCGACAAGCTGGAACAGGTCCCGGTCACCGGTAAGGATGTCCAC
>NZ_JANEZT010000796.1 GCF_025403405.1 Frankia tisae
GAACAGTTGTCATTAAAGATGGCAAAATTGTATATGCTGGAACACATACAGATGACTACGATGCGACTGAGACGATTGATGCTAGTGGGAAGGTAGTGTCCCCAGCATTAGTAGATGCACATACACATTTAACATTTGGTGGATCTCGAGAACATGAGATGTCATTAAAACGTCAAGGTAAGTCTTACCTTGAAATATTAGAAATGGGTGGTGGCATATTATCTACCGTTAATGCTACTAGAGAAACATCCGAAGATGACTTGTTTAAAAAAGCAGAGCATGATTTGCTTACTATGATTAAACACGGCGTGCTTGCAGTTGAAAGTAAGAGTGGTTATGGATTAGATAGAGAAAATGAACTGAAGCAATTGAAAGTGTCTAATCGTTTAGCTGAGAAATATGATTTAGACATGAAACATACTTTCCTAGGGCCTCATGCTGTACCTAAAGAGGCAAGTTCAAATGAGACATTTTTAG
>NZ_JANEZT010000797.1 GCF_025403405.1 Frankia tisae
CAGTCCTTCGGCTTCGGGGACGGGATCTGATCCCGGCGCGAAAAATCTTTCTCCGAGAGGATCGCCGCCAATTCTAAAAGATTGGCGATGAAACGAGAATATAATTCTCCGATCTTGAGTTTTTGCGCCGACGTCATTCTACAATAGTGGCACTACCGGGTGATGCCTTCCACAAAACGTCGTTAAATAGGAAAAATCGTTCCGTTGACCCGGTGTAGAATCAAAGCTTACCTTGGCTTTGCTGGATCGACGAAGCAACGAGCAAGTTTGGCGTCTGCCGTAGATTGTGCGGCTGCGCAAAAAATTTGATCCCCTCCAGGACGACACGGTCATCAGATCTTGTCGGAATCAACCAAATCTTGCGCCCGGCCCGCACGTTCTGCGCGGTAACTCGCCAAATCGCGGGTCGATGCGGCGCGCCTGCAATCGAGAAGAATGAGGACGAACGATGAGTGGACCGGGTCTGAGCGTGAG
>NZ_JANEZT010000798.1 GCF_025403405.1 Frankia tisae
ACGTAGTGCTGCCAGCAGCAGAGAGGCCGATCTCATCAGAGTGTTGGTCGCGCAGGTCATAGCGGAAAGTGGAAGTGTCGGAGCACCAGGGAAGCAGCGGTTGCACTTCAAGTTGGGATCCGTTTTTGCCCGGTCCACTTGCGTTTAATTTGATTCGCAAAAAACTCTATAGTGAAAATTCGTGCTACGGCAAATTTGGTTTGCGACTGATTTTGGTCTTTGGGAAATATATTTCTTCAGCGCCTTTGTCCACGATACGCTTATCGCCTCGAAAACTCGGGAGATCCATCAAATCGACGTCAGGCGTTGGAGTCAGCCTGATTCCCTTGAGATCGCGCTTGCGCAACTCCAAAAACAAGGTTTCTGAAATCACAAGCAGATTTTAAATAATTTTTCATATCGTAAATTTCTTATTAATTCCAGGAAAGTCAATTTCCTTGTTGAGCAATTCGTAATATTCATCGATGGATATC
>NZ_JANEZT010000799.1 GCF_025403405.1 Frankia tisae
CTCTCGGACCACGCCCAGGGCCCGCAGATAGCCGTCCGGGTTGAATCGGATCGTCTGCGAGACGACCACGGGCACGTTGGTGGGCATGTCGACGGCCCGGGCGACGATCTCGTGCCAGTCGACTCCGTTCGAGCGGTAGCTCTGCGCGCGCTCGATCACGAAGTCCTTCATGGTCTGGTTGGAGGCCAGGGCCGCCCGGGCGAAGCCGTCCCGCTGCTCGGCGGTGGGTGGCTGCTGGACGGCTTGGGCGAGGACCAGGATCGGCTGTTCCAGGTTCTGCATCTGGTCCTTCGGACCCGCGGTGAGCAGGACCGAATTGCCCGCCATCACGCGCACCGGCCGGAACCCGGCCATGTCGCCGATGCGGAAGGGCAGCGCGTCGACCTGCTGGGTCAGTGTCAGGGCCGGGCGCAGGGTGACGCCGGTCACCAGCTTGCGCATCGTCTCCTCGGTCTCCGCATCCGGAAGCGCC
>NZ_JANEZT010000079.1 GCF_025403405.1 Frankia tisae
GGTGGGTGGGCACGGTCAACAACACGTCGACGGCCTGCGAAACGCGCAGCTCTGCCGCTCGGCGTCAGGACAGGAGACACAGGTTCGCCGCCTCCCGGGGCGCCGATTCATCCCGTGGTCAGCTCGCCGGCCAGCGGGCCGGCGCCACGACGGAGGCGAAGGGTGCGCCGCCGCACTCCCGCGACATGAGCCGCGTGAGCGTCCTCCCGGCGACGGCGTCCCTTGCCCTTTCTCGGGCCATGGGTCTGGGCGAGGGCCAGCAGGTGACGGTAGTCCGACCGGCCGGTGTGTACCGATTTACGACGGTACCGACGTCCACCTTCCGGCATACCCGTCTACGCCTGGAAAGGTATCCCGTGAGGTGCCGGAATCACTGCGGGATTCGAGGGCGGCGAGAACGGCGACCATGTCGGCAGCGGCGAGACCGTGCGCCAGGGTCTCGCGGTACAGGGCATGGCAGACGTCCGTCAGCGGTGACGCGACACCGCTGGCCCGGGCCGTCTGGGTGATCAGCTGGAGGACCGCCAGCACATCGAGGATGCCGGCCTGCACGGTGAAGTCACGCTCGACGAGCTTCGGCAGCTTCGCCCGGGAGACGTCGCTGGCCATCGGGCCCGCGCCCAGCACCCGGCCGAGCACGCCGAGGTCGACGTCGTTGCGCCCGGCGAAGTGCACCGCCTCCGCGAGCCCCGTCACCAGCGTGGTCAGGAACAGGTTGACAGCAAGCTTCGTCGACATCGCCCGGGGAACGGGCCCGCAGTTCTCCAGGTCATGGCACATCGGGACGAGCAGCGGTCGCACGGCGGCGACGTCGGCCGGGTTGCCGGCGAGCATGGCCACGAGCCGGCCTGCCTCGGCGGGCCCGCGCGACCCGGACACCGGCGCCTCGACGAACCGGCCGCCCGCCGCGCGGACGTCGGCGTCGAGGGCCAGCGAGTAGGCCGGCGAGGTCGTTCCCATCTGGACGAGTGTGCGGCCCCGCAGCCGGGCCGGGAAGGTCGGGCCGCCGCGGTCGAGCACCGCGTCGATCGCCTCGGGGCCGGTGAGCATGACGATCACGACGCGGCAACACGCGAACACCTCGGCGGCCTCCTCGGCGGCCCCGGCTCCGGCCGCCACCAGGGGCCCGGCGCGGCCGGGCGTGCGGTTCCACACCAGCAGCGGCAATCCGGCCGCGACGAGGTTCGCCGCCATCGGCTGCCCCATCGTGCCGAGCCCGACGAAGCCGACCGGTCCCGCGTCCTGCGTCACCGCCCCATGGTGAACCAGGCGGACGCCGGGAGCGCGGTGGACGGCCGCAGTGCCCGCCCAGCGCCTGTTTCCTCCCGGCGTGGCCCCTCGGCTTTCTCCCGGCGTGTTTCCTTCCGGCGTGGCCCCTCGGCGCCCGTCAGGCCTTCCGGCCGACCCCGCCGTAGTTGCTGACCTCGAGGTCGGTCAGGCCCGTCGCGGTGCCGTCGGGACGCCAACGGTGCACGACCTGCACGCCCGGCTCGACCAGCTCCAAACCATCGAAGAAGCGCGCGACCTGCGCGCGGGTACGCGGCTGGAGGGGGATTCCGCGGCTGCGGTAGGTCTCGGCGACCTGCTCCCACCCCGAGTCCTCGTCGGCGGTGACATGCGAGAGTGCCAGGTAGCTGCCGGCGGGGAGCGCGTCGACGAGGCTACGCACGATGCCGTAGGGGTCGTCGGAGTCAGGAATGAAGTGAAAGAGCGCGATGAGGGACAGCGCGATCGGCTTCGTCACGTCGAGGGTGTCGCGCAGCTCGGGGGCGGTCAGAATGCCCGCGACGTTGCGGGCGTCGACGTCGAGATAGGCGGTGGCGCCCTGCGTGGTGCCGGTGAGCAGCGCGCGGGCATGCGTGAGGACGATCGGGTCGTTGTCCGCATACACCACACGCGCGTCGGGCGCGATCTCCTGGGCGATCTCGTGCAGGTTCGGCGAGGTGGGGATGCCGGTGCCGATGTCGAGGAACTGCCGGATCCCGACCTCGCCGGCCAGGAAACGGACCGTCCGGGCCAGGAACGCCCGGTTCTCCCGCGCGACGGTCCTCAGGTTCGGGAACGCGACCAGTGACTGCTCGGCCGCCTCCCGGTCAGCGGGAAAGTTGTCCTTCCCACCGAGGAAGTAGTCGTACATCCGAGCCGAATGTGGCTGATCGGTCTTGAGATCGACCGTCTGGTGCTCCTCCACAAGACTCTGCCACCACCGCCGGTCCGTCAGGTCCTGCGCTTCTTCTCCCGCCACCGCGACCACCCCCTCAACCAAGACGACTCCGTCGAATCACCCTAACCGTCCCGGCTCTCACACTCCGACGCGGGCGGTCCGGGAAACCCTCTCGCCTCCCATGCCTCCCATGCCTCCCGCGAGGCGAGGGACTAGCGTCACCACTGACCGCCGCACCCGGCTCGTCCCACCCCACTCGGATTGGATCACGGCGCATGCAGCATGTGTCACTGGCCGGACTGGACGTCTCCCGTCTCGGTCTCGGCGCGATGGGGATGTCGGCGTACTACGCCGGCGCCGGTGCGGACGACACCGAGTCGATCCGGACGATCCACCGGGCGCTGGACCTCGGCGTCACCTTCCTGGACACCGCGGAGATCTACGGCCCGTACCGCAACGAGGAGCTCGTCGGCCGAGCGATCGCCGGGCGCCGCGACGAGGTGGTGCTGGCCACCAAGTTCGGGCTGATCTCGCACCGCGGCGACGACCGGCCCGGCCTGGACAGCTCGCCGGCGAGCCTGCGGGCCGCGCTCGAGGGGTCGCTGCGCCGCCTCGGGGTGGAGCACGTCGACCTCTACTACCAGCACCGAGTGGACCCGGACACGCCGATCGAGGACACCGTCGGGGCGCTCGGTGAGCTGGTCACCGAAGGCAAGATCCGCCATATCGGCCTGTCCGAGGCCGGCGTCGAGACGATCCGGCGGGCGCATGCGACCCATCCGATCACGGCCCTGCAGACCGAGTACTCGCTGTGGTCGCGGGAGCCGGAGGCGGAGCTCCTGCCGCTGCTGCGCGAGCTCGGCATCGGCTTCGTCCCCTACTCCCCACTCGGCCGCGGCTTCCTGACCGGCCAGATCCGCTCGGCGGACCAGCTCGAGGCCAGCGACTTCCGCGGTGGCAATCCCCGGTTCGCCGCCGAGGCGCTCGCCCAGAACCTGCGGATCGTCGCCGAGGTGGAGGCCGTCGCCGGCGAGCTCGGGGCGACCCCGGCGCAGGTGGCGCTGGCCTGGCTGCTCGCCAAGGGCGACGACCTCGCGCCGATCCCGGGCACCAAGCGGGTCAGCCGGCTGGAGGAGAACGTGGGCGCGGACGCACTCGTCCTCGCCCCCGACCAGCTCACCCGGCTCGACGCGATCGAGCCGCCGGTCGGCGACCGCTACGCCGACATGACCACCATCAACCGCTGACCAGTCCGCTCAACGGGTGGGGCCGAGCCGGTCAGCGGGTGGGGCCGAGCCGGTGGGCCAGCCGGTCCCGGAGCGCGGTGAGGGCGGCGATGCGTTCCTCCAGCGCGCTCAGCCGTCGGGCGCCCACGGCGAGCGCATCGGAACAGGCGGGCCTGGCTTCGAACTGCTCCGGCAGCGCATGGTCGAGCAGCGGGAGCAGGGAACGGACGTCGTCCACGGTGAACCCGCTGACGAGCAGGTGCCGGATGTTGTCGACGGTGGTGACGGCGGCGTCGCCGTACACGCGGTAGCCCGCGCGGGTGCGGCTCGACCGCAGCAGGCCCTGCTCCTCGTAGTACCGCAACGCGCGCGGGGTGGTACCGGCCGCACGCGCCAGCTCGCCGATCTGCATCCGCCCGCCTCACTCCGCACACTCGACGGCTGACCGATGTTCGCATTATGGCTCGCACGGCCGGGCCGGAGGCGATCACCGAGATGCCGGAGGGGATCACCGAGATGATTGTGTTCCCACGGACAACGGATCGTTGATCTCAGTCTCCGGCACCATCCTTCCCCGGTCGGAGCGCGTCGAGTGCCGTACGCAGGATCGGCTCGCGGTAGCCGGCATCTCCTGAGAGCCTGACAGGTAGGCCAGCACCGGTGCAAACGACGCAGGCCCGCGGTCCGGCCACGACGCGCCGAACAGCTCGTTGAGACCGGCGTCCGTCAGATCGGGACGCACCACCAGCACTACACCGTCAACCTGGGACGGATCACCGGGCGCCATGCACGGCAGCCTGCCACGCGGCTGAACGTCGTGGGTCAGCCACTCGCGGAAGACCCCCGCACCAGCACCAGCTGGGGGATCATGTTGCCATGTCAGTTGGTGGCAACACGGCATACGACGATCGCGCGAGGCTGCCTGATCTGGTCGCCGCGGCGGTGGACCTTGCCCGGGAGTGTGGTTTTGATAACTCCTGCGCTCCGGAGCAGGGCTGGTTGCTGTCGGTTCTCGCAAGGGGCTGGACCGGTGGCCTTGTGGGAGAGACAGGAACGGGCTGCGGTGTTGGACTGGCCTGGATGGTCGACGCGGCCGGTCCGGACACATCTTTTGTGAGTATTGAACTGGACGCGGAGCGGGCCGCCGCGTCGGCGGACTTCTTCGATGGTCACCGCAACGTCCGCATCGTTCATGGAGACTGGCACGGATTACGAGATTACGGCCCGTTCGATCTGCTGGTCCTGGACGGTGGAGGTAAAGGCAAGGACCTCAGCGTGGACTCACCTCTTGATCCTGCCGATGGTTGGCTCAAGCCGGGAGGGACGGTCGCGCTCGACGACTTCGTCCCGGCCGGTCAGCCTGGTGCGTCGGAGCACGACGCTGCTCGTAACCACTGGCTGAACCATCCGCTCCTCCAGGGCACGGAAATCCGACTTTCCCCGTCTCTGGCCACGCTCGTGGCGATGCGCCGTCAATGAGGATGGCGAAGGGGTCGAGGGCTCACTGCGCCAACAAGATCCGCTCCTTCGGAGCGTCAAAGGTACCGCCTCCCGGATCGTCGAGGCTCCATGGGCAGGAGGGCAGCGGGCCAGGCTCCGCCGCGCGGTCACGGCGCCTCCCAGCGCGCCATGACGCCGGCGACCCGTCAAATGCCGCCAAGCTCGACGCCGCCGACGGGATCGACCTACCTGGCGACGTGCTCGACCGCAGCGACCAGATCGTCCCCCCGGCGGTCACGATCAGCGTCGCAGACAACATGTGCGACTTCGGCACGACGGCGCCAGCCGCCGAATTCCGTCGCCGACAGGACAACCCCGGCTGGGCCCGACCGGCTGCCTCCCGACCACCACCGGAACGCCAGAGGTCTCACTCGTCCAGAGGCGCCAGGCCGGTCTTGTGATCAGGCTGCCCATCGACCCGGACGAGGACCCGGCCGGTGAACTCGCCGCGCAACAGGTCGACGAAGGCACGCGGCGCGTTCTCGATCCCGGCCACGACGGTCTCGTCGAGTCGCAGCCGACCGGCGGCAAGCCAGCGGCCGATCTCCTGTTCGGCCTCGGCGCGGCGGTCCGCGAAGTCGGCGGTGCGCAGGCCCCGCAGGGTGAGCCGGTTGGTGACGGCGTAACCCAGGTCCGGCGTCGTCTCCTCGCCGCTGGCATGGGCGCGCCGCGGACCGTTCTGGCGATCGAGCAGCCCACACAGCACCGCCCGGCCGTGCGGGCGCAACAGGCGGACGGCGGCGGCGAGCTGCGCGCCGCCGGTGTTGTCGAAGTAGACGTCGATGCCGTCCGGGGCGAGAGCGCGCAGCCGCTCCAGGACGGGGCCGTCCCGGTAGTCGAAGGCCGCGTCGAAGCCGAGCGTCCCGGTCAGGTGTGCGACCTTGGCCGGTGATCCGGCGCTGCCGATGACCCGCCCGGCGCCGCGCAGCCGCGCGATCTGACCGGCGAGGCCGCCGACCGCCCCGGCCGCGCCGGAGACGAAGACGGTGTCGCCGGGGCGCAGCTCGGCCACCGCGACCAGACCGGCCCAGGCGGTCAGCAGTGGAGCCAGATACGCGGTCGGGCTCGGGAGGACGGTGGTGTCGACCCGCCGCAGCGCCGCCGCGTCGGCGACGGCGAACTCCCGCCAGCCAAGCTGGTGGCAGACCTCGTCGCCGACGGCGAAGCCGGGGTCGGTGCTGGCGACGACCTCCCCGAGCGCCGCCCCCGGCACGACGTCACCGAGGGGGAGGCGGGGCAGCGGCAGGCCGACGGCGCCGAGGAACAGTCGGGCGGCGGCGTCGAGGGCGAACAGGCGGGTGCGGACGACGACCTGGCCGGGCCGCGCGGCCGGCACCGCGGCCAGCTCCACCCGGAAGTCCTCCGGGGTCGGAAGCCCGGCCGGATGCGCGGCGAGGCGCACCTGCCGACCGGAGGCCGGGACGGACGCCGGCAGGGTCGGCGTCGACGAGGTGGGCGAAGACGCAGCGGACGAGGAGGCAGTGGGTGAGGAGGCACTCATGCCGCCGACGGTAGAAGCTGCCGTAGGCGTAAAGGTCAAGCCCGCCACGCGGGAGAACTGCCCTCGTCGGTCCTCACCGCTCCGCCTGTAGAAAGCGAGAGTCCGGGTCGCGTGCGGCGACCATGAACACGGGGTTTCATCGGAGGCGAGGCTTCGGCGGCTTCGTCCCAGCCCAGTTCCCACCGGAGGGAGATCGGATATGACGGTTCCGACGGAGGATGCCGCCGCTGGTCTGGGCGCGGAATTACCCGACCGGCACGGGCACGACGGCCAACCGCCTGGCGATCCCCTGACCGGCGAACACCGCCGGTTCCTTGCCGCGCACACGCGTGGCTTCCTGATCACGACCCGTGCGGACGGCGGGCCGATCGGCTACCCGATGACCGTCCGCTGGTGCGACGGGACGCTGGAGTTCAACACCTACCGCAGGAGTGCGAAGGTCGCCCACCTGCGGCGCGACGGCAGGGTGTGCGTGGTCGTGGTGCCCCGTGACCGGGCCGCCGATCGGCGGGTGCTCAGCGTCTGGGGCCGCGTGCAGCCCGGCGAGGGAAGCATCGAGAACTGGATGCGCGACGGCGAGGATCCGACGCCGGGCCCGTCCACACCGCCCCGCGTCGCAACACCCCACGTCCTGACACCCCACGTCCTGACACCCCATGTCGTGACACCCCATGTCGTGACGCCGCCCCACGTCGTCAGCAGGGTCCGGGAGAGACTGCTCGACGGCAGGCGGATCATCATCCGGGTGACCCCGCTCACCGCCCTGTTCACCCACGGCCCGGAAGGAGTGGGCGATGCCGGCTGAGCGCCGCCGGCGGATCGCGATGGGCGCCGAGCAGCTCACGGCATTCCTCGACGGCTCCGCGGAGATGGTCGTCGCCTACGTGAACGCGGACGGTTGGCCCGTCGGCACCCTGGCCGGCGCCGATCGGCACGGGGAGGAGATCACGGTCGAGTTCACCGATCCGACGGGGACCGCCGCCAGGGTCGGCCTTGGCGACGCGGTGTGCTGCGTCGCCGAGGAGGGGACCAGATACGACGAGATCAGGGGCGCGATCGTGCGCGGCGAGGTGACCGCGGCCGCGACGGCGGACGGCCGGCACCGGTGGACCGTCCGGGAGCGGCACACCAGCAGCTTCGATTTCGCGGCCCTGGCCGACCCGGAATCCAGCGGACCCGTCAGCCCACGCGAACCCTGACGATGTCACCGACATGGTGACGGACGCCGAGGGTGGCCCCGGACGGCGGACAGCGGACAGCGGACAGCGGACAGCGGACAGCGGACAGCGCGAGCACGGCGCATCGCCCATCTGCGGGCGTACTATGCTTGCCGTCACAAAGCGCGCCTCGCCCGACCGGCCAGGCGATCGTCCGGGGGGCGCCGACATGACCGGAAAAGATGGTGCCGTCGGCAGAATTGTCGGAAGCCGGTATCGGATACTCGACCGTCTCGGCGCCGGCGGAATGGGCACCGTGTGGCGCGCCCGCGACGAGACGCTGAAAGTGGACGTCGCGTTGAAGGAGGTTCGTCTCCCGGCCGACGTCTCTGCCCGGGAGCGTGCGGAGCGGGTCGCGCGTGCACGCCGCGAGGCGGAGCACGCGGCTCGGTTGCGGAGCCATCCGGGGATCGTGACCGTCCACGATGTCCTCGACGACGAAGGCCTGCCGTGGATCGTCATGGAGCTGATCACCCAGTCCGAGTCGCTCCTCGACCGGTTGCGCGCTCGGCAGCTGTCCGTCGACGAGGTCGCCCGGATCGGCGCCGACGCGGCCGACGCGCTCGCCTTCGCCCACGATCGCGGGGTCGCGCACCGCGACATCAAGCCGTCCAACATCCTGCTCACCCAGGACGGACGGGTCCTGCTCACCGACTTCGGCATCGCCTCGCACCACGACGACAGCACGCTCACCGCCACCGGAGTCGTCGGCACCCTGGCCTATATTGCCCCGGAACGCTTCGGCGACGGGCCACCGGACCTCCGTAGCGACGTGTTCTCGCTCGGGGTCACTCTCTACCAGGCGGTCGAGGGCGCTCTTCCCTTCGGCGGCGAGAACACCGCCGCGATGCTCGCCGGCATACTTTTCGAGCCGCCACGCCCCGGCCTGCGAGTCGGTCCACTCGGCGGTGTCCTGTGGGCAATGCTGGCCAAGGCCCCCGCCGAAAGACCCGACGCGCGAACCGCGGCGACGCTGCTCCGCCAGGCCGGTCGCCCCATGACCATCACCGCGTCGACGCGGCGCCCCGCGCCGCACACGCCGCACACGCCGGTGTCGCCGCAGCTGCCGGTGTCGCCGCAGCTGCCACCGGCCGCCCCGCCGGGCGGCATCGCGCACCCGCCGGCGCAGCGGGAACCCGGTCCCGCCGTGGGCCGTCGCCTGGTGCCCTGGCTGGCGGTTCCCGTCGGTGTCGCCATTGTCCTTACGCTGCTGCTTCCGCGGCTTCACCGCACGGGAAAGGACGACCCCGACACCGATGCCGGCTCGGCCTCCCGCCCCATCGGTTCGCCGAGCCAGGGAACAGCGCCGACCAACACTCCCACACCGACCACGGACTCGGGCCCGAAACCGCCCGTTCCAGGAACCTACGCCATCAATCGGGACTTCACCGGTGACGGTTCCTGGCGGGTGACCCTGACGTCCATAAGCGTCAGAAACAACGGCACGATGCAGGCATTGATTCGTTACCAGAAGCTGGCGAACCAGTCTTCACTCGTGTGCCCGAGCGTGCCTTCGAGCAATACCGCGAGTCTTGTCCTGGCCGACGGTACGCGGGTGCCACTCATCGCCGATTACTGCTCTCAGCACCTCGGCGAAACGCAGTGCGCATCGTTTCCCTGCACCCACGTGAGCTGGGGGGACTTCCCTGTCCCGCCGGACCGTAGGGCCTCCTTCTCCCTCGCCTGGTACTCCTGGGGCAGCGTGACCGACATACGTCTCGACTCTCCTCGCTGACACGTGCCGCATCAGCCCTGACCGGCCCGGACGATGTCCCCGTCGTGGTGGTGGCACTCGTGCAGCGCGCTGCGGGCCACCAGGGCGACGTCGACGACCCGGCCGTCGAGGTCGATCGCCCGGCGCGCCAGGTCCTCGTCGAGTTGTGCCATCGTCTCGCGCAGGCGGGCGACCCGGCGTTCGAACTGGCCGAGGAGATCGTCCAGGTCACCGTGGCGGTAGCCCGCCGCCGCCACCGATGCGTCGGGGTCAACGGCCGGGATCACCGGGGTCTGCTCGGCGGTGGCCCGTTCGATCAGCCACCGGTGAAAGGCCATCGATTCGCGCAGGTGCCCGAGGTACTCGATCGGCGACCAGATACTCGGCGCCGGGCGGTGCCGCACGACATCCGCGGGCAGGGCCCGCAGGTGCTCGGCGATTCTCCCGGTCACCAGGCCGAGATCGGCGGCGACCTGCCCGACCCCGACGGCGGACGCGTCGAAGTCGCACTCGCTGCACACCTGCTCCACCGTCAGCTCCTCCTGATCCCCATCTAACCGATCTCCGCCTGACCTGCGCCCACCTGCGCCGACCTCCGTCTACCGGCGCCTCAGGAGACCGTAGCCGTGCGGCCCAGTTCCATGCAGGTCTCCGCGGCGAGGCGGAACAGGCGCTCGCGGATGGACAGTGCCTGCTGCCAGTCCCGCGACGCCCAGACCGGTCCGGCCAACGAGTCGCCGGCGTAGAGGAGCTGCGCGAACCGCACCCCGCGGAACCGGGCGACCGCGAAGAAGGCGGCAGCCTCCATCTCCACCGTGAGGCAGCCCTCCGCGCGCCGCGCCTCGACCTTGGCCGGCGTCTCCCGGTAGATCGCGTCGGTCGTCCAGGTCCTGCCGCGGACGAACGGCACCCCGTGCCGGGCCAGCACCGCCTCGGCTGCCGCCACCCCGGCGGGATCGGCGCTCACCTCGCGGCTGGGTGGCTGGTAGTGGAACGAAGTTCCCTCGTCGCGGACGGCCCGGTCGGGGACGATGACCTGCCCGAGCACGAGGGAGTCGACCAGCGATCCCGCCCCGCCGCAGGCCACCAGCGTCCGGGCGCCGAGCACGATGGCCTCCTCCATGAAGCCGGCGCACAGCGGTGCGCCGATGCCCGGCTGGAACACGGCGATCGGCGTCCCCTCCAGGATCACCTCGTAGACGGGATGCCGGCCGTGCTCGCCGACCAGTTCGGTCAGCACCCGGGCCTGGTGGGTCTCCACCAGGGCGTCCACGACCTCCCGGAAGAAACACATCACCGCGAGTTCCGGCAGCCGGATACCCGTCTTCTCGTAGCCCCGGCCCGCGAACGGCCGGACCATGCCCACCGGCGAGGGATCGAACTCGACCAACGGAATCGACGAAGAATCTGGAATCTCCACCCGGATCATTCTGGCCGCTCGCATCTCGCCGGTCCGGTCGTCTCAGGGCTCGCGAGGAACGGCTGAGGCGGCCGCTCGGCACGTGAACTGGCTCGGGTCTGCCCCCGCCTTGGCGAGCAGCGCGTAGAGGTGTTGCTGGTCGTCCGGGGAGAGGCGGGCGAGCGGGGAGCCCACGGTGAACGCCTGCACGAGCCGCGCGCGCACCTCGACGCCTCGACGGGTCAAGGTGATGATCTTCTGGCGGCGATCCGTAGGTGCCGGTCGCCGCTGGATCAGGCCGCGCTGTTCCAGCCGGTCCGTGAGGAACGTGACGGTGGACGGGTCACAGTTCAGCGTTGCCGCCAGCGCGCGCATCGAGGGCGGCGGCCCGTCAGGATCCAGCCGCCACAGCGCGCCGGCGAGCGCCTCGGTGAGATCGAGTTCCTTCACCAGGTCCGCGGCGTGCTCGCCGGTCGCGGCCGCGAGGGTGACGACCTGCTTGACGACGGCGTGGATCAGCGAGTCGTCGGAAGGCCCGTCAACGTCGCCCACCTCTCGACGATACCTGGAGCCTCCAAAACTTGACGACTCCAAGCATCTTCCCCGATGCTTGGAATCTCAAACCATTCCCCTGATGGAGGGAACAGGCATGCATCCGGCGGTCTTCGGCGGCACCGGACACACCGGGCGGCACGTGCTTGACCAGGCGTTGGCGCAGGGCCACACGGTCACCGCGCTCGCCCGCGACCCCCGCGGTCTCCCCGCCCACGAACGCCTGCGACCGGTGGCCGGTGACGTCCGCGACGCGGACGTCGTGAAGCAGGTCATCGCCGGCAGCGACGCCGTGCTCAGCGCGCTGGGCCAGCGCAGATGGGGCAGCACGGTCTGCACGGACGGGATGCGCACCATCCTGCCGGCGATGCAGGCCCACGGCGTGGCACGCCTGATCGCCTTCAGCGGCTACGGCGTGGCCGACAGCCGCCACCGCAACCTCTATGTCGCCATCGCCCGGGACGACTACGCCTGCCGCGCCGTCGCCATCACCTCGTAGCCGGCCAGCAGGATGGCCGGGGATCGTGAGGAATCCACCGCACCCCCAGTGATGGCCTGTCACGGGTACGCCGATGCTCCGACTAATGACGATGTGCATTCTCGGGGCGTCGATCTGCGTGCGACGTAGGCTTTGGGCGGAGGTGGTGACCGATGGCGACCGCGCGGTCTCGGAGCGGCGGCTCGGGTGGGCCGGGCGGCTCGGGCAGGGCGCGCAGCCTGCGGGGGCAGGGGGAGCAGCTTCGCCGGGAGATCCTGGCCGCGGTGAACCGCCTGCTGGTGGAATGGGGCAGTGCCGAAAAGCTGACGATGCGCGCGGTCGCCAACGAGGTCGGGGTCTCAGCGCCTAGCATTTACCTGCATTTCCCCGACAAGGCGGCACTGGTCTGGGCGGCGTTGGCAGACAAGTACGACGACCTGGTCGCGGGCATGGCGCGGGCGGATACGGCCAGCGACGGCCCCGATGCCCGCGAGCCGCTGCGGGCGCAGACGCATGCCTACTGCCGGTTCGCGCTGAGCAACCCCGGGCACTACCGGCTCATGTTCGAGGTGCCGCAGCCGACGGTCGAGGTCGCGAGGATCAGCGCGCACCCGGCTCACGGCGTCTCGGCCAGTTTCCGCGCCGGTTTCCGGCGCTGCCAGAAAACCGGGTATGCGCTGTCCCTGCCGGTGGAACAGGCGGCGCAGACCCTGTGGGCGGGGCTGCACGGCATGGTGACGCTCCACCACAGCCTCTTCCCCGACGAGTCGACGGAGAACCTGACGCTGCAACTAGCCGACGGCCTGCTCGACTCCCTCGTCGCGAACACGCCGGGTACATCGCCACCCTTCCGGTCCGCTCCCCCGGAAACCGCCGCCTCGCGCCACCTCAGGGCTATCCTGGCCGGAAATGCGGACCGGCCCGGCGACGGAGATTCATCGACCGAAATTCTTGGCGCGCATGAATAGGCCGTAATTTCCACCGGCGAATCCCAGAACGACATCGACATGGACGTAGCGGCACAGAATGGTCGGTGTCCGACCGAAGAGTAGATGTCGCGCTTAGTTCGGCGCGATTTGCCTATCCCGATGGCCATGGGTACAGTCTGACTTAACTTAGTTAGGTGACCGGGGTCGACAGGTGACCGAGACCACGAAATCTGCCAGTCCCCCGGTCGGCACAGCCCCCCGGAAGGGGCTCGCCCGGAGGTTTCTCATGAAGATTTCCGTTGATGTCGACAAGTGCTGCGGCGCGGGCCAGTGCGTGCTCGCCGCCCCCGACGTCTTCGACCAGCGCGACGACGACGGCATCGTGATCCTGCTCGACGCCAACCCGCCGGCAGACCAGTACGACAACGTGCGCAAGGCTGCCGCGGCCTGCCCGGCGGCCGCCATCGAGGTGCAGGAGTGACCGCCCCGGCCCCGTCCCGGGTCACCGTCGTCGGCGCCTCGGCCGCCGGCCTGAGCGTCGCGGAGGGACTGCGGCGCGACGGCTACACCGGGCGGCTGACGCTCATCGGCGACGAACCCCACCTTCCCTACGACCGGCCCCCGCTGTCCAAGCAGCTGCTGTCCGGCGCGTGGGACGCCGACCGCCTGCGGTTGCGCAGCGCCGAGGCGCTCGACGCGCTCGACGTCGAGCTGCGGTTGGGCATCGCGGCCGTCGCCCTGGACACCGGGGCACGCGAGGTCGTCCTGGCCGACGGCGACCGGATCGGCCACGACGCGCTCGTCGTGGCCACCGGGGTCGCCGCCCGTCGACTGCCGGGCACCGACGGCGTCGCCGGCGTGCACGTCCTGCGCACGCTGGAGGACGCGCTCGGGCTGCGCGAGGAGCTGCGGCCCGGACGCCGGCTGGTGATCGTCGGCGCTGGTTTCGTCGGCGCCGAGGCGGCCGCCGTCGCCCGGCAACTGGGTACCGAGGTCACCATGGTGACGGATGCGGCAGTGCCGCTGGCCGACGCGCTCGGCCCCGACCTGGGCGCCATGCTCTCCCAGGTCCACGCCGAGCACGGGGTGCGGATCGTCCCCGGTGTCCTGGTCGACGCCGTCCTGGTCGACGCCGTCCTGACCGAGGGCGGGCGGGCCACCGGGGTGCGGCTGGCCGACGGCCGGACCATCGAGGCCGACGCCGTGCTGGTCGGCATCGGCGCCCGCCCCAACATCGGCTGGCTCGCCACGAGCGGCGTCCCCATCGGGGACGGGGTGGAGTGCGACGCCACCCTCTACGCCGGTTCGGGCGTGTGGGCGGCGGGCGACGTCGCCTCGTGGCTGCACCCGCGCACCGGTCAGCGCACCCGCATCGAGCACCGTACGAACGCCACCGAGCAGGGCCTGGCCGTCGCCCGTAACATTCTCGCCGGGCCGGAGAATGCGACCCCCTTCGACCCCGTTCCTTATGTCTGGTCCGACCAGTACGACCTGAAAATCCAGATCTACGGTCAGCTCCGGGGCTGCGATCGGGTACGGATCGTCAAGGGCAGTCTCGCCGAACGCAGACTGACGGCCCTTCACGGCCGGGACGGCCGGGTCTGCGGCGTCGTCGGCGTCAACATGCCCCGCGCCACGCGCGAATACCGCCCGCTGGTCGCCGAGCAGGCCGCATGGCCGAGCGCGGTCGACCTTGATCCAGCCCCCGGCGCAGGTCCCGCCCGCGGCGCAGGTCCGGCCCCCAGCGCACGCCAGGCCCCCAGCGCAGGTCCGGCCCCGGCTCCCAGCGGAAGGAACGCATGATGTCGGAGACGAAAACGCTGCGGGCCGGCGTGGTGGGCCTGGGGATCATCGGCGGCGGGGTCGCCGTCAGCATGGCCCGGCGCGGCCGGGTTCCCGCGGTTCACGACGTCCGGCCGGGCGCGTCGGCGGGCCTGCCCGGCGTCGGCGACCCGCTGGGCTCCCCCGCCGAGGTGGCGAGGAGCAGCGACGTCGTGATGGTCGCCGTCGTCACCGCCGACCAGGCACGCGACGTCATCGGCGGCGAGAACGGGCTGCTGGCGGGCGCTCACCCGGGGCTGACGGTCGTCCTGCTGTCCACCGTCGCGCTGCCGGTCGTGCACGAGCTGGCGGCGCTGTGCGCCGGGCACGAGGTGGGCTTCCTGGACTGCGGCGTGACCCCCGGCGACCGGGCCGCCGACCACGGCATGGTCGCGATCGTCGGCGGGGACCAGGCCACCGTGGACGCCGCGCGGCCCGTGCTGGACGACTGGGCCAGGAGGGTCGTGCACTGCGGCCCGCTCGGCGCCGGCATGGCCACCAAGATCGCCCGCAACGTCGTCACCTACGGCAGTTGGCGTGCCGTGTTCGAGGCGACCGCACTGGCCCGCGCCGCGGGCGTGGACCCTGCCCGGCTCGCCGAGGTCATCGACACCGCCGACCCCGAGGGCCACACCCTGCTTGCCCTGCTGCGGCTGCGCGGCTGCGGCGACACGCTGCCCGAAGCGGCCGGGCAGAAGATCCAACCGTTGATGACCAAGGACCTCGATGCCGCCCGCGACCTCGCGGCCGCCCTGGCCGTCGACGTCCCCCTGGTCGAGGTGGCCCGGACCCGCGCCGATCAGACCCTCGACCTGGACGACCGGGAGTCGACCACTCCCGCCGGTGCCGACGCCGGCGGCCACGACGACGACCTGCACCGGTATGGCCTGGAAATGATGGACCGCGTCTACGGCCCCGGCTTCAGCACCGCCCTGCGGGGCGAGGGCGGGGGCGAGAGCACCCCCTTCATCGATGAGACGGTGGACTACCTGTTCGCCCAGGTCTGGGCCCGGCCCGGCCTGTCCGTGCGCGACCGCCGGCTGCTCACCCTCGGCGTCGCGGCCACCGTCGGCCGCCCCGAACTCGTCCAGATCATCGCCACCGGCGGGCTGGTCAACGACGAGCTCACCCCCGACCAGCTCCGCGAGGCCGTCCTGCACCTGGCCGTCTACACCGGCTGGTGCAAGGCCACCGCCGCCCACGCCGGCGTCACCGCCGCCGTCGAGGCCCACACCGCGAAGGAGCAGAGATGACGACGCAGCACCTCATCGACCAGCCCGTCGCCCGCGACCGGGCCCACCCCCTCGACCCGCCCGCGCAGTACACCGAGCTGCGCGAGAACCAGCCCGTCGTCAGGGCCCGCTTTCCCAACGGCTCGACCGGCTGGCTGGTCACCCGCTTCGAGGAGGGCAGCCAGGTCTTCAGCGATCCCCGCCTGAGCGCGAAGCGCCGCCGCCACGACAACCCCGAGGGCGAGGAGGCCGAGACCGGGGACGATGCGCCGTTCGACGCGGGCTTCGTGATGATGGACGAGCCCGACCACGGCGCCTACCGGCGGCTGCTCACCGCCCGCTTCACCCCGAAGGCCGTGCAGACCAGGCTCCAGCCCTACCTGGACAGGATCGTCGAGGAGCATCTCGACGCCATCGCCGCCGGACCCGAGACCTTCGACTTCGTCCAGGCCATGTCGCTGCCCATCCCGTGCCTGGTGATCTGCGAACTGCTCGGCGTCCCCTACGCCGACCGCGACGGTTTCCACCACGCCACCGAGACGATGATGGACATGGCCGTCAGCCGCGCCGAGCGCGACGCCGGGGCCCACTGGCTGGTCGACTACATCACCGCGCTGGTCGCGGACAAGCGCCGCACCGGCGACACCGAGGGCATCCTCGCCGAACTGATCGGCAAGGCGGACGCCGAGGGGTCGATCCTGACCGAACACCAGCTCGTCGGTCTCGGCGTGCTGCTGCTGTTCGCCGGCCACGACACCACGGCCGCCATGATGGGCCTGTCCACGCTCACCCTGCTCACCCATCCCGAGCAGCGCCGGGACCTTACCGAGCACCCGGAGAAGATCGGTACCGCGGTCGAGGAGCTCATGCGCTACCTGACCATCGTCCAGTTCGGCCTCGGCAGGGTCGCCGAGGAGGACCTGGAGCTCGGCGGTGCCCGCATCGGCAAGGGTGAGCTGGTCGTGGTCGCCATGAACGCCGCCAACCGCGACCCTCGCGTGTTCGGGGACCCCGACGCCCTCGACCTCGACCGCACCATGGTCCGCCACCTGGGCTTCGGCTACGGCGTCCACGCCTGCCTCGGCCAGAACGTCGCCCGCGCCGAGCTGAGGACCGTCCTGCCCGCGCTTTTCCGGCGTTTCCCCGACCTGCGTCTCGCCACCCCGCTGGACGAGGTCCCGATGGACTTCACCGGCACCAACTACGGCGTCCGCAAACTCATGGTAACCCGCTAAAACCGGGTCGCCCTTTAAGAATGGCGTGTAAGTTGTTCGACGGTCGGGTATGCCGACTGGCACGCCGGCACGTATTCGAGGGCGTCGGAGGTGTGCCATGCGAGGACTGTCAAGATTCAGGGCTCTGGTCCTGATTGCCGGGACCGGAGCATCACTGGCCATCATTCCGCTGGCCCCAGCCGGTGCCGGCACGATCAACAATCCGCTGACGGTTGCCGGAACCGTCAAATGCAAGTTCGGCTCCGCCGAATCACTGAAGATTACCGGCGGCGGGGAGTCACACGGCGCGTCCGTGGGCACGGGTGGACGGTTCTCGGTGGTCTTCGGAAACCCGCAGCTCCCCGGCCCCGCGACGGCCGAGGTGCGCTGCGACGTCGCCGGCACCAGGACCTTCCGAAGCACGACCTTCCCCCTGTATCGACCGACGGTCGGGCAGACCCTCGTCGTGAGCCTCGTAGCCTGACCAGCCGGGCAGACGGATGGTGCGCCCGCGTGAGGGCGCACCATCTACAAAATCAGGCTGTGCTGCCCTTGCGTAGTTTCCCGAGCAGAGCGACATCGTGTCCGCCCGCCCCCCTGCAGCGCCATGCCGGCCATTCGGTTTCCTCCCACTCCGAATCCGATTCGGGCAGGTGCAGGCCGCGGCGATGAAGAGGACACTCGGGCCAGTAGAACATGAACAGTTCCATGATAAAATCCTGCGCGCTTCCCACGATCGACAGGACTGTGCGGGGCAGGTCCAGCCCGCCCACGTAGGGCGGTGGATCTCCGCCGCCGCGGAACGGTTCGCCGTCGAACCCGAGGAGGAGCTGCGGTTCGCCGTCGTCCTCGAAGCGCCCCGTCCAGTGGAGCGTGAGACGACCGACCTCGGCCCCGGTTCGATCCAGATCTCGCTGCACAATTGCCAGAGCCTGCTCGGTACGAGCGACGAGATCGGCTTCAAACCGATCGCGCGAACTTTCCCAGGACACGATCTCGCCCCATGGATCCCCGCCTGAATCGAGGTCGCAGCCCGCCTCTGTCAGCACCACCGGCAGTAGGCGGAGCGCCTCGAGATCGTCGCGGACACCGAGACCGGCAAGCTCCCTCAGCACGGGGCCGTCGAACCCGGCCGCCAATGCCTCCGCCGCGAGATGCGGCACGCTGACATGCACTTTACCGGTGAGCTGCAAGTCGTACCAGGCAGCCTCAAGCTCGTCCACCCACCAAGTATGCCGATCGGCCGTATACTCGTCCACGTTAATGTCCGTTTATGTCAACGCGCGTTATGTCAACGCGCGCGGCGCGACGACGCACCCACCGCTCGCGGACTGCCACCGCCGGGGGACTGCCACCGCTGGGGGGAGGAAAGGAAGGCGTCAATGAGTGGACATCAGCCATGAGTAACACCATCACCGCAGCGGGCGGCCGGGTAGCCGCCTCCTCCGAACCCGACGCGAAGCACGGGCGGGTTCTCGCCATCATCTCCCTATCGGACTGCTCGGCTTCGCGGTCGCGTCCATCATCGGCGGCGCCTCGGTCAAGCAGGGCATGCTCTAGCACCGGCCTGGTCGCCGGGCTCATGCGAGCGATTCCCGCCAAAGGCGGTCATGACCGCGGCGTTCCTGATCTGCGCCATCGGACTGCCGTGGATGAGTCGCATCGGCGTGCACACGCCCTACGTCTCGCACATCCTCGACCCTGAGATCATAATCGCCATCGGCCTGGCCGGCGTGCTCGCACCCACCACCAACCTGAATATTCGACCCCGGCAGGACGACCGACCATGTCGACCTTCGGCAGACAGTCATTTCGACAGATAGTAAGGAGATCGTACTCATGCCCAGGCCGAGCCTGCGACCGCAGATCGCGGCTGCCGCGATGGAGCCGTTGACCAAGGGTTTGGGGGAGGTATGAGCGGTCGGGACTGGAACGAACAGAACCGGCTGGTCATCGAGGAGTTCCGAGCCAACGCAGGGAAGGTCGGCGGCTATTTCGCCGACAAGCCGCTCCTGCTGTTGACAACAACGGGGGCGAGGACCGGAGCGTCACGCACCAACCCGCTCGGCTATCTCGCCGACGGCGACCGCTACGTGGTTTTCGCCTCCGTCGTCGGGGAGCCGACCAATCCCGCCTGGTATCACAACCTGCTCGCCAACCCGGACGCCACCGTCGAGGTGGGCACCGAGGTCCTTCCCGCCACGGCGGTCGTCGCCACCGGGGACGACCGCGCTCGTCTCTACGAGCGGTACGCCGCCCACCACCCTCAGTGGGCCACCTATCAGACCAGGACAACACGCCAGATCCCGGTGATCATGCTGGTCCGCCGTCGTACACGGGATCCAGGCAGGTGGTAGGACTGAAACGGTAAGCGGTTTACGCCAAGGTTCGGGCGCGTCGGTCGCACGCCGAGGGACCGGACGTCCGTGGGGGTGCGATGACCACAGGCACGAACCGGACGTCCACGAACCGGACGTCATGGCCGAGGACCGGGATCGAGCCGACCGCGACCGCCGTCGTCTGCGTTGAGTGCCAGCGCGGGGTGATCGGAGACGATTCGATCCTCCCCGCGCTGAACACGGTTTCGGGTGCACTCGTCGACGGGCTGCGCCGGCTCCTGCCGGCCGCCCGCGCCGCCGGCGCGACCGTGGTCCACGCGACGTTCCACGGGACGGCCGGGGCGCACGATCCCGGCAGCGCCCCGCTGTGGCGGGCGATCGCCGGGCCGACGGCCGGCTGGTCGGCCGGCCATCCCGACACCGAGGTCCTGCCCGAGCTGCTGTCCCCGGCAGACCTGATCATTCCCCGCCGCCACGGGTTGTCCCCGACCTGGCGGACCGCACTGCTGCCGGTCCTGCGCGGCCGCGGGGTGCGCACGATCGTGCTCGCGGGCGTCTCGGTCAACGTCGCGCTCCTGCTCGCGGCGGGCGAAGCCGCCCAGGAGGGGTTCGGGGTCGTGGTGCCGCGCGACGCCGTGACCGGAACCCCGGCCGACTATCCCGCCGCCGTCCTGCGCCATTCGTTCGGACTGCTGGCGACGGTGACGACGGTGGCGGACCTGACCGCCCACTGGCAGGACACCGCGTCCCCGGCGATCCGGAAAGGCTGAACCCACGGTGCCCGACTTACCCGCGCATCCCGACTTACC
>NZ_JANEZT010000007.1 GCF_025403405.1 Frankia tisae
GTTCGGGTGGGGAAGGCGTGGTCCGCGGCCGGATGTCCGTCGGAGCAGGGGGGACCAGTGCGTCGAGGTAGGGGGCGGCGCGCTCGCCGAGGGGTCGCAACGCGAACGGGACCTGGAAGATCTTGTCAAGATAATCGACGGAGCTGGCGGCCTGGTCGACGAGGACCGTCCCGTCGAAACTGTCCGTGGCCGCGGCCGCAGCCTCTCCGTCGCTGCCGGTATCGAACATGGTGTGCCGCTGGTGGGCCAGGGAGCGCAGGAGCCGGCGGGCGTCGACCGCCACCACGACGACGAACAAGGGCAGGGCAAGCAGCAGGTTGACCGCGGCGAGGACGTTCATGACACGCCGTGGCGGGCAGCGGTCAAGATCGTCGATGTAGAGGATGATCCGTTCCAGGGGTGGGGCCGTGGTGGTGAGGCCGGCGCGGGCCTGCTGGTCCCATAGGGCCCGAGCGTCTAGCAGATCGGTCTGGAACCGAACGAGGTCGCCGTGGACCTGGCCCACCAGTCCGCGGTACCGCTCGTAGCGGTCCGGCGCGGCGAGCGTGCTCAGCGTGTCGGCGAGGCGGGCAGCGGCGTCCAGGCGGATGCGTTCGGCCCGGAGGTCGGCGAGTTCACCGACGACCTGGTCGCGTCGGCGGGACAACTGCTGTTCGAGCCGCCCGCTCAGGCTGCCCACCCGCCGGTGTGCCAGCACCAGGGGGGTCACAACCGCCCCGATGGGGCTGGCGATTCCGACGAGGATGACCATCAGGTCCTTCAATGCATCGCCCCACCGCCAGACGACGAACTCGGCAGCGGCGCCGACGGCGAGCCAGATCAGCACGACTCGCCAGCTTGCCCGCAGGTCCTTGGCCAGCTGCCGCAGCGCCATGACCGGAGCCATCAGGATGCGGACGGGGGCGCCGAGACCGGCCAACCAGCCGGTACCGCCCCGGGCCGCGGCGAGCCTGTTCAGCTGCCGGGTCAACCGCTGCTCGTCCTGCCGACCGGCATCGATCGTCTCCTGCACCTGGCGTAGCCGGGCAGCGGGGTCGGCCTGCTCGATGCGCGGATCGGGGCGGTCGGCCGGATCCGGGTCGTCGGGCTGGGCCAGGACCCGCAGCAGCTCCTCGATCAGCCCCGTCCAGACCTGGTCGTCGCTGTAGTGCCAGGCGTTGAACCGCACCTGCCGTACCGAGGCCGCGAACGCACTGCGACCGAGGTTGTTGCGGGAGAGTTCGGCCAACTGGGCAACACGGGTCTGCATCTGCAGCATGAAGCTGGACTTGCCCGACCCCCAGTTCCCGAGCAGCGCCACCGACACCGGCGGCGCGGTGCTCACCGCTGCGGCCAGCGCCGCCAGCCGGTCGACGTCGCCGTCGATCTGGAGCAGGTCCTCATCGGTCGGAGCGTCGCTGCGCAGTCCCGACAGCGGCAACGGCGCCCCGACCCGGGCGCTGCCTGTTCCCCGCACCTGCCGGCCGCTACCCAGATTCCACACCCGGATCGTGCCGTCAGCACCGACGCTGACAACTTCGGCACCATCCGGGGTGACAGCCACACCATGCACCGCCGCGGTATGACCAACCAGTCGCCGCCTTGGCGTGCCGTCGGCAAGGTTCCACACCCGGGCCGTACCGTCGCCGCTGCCGGTGATGATCTGCTGGCCGTCCGGGGTCACCGCCACCGCCAGCACCCCGCCGTCGTGAGCGGGGGCGGGGTGACCAGCGAACGGGCCGTCAGGTGACCACCCGAGTGGGGACGTGTTCACCTCGCGTGTCCGTGTGCTGTCGAAGTGCCGCGGTCGGGCCGTTCCCGCGGCCAACCGGCAGCCCGCCTGGCGAGCCCACCGACCACGTGACAGCTCATTCCGCCCCCGTAAGGAAAGTGATGCGCATTTTCAAGATCGCGGATATGGTTTCCCGGACACCGCTCACCGCGCCCCGGAAACCGGTCGGAGCCCGCACACCACGCACCCGTCACACTCGACGATGTTCGACCCGTGTGCACCACCCCGGTCCCAGTATGATCTCCTGCTCCATCACGTGCAGGGCGGGTCCGAGTAGTTGTGCACTCAGGTCAATACGGGAACAACAAAGATCGACACCGGCGCGAGGCGGGATCCGCCAGACGAAGGCGACCCCTGCCAAGTAACCCGGCCCGACGAGCTTTCCCGGATTCTTTGGTGGCTGCCCGGGGTCTTGCGCGGGTGGGTTCATAGTCGCGCGTGTACTGTAGCTGCCGGCGAAGTAGGCGGCGGTGCTGATCGCCAGCACGCGGTCAGCTCGCTCCAGCGCCCGGCGCACGGCTTCCACGCGGTCCGGGAGCGCTGCCCACAACCTGTCGGTTATTCCCACCGCTACGACCGTGCCAGCCCATCTCCCCAATCGTGAAACGCATTTAATCCATACGGCTCTTCGGAATGTCGGCCAACCATGACGTACTCGGGACGCCCGCGCTCGCTGCGCCTGTCGTGGAGCAGTCCGCGGGCACCGGCGCATCCACCTCACGGCCCGGCCGGTCGTCGGACGCCGCTACAGACGAGTGAGATCGATCTTGACGGGGAAGGGTGCGACGGCGTCGACGACGCCGGTGAAGACCTCAGCGGCGCAGTAGGCCCTGGTGGCCGGATCGTGCCGGCCGCAGACGCGATGACGGCCGCAGAGGAGGCGTCGGATTTTCGTCCGGGGGCCGTGTCGATCGGCGGCTGTGCCGTTCGACCTGGGAGTGAGAGGGTCGGGACGCGACCCATGATCGAGGAGACACAACGATGGCGAAGTACATGCTGATCATGCGGGCCACGGACGAGTCCCTGGCGAAGATGATGTCGACACCCTTCGAGGAGATGCTCGAGACCGTGGGTCGTTTCAACGAGGAGCTGATCCGGGCCGGCGTGCTCGTCGCCGCCGAGGGCCTCGAGGACCCGGCCCAGGGTGTGGTGGTCGACTTCGGCGGCGAGACTCCGGTCGTCACCGACGGCCCGTACGGCGAGACGAAGGAACTGTTCGGCGGCTTCTACCTGATCGATGTCGCCTCGGAGGAGGAGGCGGTGCAGTGGGCTCGGCGGATGCCGGCGAGTGCCGGCGCGAAGTGCGAGATCCGCCGGGTGCCGACCATCGACGAGTTCCCGCAGGACAACGAGTGGATCATCAGGGAGCGGGCGTGGCGCGAGCGGACCGGCCAGCTCTGATGCCCGCGGCCGTCGATGGCCCGCCGCGTGACGAGTCGGCGCGGCGGGTCGTCGAGGCCGTCTGGCGGATGTCCTCCGCCCGGATCGTCGGCGCGCTGGCCCGGTACACGGGCGACGTCGACCTCGCCGAGGAGGTCGCGCAGGAGGCGGTGGCCCAGGCGCTCGTCACCTGGTCGCGCGACGGCGTGCCGGCGAACCCGGTGGGCTGGCTGCTCACGACCGCCCGGCGGCGCGCCATCGACGGCTTCCGCCGCCGGTCGGCACTCGACGAGCGCTACGCCCTGCTCGCGGTGCCCTCGGCCGACCCGTCGGACGACCTGCCGTGGGATCCCGACCGGATCGACGACGACGTCCTCGCGCTGATGTTCGTCGCCTGCCACCCGGTGCTCTCCCCCGAGGCCCGCGTGGCTCTGACGCTGCGCGCGGTCGGCGGGCTGACGAGCGAGGAGATCGCCCGGGCGTTCCTGGTACCCGTGGCGACGGTCCAGGCGCGGATCACCCGGGCGAAGAAGACCCTCGGCGCGGCCAGGGTACCGTTCGCCCTGCCGCCGGCCGAGGAACGGCGCGGCCGCCTCGGTGGTGTCCTGAGCGTGCTGTACGTGATCTTCACGGAGGGCTCGACGGCGACAACCGGTGACAGCCTGCTGCGCCCCGACCTCGCCTACGAGGCGATCCGGCTGGCCCGGACGCTGGCCGCCCTGATGCCCGACGAGCCGGAGGCACACGGGCTGCTCGCCCTGTGCGAACTCACCGCCGCCCGCTTCCCCGCCCGCACCGGTCCCGACGGCGAGGCCGTCCTCCTGGCGGACCAGGACCGGCGCCGGTGGGACCGCTCGGCGATCCGCCGCGGCCTGGCCGCCCTCGACCGGGCCGCGGCGCTCGGGGCCGCCGGCCTCGGACCGTACGGCCTGCAGGCGGCGATCGCCGGCTGCCACGCGGCGGCGCCGTCGGTCCCGGAGACCGACTGGGAACAGATCGTGCTCCTCTACGAGACGCTCGGCCGGGTGGCCCCGTCCCCCGTCGTCGAGCTGAACCGGGCCGTCGCCGTCGCGATGGCGCAGGGACCGCAGCAGGCGCTGGCCATCGTCGACGACCTCGTCGCCACCGACCGCCTGGCCGGGTCGCACCTGCTCCCGGGCGTGCGCGGCGAACTGCTCGGCCAGCTCGGCCGGACGGCGGAGGCCCGAGCCGAGCTGGAACTCGCCGCCCGTCTGTGCCGCAACGCCCGCGAACGAGCGGTGCTGCTGCGCAAGGCGGCCGCGCTGGCGTGACCGTGGCCGTGAACCGGAGCTCGCAACCGTGTCCACGCCGCGAACGACCAGGTAAGCGGCTGCCTGACAATCGACGCACCGGCCGCGGAGACTCTGCTGTACGCGCCGGACCCGGGCCAACCCGCCGCCGGGTGGAGCTACCTGCGTCATTCTCGACCGCCGCCGCGGAACCGCCAGGCCGCCAGGCCGCCAGGCCGCCAGGCCGGCGAGCGGCCTCGCCCTTGGGGCGACCCTGCTCGCGACGTCTCATTTGTCAGCGATGGGAGAACCTGCCCGGCGACTCCCAGCAGTTTCACGGCGCCAGTTGGCGTTCCGCCTCGCTCGCCGCGAGCTCGACCTGGTCGTCGGGTTCGAGCAGGGACGACCGCCTGCCCACCTGCCTGGCTTCCGGCCAGATTGCGGTCAGATCGTGCCGAGGCTTATGTACGGTTCTGCGGCCGAAAACCGCAACTAAGCCTCGGCACGATTCCACACACGACTGATCATAGAAAGATACGAAGAATGCGGTGTCCGGTGGGACGCGTCGAACCCCGCGGCCCCCCGCCACCCGACCAGGTCTCCTAATGATCATCATGGCTGCCGCCAGTTCGTCAACAGCGTTGATTATCTTGAATGTGAATGGATTCCTGAGTAGCCGCCACTACGCTTGTCTCACTCCGAGACCCGAGACCGGGGCTGCCGAGAGGACGGACGATGTCACACGCGCAATCCCGCGGGGTGGTCGCCGAGGTCGCCGTCATCGGGGCGGGGGTGCATGGCGCGAGCGCCGCGTTCCACCTCGCTCGCCGCGGGCTCGACGTGGTCGTGTTCGAGCGGGGACGACCGGCGGGCGGGCCGACCGGGCGATCCAGCGGCATCTGCCGGGCCTACTACACCCAGCCATTCCTGGCCCGGGTCGCACATGACAGCATCGCGTTCCTCGCGGAGTTCGCCGAGCACACCGACGGGGGCGATGCCGGCTTCGTCCGCACCGGCGGCCTGTACCTGCACGGCCCGGCCGACGTCGCCGACGCCCGCCGCACCGCGGCCACCCTGGTCGGCCTGGACATCACCGTCGAGACCCTCGACGCGGACGAGGTGGCACGCCGATTTCCCGGAATCGATGTCGGCGACGGCGCGGGCATCGGCCCTGGCCCTGGCCCTGGCCCTGGCCCCGACGGTGACGGCGACGGCGCGGGTTTCGGCCCTGGTGCCGCTGGCAGAGACGGACAGGTCGCGATCGCCGTGCGGGAGGAGCAGGCCGGCTACGCCGATCCTTACCGTACGACCTGGGGCTTCGTCACCGCGGCCCGGGCGCACGGCGCGCTGGTCCACAGCAACGCCCGCGTCGTCCGGATCACCGAGACACCCGGGCAGGTCGAGCTCACCACCGCCGACGGCACGACGCACCGGGCCCGGCGCCTGCTGCTCGCCGCCGGGCCCTGGACGGCACCCCTGGCCGCCCAGCTCGGCGTCACACTGCCGCTGCACGCCGAACGCCACGTCGTCGCCGTCCTCGGCCCCGCCTCCCCCGCTGCCGGCGCCGACGCCGACGCCGACCCCGGGGTGATCATCGATGTGGCGGGCGGGTACTACACGGCGCCGCAGCCCGACGGCGGCTGGATGCTCGGCGGCCTCGACAGCACCCCACCGGTCGACCCGGACACCGCGCCCGCTCCGGTACGCGACGCCGAGTTCGCCCAGCTCGCCGAAGCCGCCCTGCGCCGGCGCCCGGGACGGTCAACCGAGGCGCAGCCCCAGCCCCGGGTGCAGTCCCGGACCCGGGTCGGTGGGTGGTCCGCGTTCTACGACGTCAGCCCGGACTGGCAGCCGGTGATCGGGCAGATCACCGACCGGGTGTGGGTCGATGCCGGCACCAGCGGGCACGGCTTCAAGCTCGCCCCGGTCCTCGGCGACCATGTCGCCGGCCTGCTCGCCGGGGAACAGCCCGCCCCCGGCCTGGCCGCGTTCAGCCCCAGCCGGTTCACCGCCGGCGATTCGCTGACCGCCGGCTTCGGCACCGCCCGCATCCTCGGGTGAACCCCCCGCGCAGCTCCACCCGTCGCGGATCCGTTCCGCCGGGACGCGGATGCTCCTCGCCGAGCCGCCGCCGGCGTTTCGGGTGAAGAATGTGCGGCTATGGACGTGCGGAGCAGAAACCACGTGGTGGTCACCGGCCGGGAGGGTGCCCCGGTCGTGATGCTGGCGCACGGGTTCGGCTGCGACCAGAACATGTGGCGTCTGGTGGTCCCCGCGCTGGCCCGCGAGTTCACCGTCGTGCTCTTCGACCATGTCGGCGCCGGCCGGTCCGATCTGTCGGCCTGGAACCCGCGGCGCTACGCCACCCTGGACGGCTATGCCGAGGATGTCGTGGAGATCTGCGTGGAGCTGGCCGTCGGGCCGGTGACATTCGTGGGTCACTCGGTGAGTTCCATGATCGGGGTTCTGGCCGCCGCCCGGCGGCCGGAGCTGTTCGACCGGCTGGTCCTGCTCACCCCCTCCCCCTGCTACCTCGAGGACGGCGACTATCACGGCGGCTTCAGCGCCGCGGACATCGACGAGCTGCTGGCGTCGCTGGAGAGCAACTACCTGGGCTGGTCGGCCACGATGGCGCCGGTCATCATGGGCAATCCGGACCGACCCGAGCTCGGCGAGGAGCTGACGAACAGCTTCTGCCGCACCGACCCGGACATCGCCCGGTCCTTCGCCCGGGCGACCTTCCTGTCGGACAACCGGGCCGATCTCGCCCGGGTCCGGGTGCCCACCCTGGTGGTGGAGTGCTCGAACGACGCGATCGCGCCGACGGGCGTGGGGACGTTTGTCCAGGCGAGTATCCCGGGCAGTGAGCTGGTGACGTTGACGGCGACCGGCCACTGCCCGCAGCTGAGCGCGCCGGAGGCCACGGCGGCGGCGATCGTCGCGTTCGCGGGCACTGGACGTTGATGGGCGAGAGCGGAGGCGACGCGGTGTGCGCGGACTCCGATGATCAGTTTCCGTTCGCCGCGCTGCTGGAGGACAGCCTCGAGGATCTGTACGAGAACGCGCCCTGCGGCTACCTCTCCACCCTCCTGGACGGGCAGATCGCAAAGATCAACGCCACTCTGCTCGGCTGGCTGGGCTACCGCCCTGAGGACCTGGTCGGGCGGCGCCGCTTCGCCGACCTGCTCACCGTCGGGGGGCGGATCTACCACGAGACCCACTTCGCCCCGCTGCTGCGCATGCAGGGCGAGGTCAGCGGCATCGCCCTGGAACTCAAGGCCGCCGACGGCACCCGGTTGCCGGTCCTGGTGACCTCGACGGTGCGGTCCGGCAGCGACGGGCAGCCGCTGCTGATCCGCACCACGATCTTCGACGCCAGGGACCGGCGCGCGTACGAGACGGAGCTGCTGCGCGCCCGGCAGGAGTCCGAGCGCGAACGCGAACGCCTCCAGCGCCTGACCACCGCTCTGCAGCGAACCCTGCTGCCCCCGGTCCTGCCGCCGGTGCCCGGCCTGGAGGTGGCCGCGCACTACCACATCGCCTCGCCCGACGAGGTCGGCGGAGACTTCTACGACCTGTTCCCCCTCGCCGCCGGTGCCTGGGGGCTGTTTCTCGGTGACGTGCGCGGCAAGGGTGCCGCCGCCGCGGCCGTGACCTCCCTCGTCCGGTACACGCTGCGGGCCGCCGCCGTGTACGACCCGGACCCGGCCGCGGTGCTGGCCAACCTCAACACCGTCCTGTGCACCGAGTACCGCGACTACGAGCCGCGCTTCTGCACGGTGATCTTCGGACTGCTCGTCCCGGACGCGGACGCCGGCGGCTTCACCCTCGCGTTGGCCAGCGGCGGCCATCCCCCGGCGCTGCTGCTGCGGGCCGACGGCACGGTCACCTGCCTGCCCACCCCCGGCGGGCAGCTCATCGGCGTCCTGCCCGACGCCCGGATCTCCACCACCCGTGGGCGCCTCGCACCCGGCGACACCCTGCTGCTCTACACCGATGGGCTGACCGAGGCCCGCACCGCCGGCGCCGGTCACCGCCGTTACGGCGACGACGCGCTGTTCGACCTCGCCGCCGGCCTGGCCCCCACCACCGCGGCGGCAGCCGTCGACGCCCTGATCGGCCTGTTGAACAGCTTCGGCGACGGACTGGACGACGACACCGCGGTCCTGGCCATCAGCGCAGACAGTTGAGTCCCCATCAGATATGTGCAGAAGGATGCCGAGGCCAGTGGCCGTGCGGCGCCCGCGCGGCCCCGGCGGTCAGGGCGCGGAGCGCTCCTCGGCACCGTCGTCGTCAGGCTCGGGCTTGGGCCGGAAGGACGGGATCTGCTCGCCTGCCTCGATCGGGATCGTGAGGCGGTTCTGCTCCGGGGCGAGCGGGCAGGGAGCGTACGGGGTGTAGGCGCACTGCAGGTTCCCCGCGCGGTTGAAGTCGAGCACGATCTGGGTGCTGCCCGGGACGGGCAGGGAGACGATCAGCCGGCGGCTGGCCGCGTAGGTCGTGAGTCCGCTCGTCGCATCGGTGAACAGGACGAGACCGACCCCCGCGAGGTGCTCGGCGCGGATGAGGAGCAGCCGCCACTCGGTGCCGTCGAGCGCGACAACGGCTTCACCGATGGCCTCGTGGGTGTGCACGATGCCGTCGACCGCCGCGGCGACCTGGACCGGGCGCGGGGCGGGATACGGCGCGAACTCGGCCTTGATCACCCAGGCGGGGTTGTAGTCGAACGCCGGCGTCCGGACGTAGGTCTCGCGCAGCTGGTGCCGGGGGTCGAGCGAGCGGAGCAGGTCGTTCCCGCCGCGGCGGGACAGCTCGACGACGACGTCGCCGAACGACGCCGCCCGCCGGAACTCCCGCTCGCGGACGGGGCCGAAGACGTGGCGCCCGGTCGCGGTCTCGCCGTCGATGGTGAGGGACTCCCCGGCGTCGAGGTCGACGACCGGCCCCTGCTCGCCCGTGGCCCACCGCCCCGGGAAACCCTCGACGCGGCGAGGTTCGCCGTCGAGGAAGTGCAGTGCGCTGTAGGCGAGGAACCCGTACGGCTCGCGCCGCTGGTGCTCGGACTCCTCACGCCACGCGTCCCACTCGGCTCGCGCGGCCGCTACGACGGTCGCGGACTCGGTGGCTGGCGCGGACTCGGTGGCTGGCGCGGTCTCGATGGCGGAGGTCATGGTCGGTTCCTCACTCTCGATGGTCCATCGGCAGTGGCTCGCTGGACGGTCACGCCGTCGGTGCGCGGTCGTGCGCCGGGAGGCGCGGGAAGATCTCCTGCGCGATCAGCCGCAGCCCGTCGCGGAACTGGGGCGAGGACTGCGGCAGCGGGACGCTGAACAGGTAGTCGGTCGACCGCGTGAACGCCGCGTCCTGCAGGAGCTGCTCCACGACGTCGTCCGGATCGCCGTACTTGACGTTCGACCTGGTCAGGAACTCCTCGGCCGTGCCCGGCGGCCCGCCCGGGGTGACGTACTGGCCGGGGTTGCGGCGCAGCTCGGAATCGAGCAGGGCGACCGCGTCGCGCTTGGACGACGCCGGGAGCACGACGCGGGAGATGCCGATCCGCGGGCTGCGCTCGCCGGTGTGGGCGCCGAGGTAGTCGTCGATGAGACCCGACTGGATCTGGCCGGCGTCCCCGGACGGGACCAGGCGGTGCAGCAGCAGACCGTCGCCAGCACGCCCGATCTCGGCCGCCGTCCGCGGGTTTCCGGTCGCCTGCCACAGCCGCGGCAGGAGCCCGGCCGGCGGCGGGTACAGGGTCACCTCCTTGTCGCCGGCGGCGACGGTGCCACCGAGGGCCCGGCGCAGATCGTCGAGCGCGTGGGCGTACAGCGACTCGCGGTCGTCCTCGGACAGGTTGAAGGCCTCGAAGGCGACGGTGGAGAAACCCCCGCCGTTGCCCTTGCCGACACCGAACTCCAGCCGCCCGTCGCTGAGCGCGTCGACCAGCGCCGCCGTCTCGGCCAACCGGATCGGGTTGTCGAAGGTGAGCGGGACGACCGCGGTTCCCAGTCTGATCGTCGTCGTGGTCTGCGACGCCGCCGCGAGGAAGGTGAGCGCGGACGGCAGGCCGATCAGGGTGAAGTGCGCCTCCGCGGCCCACACCGTCTCGTAGCCGATCTCCTCCACGAGGCGGACGGTCTCGAGCGACTGGTTGTACGTGCGTACGGGCTCGCCGTCCGCGGGAATCGTCAGGAACAGCGACAGGCCGCGCTGCGGATTTGACGTCAGGTCCGCCGTCACCGTCGGGACCTCCGATCTAGGAGTGTGGTCAGGAACGGGCCGCCGGCCGGCGCCCGGGGAACGGACCGCGAGCAGCGGGCCGTCAACGTTCGGCCAGGTCGACGAGCTGCCGGGAGCCGGCGCTCCGGGTCTGGGCCGGGGGCTGGGCCGCGGCCTGGCCGCGGCCGTAGACCAGGTCCAGCACCGTGCCGGCGTCGAGGTCGCTGCCGTCGCCGCGCCAGGCGACGTGATGGTCCGGTCGGACGAGTGCGTACGGCGCGCCGTACAGTTCGCGCGCCGCCGGATCCGGCAGGTGGATGACCTCGAGTTCGAGGCCTCGGGCGTCGGCCGCCGCCTCGAAGGCGGCGACGGTGCCCGGGTTGTCGGCGGCGAGGACGAGCAGCGCGATGTGGGAGCCGATCCGGTCGTAGAGGGTGAACCCGAAGGGGTCGAGGTTGCCGTTCGGCGCCCGGTGCCCGGGCCGCGCGTCGTCGTCATAGGCGAAGGCGTCCCAGGGCGCCGCGGCCTCGGCCTCGGCCTGCCCGTCCTCGTACCGGATGACCGACGAGGTGTCGTAGCGCTCGTCGAAGACCACCCCGAGTGGCAGGCTGCGGCCCGCCCCGAGGATCGCGCCGATCTCGGCGCGCCGGCGGGCCGCGTCCGGACTGGTGTCGGCGTCGGCCGGGACCCCGAGGGCGCGGACGCGCTCGTACGCGGCCGTGTGCCGGCGGTCCTCCGCCAGGGCGTAGTCGGCGATCCGCCAGTTGTGCGGGCGTCGCTCCTCGTCGTAGGAGTCGAGCAGGCTCGGGCCGGCCTGGCCGCGCAGCACCGCCGCGAGCTTCCAGCCGAGGTTGACCACGTCGCCGAAGCCCTCGCACAGGTTGCCCCCCGGCGTGCGGACATGCGCCGCGTCGCCGACCAGCGCGATCCGGTCGCGGTAGAAGGTGTCGGCGATGCGCGTGCTCTTGAAGAACGGGGTGAGCGACACGACCTCGAGCTCGACGTCGAAGCCGAACGCCGCCCGGGCCTGCGCGATCAGCTCGTCCGTGGTCGGGTCACGGTCAAGCGGGTACGGCCCGGCGTAGGCCCGCCAGTCCGTCTCGTTGAGGGCCGCGAGGAACCCGGAGTAGCGGTCGTTGTAGATCACGGCGGTGGCGGGCGGGAACGCCCCGAGCACCGACGAGGTGTCCGAGGTGGTCCGCACGACGAACCGGAAGTACCGCTCGTCGGCGTAGCTGCCCGAGCGCCCGATCCCCGCCAGCGTGCGGACCGTGCTCTTCCCGCCGTCGGCGCCGACGACGTACCGGGAACGGATCGTGCGCCGCCGGCCGGTCTCGACCTCGACCACCGTCGTCGTCACACCGTCGGGGTAGCTCGCCAGCCCCTCGACCCGCCAGCCGCCGGAGACCGTGGTTCCGATCTCCGCGAGCCGGTCGAGGAAGACGCGCTGCAGCACCGTCTGTGGCCGGCGCAGCATCGTCTCGGTCGAGTACCGGCTGGCCGCACCGAACCCGAACGACCGCAGGGTGGTCCCCGCGAGCTGGTGCCCGGCGAGCGAGGTGAGCAGGAGGTTGCCGGTGCTCCACTCCGGCGGGAAGGTCCACTCGTGCTGGATCCGCTGCAGCAGCCCCCACCCGCGGATGACCTCGAGCGCACGGGAGGTGTACCCCGCGGCGCCGGCCCGGACCAGCGTCGCGCCAGACGCGGCATCCACCACCGCGGCCTGCACCCCGTGCCGGTGAAGCTCGAGGGCGGCGCCGAGGCCGTTGGGTCCGGCACCGACCACGAGGACGTCGACCTGCTCGGCGGGCTCGGTCCGCGGGAACGCGAAGGCGTCGACCTGCCGCTTCCCCCGACTGATCTCGTTGCGTGCGGGCATGGTTACCGCCGCCCCCCGTCGCGGACCGAACCGCTGGACTCCCCCGACGCGGTCGCGCCGCCGGGTGGTGCGCCGGCGACCCCGAGGTTGTCCCGCAGGGTGTCGTGGGCGTACTCGCGCCGGAACCGGCCGCGGTCCTGCAGCTCCGTCACCACACCGTCGATGAACTCGACGAACCCCGCAGGCTGGACATCGATGTTGATGACGAAGCCGTCCGACGCCCGGGTGTCGACCCATTCCACGATGTCGTCGGCGACCTGCTCCGGGGTGCCCACGATCATCCGCTGGCCGCCGGTGAGGTTGTGGAACAGCAGCTGGCGGACGGTGAGCCCGCGGCGGCGCGCCTCGGCGACGAGCTGGTCGCGACGCGCGGTCACCGCCGGCGCGGCGGCACGCGTCGCCAGTTCGGCGTAGGGGAGCTGCGCGTCGAGGTCGAGCCCGGAAACGTCGAACTCCAGCTGCGCGGTGAGGAGCTCGATCAGCGGCCCCACGGCGAGCAGCTCGTCGAGCTCCCGCTTGCGCTCGCGGGCCGCGGCCTCGGTCGCCCCGAGGACGGTGAACAGGCCCGGCAGGACGAGGAGATCGTCGGGATTGCGCCCGTTTGCCGCCGCGAGCCCCTTGACCTCGGCCGAGAACTCCCGCGACAGCTCCGGGAGCCGTTGGGAGGTGAACAGCGCGTCCGCCCAGCGGGCGCCCAGTTCCTTGCTCTGCTTCGACGCCCCGGCCTGGAAGAGCACCGGGCGGCGGCCCCGGTAGCCACCGGGCAGCGGGAGCACCCCGGACGTCCGGTAGAACTCGCCCGTGAAGTCCGCCGGCCGGGTGCGCCGCGCGTCGATGTAGAGGTCGGCCGCCGCGTCGGCGACCACCGCCTCCTCGGGAAGCGAGGCCCACAGCGCGTCGACGGCGGAGATGAACTCCTCGGCCTTGCGGTAGCGCGTCTGCGGCTCGAGGACCTCGTCGACGCCGAGGGCGGCGCGGGTGACGTCCTCCTGGCTGGTGATGATGTTCCAGCCGGCACGTCCCTTGCTGATGTGGTCGAGGGTCGCGATCGAGCGGGCGAGCAGGAACGGGTTGCCGTGGATCGCCGGGTTGGTCGACACGAGTCCGATGTGCTCGGTCTCGCGTGCCAGCGCGGCAAGCAGGACGGTCGGATCCGTCCCCCGCCAGGGCCTGCGGTACGAGGCGGCGTCGAGCGAGCCGAGGCGGTCCGCGATGAAGATCGCGTCGAAGCGGGCCCGTTCGGCGAGCCGCGCGATCTCCGTGTAGTAGTCGATGCCGGCGATCCAGTCCGACGTCGGCGGCAGGGTCTTCCAGGCCGCATCGTGGCGGCCGGTCGCCTGCAGGTTCAGGCAGAGTCGCACCTGTCGTGTCACGGGTGCCTTCCTTGTGGTTGTCGCGGCATCAGGAGACGAAGAGTCCGGCCCGCAACCGTTCGCGCTGCACGCGGTCGGTCGGTCCGGAGGTGAGGGTCGGCGCCGACCCCACGAGCAGCCGGGTGTAGGGGTGCTCGGGAGCGTTGACGATGTGCGCGGTGTCGCCGGCCTCGACGATCCGGCTGCGGTAGAGCACGATCGTCCGGTCCGAGATCCCCGCGACCGACCCGAGATCGTGGGAGATGAACAGCATCGCGACGCCGACGGTGGAGCGCAGCTCGCGCAGCAGCTCGAGGATCGCGACGCGGTTGGCCGAGTCCAGCGCGCTCACCGGCTCGTCGAGAATCAGCAGGCGCGGTGAGCTGATGAGCGCGCGGGCGATCGCCACCCGCTGGCGCTGCCCGCCGGAGAGCTCGCCGGGGAACCGGTCCAGCAGCGACTCGTCGAGCCGGACGGCGCGCACCTGCCGCCGGACGGCCTCGTCGATCGCCGCCCGGTCGAGTCCGCCCCGGATGCGCAGCGGTTCCGCGACGGACACGGCGACGGTGTGCTCCGGATCGAGGCTGCGCAGCGGATCCTGGAACACGTACTGGACGACGCCGTCGCGGCCGAACGCCCGCCGCTCACGCCCCGACAGGTGGGTGATGTCCCGCCCGGCGACCTGCACGGAACCGGCCGAGACAGGCGCCAGGCCGAGCACCGCGCGCGCGAGGGTGGACTTGCCCGCCCCGGATTCGCCGATGACGCCGACGGTCTCTCCCGGGCGGATCACCAGCGAGGCGCCCTCGAGCGCCTGTTTGCGGCCGCGCCCACGGCCGAAATGGACACCCAGCCCGTCGACCTGCAGGACCGGCTCCGTCGACGCGGGCATGGTCGAACTTCTGGGCTCCGGCACCAACACCGGCACCGGCACCGCTGTCGACGCCGCCGTCGGCACCGGCGGGCGCGGACCGGTGGCGGAAGCGTTCAGGCCGTACTGCTCGTGCTCGGCGACGAGCAGCCGCGTGTACTCGTGCTGCGGGGTGTGCAGAATCGCGGACGTGGGGCCCTGCTCGACGACGTGCCCCTCCCGCATGACGAGCACCTCGTCGCACAGCTGCGCGACGACGGCGAGATCGTGCGACACGACGACGAGCGACAGCCCGATCCGGTCCTTCAGCTCGACGAGCAGGTCGAGGATGCCGGCCTGCACCGTGGTGTCGAGCGCGGTCGTCGCCTCGTCCGCGATGAGCACCTCGGGTTCGAGGGAGATCGCGATGGCGATGAGGACGCGTTGCAGCATGCCGCCGGAGAGTTCGTGCACGTACTGCTCGTAGACGTACTCGGGATCGCGCAGGTGGACGGCCTCGAGCAGCTCGATGGCCCGCTGCTTCGCCGCGGCCCGGCTGAGCCCCTGCTTGATCCGCAGCACCTCCTGGACCTGCTTGCCGACCCGGATGGACGGGTTGAGGTACGACGCCGGGTCCTGGAAGACGGCGCTGATCGAGGTGCCGCGCAGGGCGGTCCACTCCTGCCGGGACAGGCCCCCGACGTCGCGGCCGAGCAGTTCGATCGAGCCGCCTGAGACCTCGACGTGCTCCGGTAGGACGCCGAGCACGGCCTTGCAGGTCAGCGACTTGCCGCTGCCGGACTCCCCGACGATGCCGACGACCCCGCCGCGCCTGAGCCGCAGGCTGACCCCGTGCACCAGCTCCTCGTCGGCGGCGTCGTTGTGGATCCGCACGTCGGTCAGCGTGAGCACCGCGTCACGATCGGCGGGGATCTGCGCACTCGGCATCACCTGCTGCTCCTTGCTCATGACCGGGACGGGTCGGCCGAGGCGGCGAGCCGCCGGGTCCTGTTGGACCGGGCGGTCTTCGCGCCGGTCAGGGCGCGGCCGGTCTCGCCCGCGGCGTCGCGGATGGCATCCGCGAGGAGGTTGCAGGCCAGGACGGCGGCGAGGATGAGCAGGGTCGGGAAGACCGGTGCGTACGGTTTCTGGGCGAGGTAGCCCAGGTCGGAGGCGAGGATCCCGCCCCAGGTCGGGGTGGGTGGCTGGATCCCGATCCCGAGGAAGGTCAGGCTCGAGATCACCACCAGCCCGATGCCGAGGGTGTTGGCCAGCGTGACGGCGATCGACGGCAGCACCTTGGACCAGACGTGGCTGCGGACGATCCAGGTCGTCGACGCCCCGGCGATGGCGGCCGCCTCCACATACTGCGACCGGGCGACGGACATCGTCGCCGCCCGGCTCACCCGGTAGAACACCGGTGCGAGGAGCATGCCGACGACGATCATGGCCTGGGTGATCCCGTTGCCGAGCAGCGCCGTCATGGCGACCGCGAAGACGAGGAACGGCAGGGCGATGAACGTGTCGACGACCCGCAGGCTCAGCCACTCGAACACCGAGCCGAGATACACCGAGAGGATGCCGGGGATCGTGCCGAGCGCCAGCGCGATCCCGGCGACCTCCAGCGTGCTCACGATGCTCAGCGGCGCACCGGCGAGGATGCGGCTGAGCACGTCCCTGCCGATGTAGTCGGTGCCCAGCCAGTGCTTGGCCGAGGGCCCGGCGAGCGTCTGGGCACCCCCCTTGAGCGGGTCGTAGGGTGCCAGGACGGGGCCCAGCACGGCCACGACGGCGATGATCGCGAGCAGCACGAGGGCGACCCGCGCGCTCGTGAGCCGCAACAGCGTTCTGATCATGGTCAGACCCCCCGGTCGGCGTCGGGGGTGACGCGGTTGAGCACGATGTTGACGAGCAGGTTGAACACCACGACAAGGACGACCGAGACGACGAGCACACCCTGCACGGCCGGCACGTCGCCACGGACCGCGGCCTGGCTGGCGTACACGCCGTACCCGGAGAGCCCGAAGATCGCCTCGATGATCACCGCGCCGCCCAGCAGGTTGGGGAACTTCAGGCCGAGGACCGCCAACGCCGGCGCGATGCCGTTGCGCAGCACGTGCACGAAGAAGATCCGGCGCGGGCCGAGGCCGCGCACGATCGCGCCGGTGACGTAGTTCCCGCGGTAGGCCGACACCAGGCCGTTGCGCAGCTGCCGGGCGACGTCGGCGGCCGTGTCGAAGCTGAGCGCGATCGCGGGGAGGATCAGGTGGCTCAGCCACGGGCCCAGCCCGGCCTGGATCGGCACGTAGCCGGCGGCCGGCAGGATCTGCAGGCCGACCGCGAACACCGCCGCCAGCCCGATTCCCACGATGAACGGCGGCAGCACGGAGATGACCGTGGTGAAGGTCGTGATCGCCCGGTCGGGCCAACGGGTGTGGAAGTGGGCGGCGAGCGCGCCGAGCAGAAAGCCGAACACGATGCCGAGGACGAGCGCGACCCCGGCGGCCGAGAGCGTGATGGCGGCCCGCTGGCCGAGCGCGTGCGCCACGCTCAGCCCGTTGTACCAGCTTGTTCCCAGATCGCCGTGCAGGACCGAGCCGAGCCAGTCCCCGTACTGCACGAGGAAGGGTCGGTCCAGGCCCCACTTGTGCTCGATGGCCGCCACGGCCTGCGGGGAGGCCGCGTCGCCGAGCTGCAGGTAGGCGGGGCTGCGCCCGCTGAGATGCCCGAGCAGGTAGGTGAGGAAGGTGCCGAGCAGGAACACCGGGACGAAGATCGCGAGCAGCCGGGCGGTCGAGGCGACCGCCCGGCCGATCCGGTGAGCGACCACGCCACGACGGGCGGCAGGCGGCGCGGTGAGCGCAGACGGTGGTGCGGACACTGGATCTACTCCCGTTGATCTTCGTCGTGCGGGCTACTCGCCGGTCGGATGGGTCAGCTCAGTCGCCGTGCGTGAACGTGACGCCCTTCCAGCTCAGGAAGCCGTCGATCGCGGGCAGGTCGGAGAGCGACTTCTTCTTGGCGATGGCAGTGGCGGCGGTGAACAGCGACACCGTAGTGCCGTTCTCGTACCCGGCCTTGGCGGCGGCCTGGAGTCGGGGCTCGTAGTCCGGCGAGTCGAGGGGCGTGGCCCGGACCGCCTTGAGCGCCGCCTGGAAGGGCGCGGACGTGTAGGGAGAGCTCAGGTTGAGCACGCCCCCGGTGTCGTAGTGCTCGGTGAGCGCCTGGACGTGGGAGTCACGGCCGACGTAACCGAACAGCGACGCGGCGAGGGTCTTGCCGTAGTAGCCCTTGCCCCAGTTGGCGAAGTCGGTCAGCTTGATCGTCGTCTTGATGCCGACCGCCTTGAGCTGTCCCTGGAGGACTTCCGCGATCTGGTCGACGTTGTTGGCGATACCGGCGAGCTCGAAGGAGATCGCACCGTCCGCGTAGCCGGCCTTGGCGAGAATCTCCCGGGCGCGGGCGGGGTTGTAGGGGTGCTCGGCTTCCAGCGCGTCGACGTAGGCCGGGTGCCCCTTGGGGAAGGGCTGGTGGGTCGGCTCGCCCTCGCCGAATCCGAGCTTGCTGGCGAACTCGGCGGGGTTGACGGCGTAGCGGATCGCCTCGATGACCTTCGGGTCGGTGAACGGCGCCTTGTTGCGGTTGAGGCTCAGGAACTGCGACCCCCACTGGCGGTCGACCCCCGCCAGGATGTCGAAGCCCGCGCTGCGCGCCTGCTGGATCTGTGCCCCGTCGATCTGGGCGAAGTTGTACACGCCGGACTGCAGGCCCGGCACGAGCGTGCTCGCGTCGATGCCGAAGTCGATCTCGATCCGCTTGACGTGGATGTTCGCCGCGTCCCAGTAGCCGTCCCACTTCTCCAGGACGATCTTCGATTCCGGGACGAGATCCACGACCTTGAACGGGCCGGCGCCGACCGGGAGCGTCTGGCTGAGCTTGACCGGGTCCGCCGCCGCGGCCACCTTGCTGGGCAGCATGCCGCCGCGCACGGCGAGCAGGCGGGGGATCTGGTAGTCCTGCTGGCCGAGGTCGAGCCGCACCGTGAGGTCGTCGATCACGGTCGCCGACTTGACGTTGTTGTACGACCCCTTCAGCGCCGAGTTCTGCTGCGTCTTGATCCGGTCGATGTTGAACTTGACGGCCTCGGCGTTGACCGGCGACCCGTCCTGGAAGGTCAGCTTGGGACGGAGCCGGATGGTGATCTTGTCGCCAGCCGGGTTGTACTCGTAGCCCTCGGCGAGGGCCGGTTTCACGTCACGCTTCTCGTCCAGCGTGAACAACGACTCGTAGATGGGCGTGAGGTAGTTCGTCGCCCCGGTCGATCCGGTGACGACCGGGTCCCAGGCGGTGGGAATCTGCTTGGTCCCCCAGTGGACCGTGTCCGTGCCACTCCCCCCGCTGGCGGCCGAGCCGCCCGAGCATCCGGCGAGGAGAGCACCGGCCGTCACCAGCGCGGTGAGCACGCCGAGGCGCCTCTTCGTCGTTCTGATCATTTCTCTCCGATCGGATGGGATCGTTCGCGCGCCGCAACGGCTGCACCGGCGGTCGTCGCATGACAGGCGCGATGGTCCGGGCGACGGGAGCGATGTCCCGTCGCCGTTGGCGAGGTCGTTGTGGGGGTCGGGGTCGGGGTCGGGGTCGTTGTCGGGGTCGGGGTTCTCGTCCTCGCCCCGGCCGGCCGGCCGGCCGGGTCACGGTGCCCGGCGACGGCGCATCAGGGGGACGTGTTCGAACCCGGCGCCACGGCTCTGGAGCGCGGGTGGACTGTGGGGTTACTGCTCAGGCTCGTCAGGGACCGGGTCGCGGACGACCGCGGATCGGCCCCGCGAGGATGTCGCGTGACTCGTGACTCGTGACTGGAGCATTCACGCTCGGGGGCGCCGCCTGGGCCCCCGTCACTCACCGACAGATGGCGCTACCGGTGCGCATGAGGTCGACCTCACGGCAGGTGACGAGCGGCATGAGCGTGCGAAGCCCCGGCACGCCTGCCCTCGGTTCCTCGATCGTCACGCGACTGATCAAAGCCGTCCGGAGGGACGATGTCAACCCATGTTGTAATGATTTCCGGCGAGTCACCCGAGGTAACTAGCGCTTAACCAGCCACATCGCCCCTGCGACTCATGGCATCATCCCTTGACGAGCATCCGGTTCGAGCCGTCCGAGGAGTCACGTGACCCCATCCGTTGCGGTCGAGTCCGCCCCGATGCGCACGACCACCCGCACCAGACGGGTCGACACCGGCAGCCTTTGTCTCGACCTCGTCGCCACCCGCACCCCGAACGGCCCGAACAGCCCGCACGACCCGGACAGCCCGGACAGCCCGGACAGCCCGGACAGCCCGGACAGCCCGGACCTGCTTGCCACCACAGACGGCATGGCGGCGTGGCTCGGCACCCTCAACCTGCCGACCCCGGCGGCCGGGCTCACCTCGCGTGACGTGGGCCGGATCCAGGTACTGCGCGCCGCCGTGGACCGCCTCGTCCGGGCCCGGCTCGCCGGCGCCGGCCCCGATCCCGAGGACGTCGGGCACCTCAACGTCTGCGCCGCGGCGCCGACGCCGACGTTCTTCCTCCGCGGGGATGCCTGGGCGCGGATCGAGGTCCCGCAGCCCGACCTGGCCGGCGTGCTGTCCGTCCTCGCGCGGGACGCAGTGCACCTGTTGACCACCAGCGAGCCGAGCCGCCTACGCTCCTGCGAGGGCTGCGGGCTCGCCTTCTACGACCGCTCGCCCTCCGGGGCCAGGCGATGGTGCTCGATGAGGCGCTGCGGCGAGCGCTCAGCCTCCGCCAACTACCGCAGACGCCACGCCGAACCGACGACAGCGACCTAGCCGTGGCCTGGCCGAGTGGACCCCATGTGTTCACTGGTCGTAGGCGATCTGATGGGTGATGGGCGCGGCGTTCCGGTTGCGCCAGATCGCCGCGGCCGGCGCCAGGATCCGCCGGGCGACCCGGGCCGAGCCTCAGCCTGGCAGTCTGTGATGCCCCAGGCCGAGGTGGCTCTCGGGAGACAGGCCGAGGTGGCTCTCGGGAGAGTCGTCGACAGGACTCGATGAGCTGGCGATCTTCGCCGGTAGCCTCGCTGTCACCGGCCCGCTCGGTCTCTACGCGAGGGCGGCACCGTGATGCCCGGCTCGGCCGGCGATACCCCGCGGAGTCTGGGCCGCCCGGGGTCCCGCGCACCCATCGGCCGCCGCGTCTCTCGCATCTTCTGTGACCAGTTGCGCACGGAGTCATGCCGAGGTTCAGGCACGGTTTTTCGACCCAGGACCGTGTCTGCACCTCGGCATGATCTGGCCGCGATCTGGCCGCGATCTGGCCGGCAATCGGGTTGGCGGGGACGCGGGCGGCAACAGGCCGGGACCGCGCCGAGATGGGTGGCTAGCAGGGTCAGCTGGCGACCACCCAGGGTGGCGAAACAAGGGCGGTGATCAGCCGGGTCAGCCGCCGATGACCTTGCGGTACTCGCGTGGGCCGTCGTAGTCGTTCACCGCATAGTGCCAGGTGGCTTGATTGTCCCAGATCACGAAATCCCCGGGCTTCCAGCCGAAGCTCACGGTGTAGTTGGGCGAGGAGGCGTGCGCCAACAGCAACGGCAGGAGGGCCTCCCCCTCAGCCGCGTTGATGCCGGTCAGGCGGATTGCCGACGAGCTGATGAAGAGCCCCTTGCGGCCCGTGTGACGGTGGGTGCGCACCACCGGGTGCTCGACGGTACCGGTCACCGGCGGCCGATTGTAGGTCCCGTCCCCCGGATAATCGCTGTACACGGCGTTGACCGACTCCAGTAGCCGCTTGAACGGCTCGGACAGGCCGTCGTACGCCGCCTGCAGATCGGCCCACAGCGTACGACCGCCGACCTCCGGCACCACCTGATAGGTCAGTGACTCGATGTTGAAAGGCGGGTTCCGCCAGGTGCCGCCGACATGCCACTGCGCGGCTGCGCCCCCCTTTTCGAGGTTGAAGACGTACACCAGCCGGTTGCCCTCGTAGCGGTGCAGCCACCGGGGGTGGTCGAACGGCTTGTCGAAGATCTGCACGGCCTTCACGTGCGCGTCCGGTGCGAGGTGCTGGCCACGGAAGACCAGGACCTTGTGCTTCCAGAAGTCCTCGCGCAGGGCTTCTGCGGTGGCGTCGTCGACGGCGCCCGTCAGATCGACGCCGACGATCTCGGCGCCGAGGACGGGGCTGGCCGGACGGGTTTCGTAAGGTGCGGTTCGGGTGGCGGTCACCGCGACCCCCTCTGGGTGAGAGATGGAAAACTCGATCGGAGACGAAGTAGCGCAGCGCCCCCTCGGAAGAGGTGGCGACAGAGCTCGGCACCCGCTATCCAGCAGGTGGAAGAATGCGCGCGGCGTGGGCGCTGAAGGGCCTTCGTCACACGAACGCGGCCGGTATGCCGAACACCGGAACCTGACAAGCGTCGCACCACGACGGAAGCACCGTCAACCGTCCGGTCAATTCACTACGTGATTACTGCCGGACTGTTTCTTCAGACGACCACTGCCCGCGCCATGCATCACCCTCGGGTGGGGCACGGCAGGTCCGAGCGACCGAAGATCATCGACAGGGACTGTCGCGGATCGGACACGACCGATCCTGGCTGGGTGGCAACGTGCGCGGGAGGGTAGGCGTCAACTGTGTGTCGGGATCCTGGTACCGGGAACTCGCTGAGCCGCGGGGAGAGGTCATGTTGACGCCTTTGCAGGCAGCGGACCCGCGGCAGATCGGTCCATATCAGGTCCGCCAACGCATCGGTTCCGGTGGCATGGGAATCGTCTACCTGGCGTTCGGTCCCGACGGCCAGCCGGTCGCCCTCAAGGTGCCGCGCATGCTCCAGAAGGACGGCTTCCGCGTCCGCTTCCGCGTCGAGGTCGAGGCCGCGAGCCGGGTGCGCGGACGGTTCGTGGCCGCCGTGGTGGACGCCGACGTGGACGCCGAGCAGCCCTGGTACGCCGCCGAATACGTCGAGGGTGCCAGCCTCGCCTCGGCGGTCGCCACCCATGGACCGCTGGCGGGCCGGATGCTCGACTCGCTGGCATCCGGGCTGGCCGAGGCGCTGGTGGCCATTCACGCCGGCGGCGTCGTTCACCGCGACATCAAGCCAGCCAACATCATCCTCGCGTGGGACGGCCCCAAGGTCATCGACTTCGGGATCGCGCGGTCCGTCGACACCACGAACCACACCCGCACCGGCGCGGTGCTCGGCAGCGGCCTGTGGATGGCACCCGAGCAGATCCGCGGCGAACGAGCCGGATCGGCCACGGACGTGTTCGCCTGGGGAACCTGCGTGGTCTTCGCGGCGAGTGGACGGCCGCCGTTCGACAGCGAAAGCATCGAGGCGGTAGCCGTGCGGATTCTGCGGACGGAGCCGGACCTCGTCGGCGTCCCGGAACATCTCGCGCAGATCGTCGGACGGGCGCTCGAGAAGGATCCGGCGGCACGTCCGACGGCGACGGATATCGCCTTCTGGCTCGCCGAGAGCGGCATCACGTCGGGCGGCGCGGACGACGTGGCCACCTCTGTGCCCGCACCCGGGGACCGCGGTGGCAACGGTGGCGGTGCCAGCGTGGTTGATGGTTACACAGGCGGCGATGTCGGCACGGGCGGTGGCGCCGGCACGGGCGGTGGCGGTGCGGGCCGTCAGCCGGGTTCGGCCGTCCCGCGAGGCCGTCGGCGGGCCGTACCGGTCGTGGCGGTGGGTGCTGCGTGCCTGCTTCTGCTGCTCGCAGCGGTGGCCTGGGCGGTGCTCCCGACCGGCCGGCCGGGTCTCACGGGAGCCCGGGCCCAGGCCGGAGTGACGGCCAGGGCGCCGGCCGGTTCGACCACCGGCTCGGTCGGCCCGCCGGCCACCACGCCAGCCGGTTCGAGCACAGGCGCGGTCGATGTCTCCCCGACCGGCGGGCCGGGCGGGCCGGCGGGCGCGGGCGTGGCCACCTCGCCGGGCCAGGGGGGCACGACGGCGGTGACCGGCCATGAGCGGGGCGGTGCAGGACAGGTGACCGCCACGGGAACGGCACGGTCGACGTGTGGCATCAGGAGCATGTGGGATGCGGAGACATTCGTCCAGGGCGAAGGAATGCAGGTCAGTGAATTCAGGGGCTACGATCAGGGGCGTAGCCTCAACGTCGTGCTCGGTATGCTCCAGGAACCGGCGGGGACCAACATCGTGCGCGCCTTCTTCTTCGTGGGCGAGTGCTTCATCGGTTACGACGCCACCGAACCGAGTAGTGACGTGACCTTGGTACGTGCCGCGAACGACGTCAACAAACAAGTAGTCCTCCGGTACGCGCTGTATGCCCCGGGCGACTCGTTCTGCTGCCCCAGCGGAAAATCCACCGATGTGACCTTCACCCTGACGGGCAATCCACCCGCCGTCACCAACGACGGCACGCTCCCGTCCGCCGGGCAGACCGCCCCACTGAGCCGCCGGTGGCACGGCCGTTCGGCATAGGCCGTTCGACTGTCAGGGAAGGGCGATGCGGTGGGTGAGGGCGGTGTGGCGACGGCCGGCTCCCGGGGTCCGGACCGCGGCCGCCAGCGCCTTGCGGGAGCCGACCAGGACGACAAGTTTCTTGGCGCGGGTGACCCCGGTGTAAAGGAGGTTGCGTTGCAGCATCATCCACGACGAGGTGGTGAGTGGAAGCACGACGGCAGGGTATTCGCTGCCCTGGGAACGGTGGATGGTGACGGCGTAGGCATGGGCGAGTTCGTCGAGTTCGGAGAAATCGTAGACCAGGCTTTCGTCCTCGTCGGAGAGCACGGTCAGAGACTGGTCCTCGCCGTTGATGCCGGTGACGACGCCGACGGTGCCGTTGAACACCCCGGCCTTACCCTTCTCGTAGTTGTTACGAAGCTGGGTGACCTTGTCACCGACCCGGAACACCCGCCCCCCGTAGCGGCGCTCGGGAACGTTTTCCCGGGCGGGGGTGAGGGTTTCCTGCAGCAGAGTGTTGAGGTTACCGGCCCCGGCCGGTCCGCGGTGCATCGGCGCCAGTACCTGAACGTCGCGGCGGGGATCAAGCCCGAAGCGTTTCGGGATGCGGTGGGCGACGATGTCGACCACCATTCTGGCGGTCTCCTCCGCCGGATGCAGACCGGAGTCCTCGGCCGGATCGCAGGTGAACCAGAAGAAATCGGCGAAACCGTTCAGCTGCGGTGGTGTTCCGGCGTTGATGCGATGGGCGTTGACCACGATGCCGGACTGCTGCGCCTGCCGGAAGATCCTGGTCAGCCGGACCCTGGGGATGGCGTCGGCGGCGAGCAGGTCGCGCAGTACTTCGCCGGCGCCGACGGAGGGAAGCTGGTCGACGTCACCGACCAGCAGCAGATGCGCCCCCGGCGCGACCGCCTTCACCAGCTTGTTGGCCAGGATGACGTCCATCATCGAGGACTCGTCCACCACCACCAGATCGGCGTCCAGCGGGTTGTCACGGTCATACCTGGCTTCGCCGCCGGGTTGCAGTTCCAGCAGCCGGTGGACGGTGGAGGCCTCGTGCCCGGTGAGTTCGGCGAGCCGTTTGGCGGCCCGCCCGGTCGGCGCGACCAGCACCACCCGAGCCTTGCGGGCCCGGGCAAGCTCCACCACCGATCGGACGGTGAAGCTCTTGCCGCAGCCAGGGCCGCCGGTGAGTACAGCCACCTTGCGGGTCAGCGCGAGCGTGACCGCTTCCGCCTGTTCGTCGGCCAGGTCCTGACCGGTCCGGCCCCGTAGCCAGCTGCGCGCCCTGCCCCAGTCCACCTCCGCGAACGGCGCCAACCGCTCCTCGTCGCAGGTGAGCAGGCGCAACAGCCCGCCGGCGAGGGAGGTCTCCGCGCGGTGGAACGGCACCAGATAGACCGCCGGGACAGCGGCGCCCCCGACCGGGACACCTTCACGGATCACGCCCTCGTCGGCGGCGAGGGCGTCCAGGCACGGGCCGATCAGCTCCCGCTCGACCTCGAGGATTTTCGCCGCGTCGGTGATCAGGTTCGGTGCGGGCAGGAAGCAGTGCCCGTCATCGGCGGCCTGCGACAGGGTGTACTGCAACCCGGCCTTGATCCGTTCGGGACTGTCATGGGGGATGCCGACCGCCTGGGCGATGGTGTCGGCGGTCTTGAACCCGATCCCCCACACATCGGCGGCAAGCCGGTAGGGCTGCGTGCGGACCACCCCGATGGACCCGTCCCCGTACTTCTTGTAGATCTTCACCGCCAGGGAGGTGGACACCCCCACCCCCTGCAGGAACACCATCACCTCCTTGATCGTCTTCTGTTCCTCCCACGCATCGGCGATCTTCCTGGTGCGTTTGGGTCCCAACCCGTGCACCTCGATCAGCCGCGCCGGCTCCTCCTCGATGATCCGCAGGATGTCGGTGTCGAAATGCGCGACCATCCGCTCGGCCATCGCCGGCCCGATCCCCTTGATCAACCCCGAGCCGAGGTAACGGCGAATGCCCTGGATCGTCGCGGGCAGCACCGTGGTGTAGGAGTGCACCTGGAACTGCCTGCCGTACCTGGGGTGGCTGCCCCACTGCCCGGTCAGCCGCAGACTCTCCCCGATCTGCGCGCCCAGCAGCGCACCGACCACCGTCAGCAGGTCCGGGCCGGACCGCTCGGTGGCCAGCCGGGCGATGGTGTAGCCGGTCTCCTCGCTGACGAAGGTGATCCGCTCCAACACCCCCTCCACCACCGCGTGTCGCGCGGCATCAGCAGACGAACGGGCAGTGGTCACGGGCACCTATTATGCGAAACCCCAGGGCTCCGGGTTCGGCGCACCGGATCAGATCGGTGGTCTGCCGGGTCGGCCGCCGCGTGGGAGGGACGGCTGCGGGCCGTCCGGGTCGAGCAGAGGGCCTTCCACCAGATCACAGTCCAGCTCCTGGAGGACGCGCAGCTGGGCGGGGTCCTCGACGTCTCCGGCGATCACCTGCGCGCCCAGCAGGTGGGCGAAGTGAATGACGCTTGCGACGGCGGCGTGCTTCGTCCGGTCCCGTTCGACGCCGCGGACGTAGCCGTCGGCGATGCGTAGGCCGTCGAAGGGGAGACCGAGGAGGCCGCGGGGGGCGGGGCTCACCCTGGGGTCGCCGACGCCCACGAGTACGCCGAGTCTCCTGATGTCGGCGAGCGCTGCGGTGACGGCCGGGCGGCCCGTCCCAAGTTCGTCCTCGTCGAGTTCGACGCACAGGCGATAGCGGGTGCCGCCGCCGGTGTCGTGCAGCAGGGTGGCAAGCTCCGGCACGAACCGTTCGTCGGTGATGCAGGGACCCCAGGCGGCGACCATGAGCAGGGGCGGCCCGCCCGGTGGGCGGTCGGGCCAGCCCGGCTCACTGCTGGCGGCTCGGCCGGCGGTGTCCAGCGCCCAGCGGATGATCGAAACCCGAAGGTCGGCCTGCCGCAACCGGGGAAGGATCTCGTCGAGCCGAAGCAGTCCGTTCGACGGCTGCTGCCAGTGCGGTATTGCTTCGGCGCCCGCCAGCGCGCCGTCCGGGGTCCGGATCGGTTGGTAGCGCAGGGTCAGTTCGTGGGCGTCCTGGGCGCGGCGCAGGTCATCGGCGCGGGTCAGCTGGTCCATGAGTCGGGTGCGCATCGACTCCTGGAAGATCCGGTGTCGCCCAGGCCCGTCGCGTTTCGCGGCGTACATGGCGATGTCGGCGGCATTGAGCAGATTCTCGCTGTCCTGCAGGTCCGGGCCGGACAGCGCCAGGCCGACGCTGCCGGTCACCACGACACAGTGGCCGAGGAGCCGGCTCGGCGTCTCCAGGGTGGCGAGGATCCGTTCGGCGATGGCCTCGAGATCCGCCGGGCCGTCGACGGCCTCGCACAGGACGGCGAACTCGTCACCGGCGAGCCGTCCCACCACGTCACCGGGCCGCACGGCCCGGGCGAGCCGGGTCGCGGTCGCGCGGAGCAGGTCGTCGCCGGCCTGATGACCCAGGGTGTCGTTGATCGCCTTGAACCCGTCGAGGTCGAGGAAGAGCACCCCGATCCGCCGGCCGTCCCGGTAGGCCCGGCGCAGGGCCCGTTCGAGGCGCTCCAGCAGCGCGGTCCGATTCGGCAGGCCGGTGAGCCCGTCGTGCCGGGACTGGCGGCGGATGTCGCTTTCCATCTGCAGACGCAGGCCCGCCGAGCCGAGCACAGCGGCGACGGACTGGACGAAGCGGGAGTCCTGGTCGGTGAACGGGTCCGTTGCCCGCTGGATTTCGATGACCGCCAGCGGCCGATCAGGTCGCCCGGCATTCACCGTCAGACGGTCGACAGGCCGGGGCGTCTCGACCGGCACCGTCTCGACCGGCACCGTCTCGACCGGCACCGTCTCGACCGGCGGGCCGAGGGGAGGCGTCGCCGGTGCCGCGCGTCGATCCGCGCGGGCGAGCAGACGGCACCGGTCCCCGCTTTCGTCCAGCTCGTGTGCCTGCACGAGGTCGGCCCGGAGACGGTCGGCCAGGGCCGTCACCGCCCGGTCCCACAACGGAGCCGGGTCCCGGGCCTCCAACGCCCGCTGGCCGAGGTCGGCCACCACCGCCTGCTCGGCCGACCGGGCCTGCAGGCTCGCCAGCGCCTGCTGTCGTTCGGTGATGTCGGTGGCCACCGCAGCGACGGAACCCACGTTGCTGCCGTTGCCCGGGATCGGCACGAGATGCACGTCGAGACAGCGACCGAACGCTTCCATGATCTCGTGAATCCGCTCCCCGGCCACGGCCCGTCGCATGATCGAGACCGCCTGGGGCAGATCGGCGAAGGTCTCGAAGACGGATGACTCCCGAGCCTCCCCCAGCCCCGCGGCGGCCTGCGGGTTCGCTGTCCCCTCGCTCACCAGCACCCGTCCGGTCCGGTCCACCAGGAACATCGACACCGGGGTGTTCTCCACTACCAGCCGCAGCCGGTCCTGCGCCGCGATCTCCTCGGACACGTCCTGGAAGTGGGAGAGAAAGTACTGCTCACCGTCCGGATCGGTCAGCAGGGCGATGGTGGCGAGGGCGTGCACGATGGTGCCGTCCGGGCGCAGCAGGCGAATGATCATCCGTGTCCGGGACTGGCCCGCCGCGACGCGCAGCCGGGCCTGAGCCTTCCAGCGTTCCCCGTCGTCCCCGACGGCGACATCGTCCCAGGTCAGGCCGATGACCTCGGCCTCCGAGCGGCCGAGCAGGGCGCAGGCCGCCGGGTTCGCGCGCCGGACGCGATGATCCCGGGCGCCCGTCTCGATGACGGCGATGTCCAGAACCTCGAAGGGGTCTGGACGTTCTCCCTGCGTCACATCTGCTCACCCACTCAGCCGGCCTCACACCGGTGGCCATACACCCGAAGGTACTCCTGGTAAGCAACTGAATACAATCTGTATCTAACATCTCCGAGCTCGACGGTGGCGGGTGGTGGCGGGTGGTGACGGCGGGCGAAGATCCCCGGATACGGCCACAGGTCCGGTGGGATCGTGACATCTCATGCCGCGACGCCCATGATGACCTCCGTACCTGCCGCGATGACGTTGGGAGACCAGGTTGCCTGACCACAGTGATGGGCACGTCGAGTGGATCACCGGCTGGTTGGAACGCGATGTGGGCGGGAAGGTCGTGCGCATCGAGCGACAGGCGCGGTGGCGCCCGGCCTGGTGGGTCGATGTCGAACGCGACGGCGTGCTCCTGCCCTTATATGTGCGTGGCGAGCGGGTCGACTCGCCGTCGGCGTTCCCGCTTGCGCACGAGATGCGTTTCCAGTCGGTTCTGCAGGAGCACGGCATTCCGGTGCCGGCCGTCTACGGCTGGTCGGAGGAGCCGCGGGCGTATGTCATGGCGCGCGTCGAGGGACGGGACTCCTTCGGCGGTGTGCCGGACGACGAACGTCGCCGGGCGATGGAGGACTACATCGACATTCTCGTTCGGCTGCACGCCCTCGACGTGGCGCCGTTCGTGGAGGCGGGCATCGTGCGCGCCGATGCCGGCGAGGATCCCGGCTCGGTGGGCCTGCGGCACTTCGAGGAGTCCGCCTACCGAAAGTTGAAGAAACGTCCCGACCCCTTCCAGGAGTTCGTGCTGGGTTGGCTGTCACGTCACCGTCCCGACTCGCGCGGCCGCGAGTCGGCGATCGTCTGGGATGCCGGCCAGCTCCTGCACTCCGACGGGCGTATCACCGCGCTGCTGGACCTGGAGTTCGGGCACGTCGGCGACCCCATGCAGGATCTCGGGGGAATGTGGGTACGCAGCCCGTTCGTCTCCCTGGGCGACCTCGCCCCCCTCATGCGCCGCTACGAGGAACGCAGCGGCACCCCGGTGGACCTCCAGGCCGTCCATTACCACTACATTCTGTGGGCCCTGTCGAACCAGCTTGAATTCCATTCCGTGCTCGCCGATCCGGTGCCCGGTACGGACTACATGCTCAACCTGCACTGGTGCATCGAGACGAACCTGATGGCGCTCGAAGGAATTGCCACCGTCGTCGGGGTCGAGCTGGCGGAGGTGGCAGAACCCGAGCCGGTCGTGTCGGCCTACGGGCCGGCGCATCAGCACCTGACCCGTTCCCTCGAGCGCCAGGACCTCGGCGCCGGCGCGCAGCGGTACCACAACCGCATGTCCGTGCGGCTCTCCCGGCACCTGCAGCGCATCGACGAGATCGGGGCGGCGGTCGTCGCCGCGGACCTCGCCGACACGGCCGCCCTGGTGGGCCGGCGCCCGCGGTCGTGGGCGGACGGTGAGCGGGAGCTGGAGGACTTCGTCCTCGCCGACGACGGCCGTCACGACGCCGAGCTCGTCGTGCTGTTCCATCGTCGCCTCCACCGGGCCCGCATGCTCAACGGCCCGGCGGGCTCGTGGATCACCCAGCACCGTGACGTCCCGCAGCCCGGCACGGGCGTTTAGGGACGCTCCCCGTTGAGGGTTGAGGTAGGGGACGACGGCTCGGGCGCGGCGGTGTTCGTCGGGGGTGGGGGCAGCCCGAGCTTGGTGAAGACGCTGTGTCAGGTGCGGCCTCGGCGACGCGGTCGGCCAGCCCCCGCAGCCCGGCCGGAGTCGAGGGTCGCACCGCCGGGGCCGGCCGCGCAGCCGGCGTAGGTCGCGGCGGCGAGCGCGGTGAGGGTGCCGTAGGCGAGAGTGCGGTTGATCAACCGGTCGATGTTCCACAGCCAGTAGCGCTCGATCACGATCAGGACGAAACACACAGTGGCGACCCGAGCCGCCGGACCTGGCGGCCGGCGCGTCGGGCAGTAGCTAATGGCCACGGAACCGAGCAGGGGAAGCGGACCGTTGCACGGTCTGGACGAGCCGGCCCGCCCACAGTCATGTGATCGACCGCCGCGCGAGCGTCGACAGATGTCCGGTAGACGACATCCATTTTGATCATGCCGGTGTGGCGCGCGAAAGGGCGGGGTCAAATGGTCGTAGCGACGTCGGTTATGACGTGGCGGGTTTGACGGGGTAGCGGCCGATCCAGTGGTAGTTGTTGTTGGCTCCCGGGGGTGTCGCTGTCCGGGAGATGAGCGGGTTGGTCGGTGCGACGGTGATCGTGCGGTGTGGGGTGACCCCGGGGGCGGTCGGCATGGTCAACGACGCCGGCGCCTGACCCGCCTCGACCCAGGACATCAGGGGGTCACAAAGTCGGGGGTGACCTGCGGGTCGCCGCCGCCGATGGCGAGGCAGGGCCGTCACCCGATGCGCCACCGCCGCCCGCCGACGCCCCCCGGAACAGACCGCCGAGCTCCTGTGGTCCGCGATGCACGGCATGATCGGAGTCCAGCTCACCCACCCGTCACCAGGTGCCGCCGACGACCCGAACACCGACGTCGACGACGTCACCCGGAAAAACCTTTACACCGACGGCATCCACGCCATGCTGGACGGCCTGGGAATCGACGCCAAGGTGTCTTCGCCGCCCCCGCCGCCTTCCACCGGGACCGCCGAACTCGGTGAGACGGGACCATAAGCAGGACGACAAGCAGGACGACCTGTTCGGCCACGTGAACGGCCGGTGGCCCGCCGGGACGGAGATCCCGGCCGACCGCTCGAGACATGCACGTCCGGGACGCTGCGGGTTACCGGGTGCCAGATACCCCGAGCTGGATGTATACATTCAAAACCGATGTTGGTTTGGCGCTTCCCGAACCGGCTGGGGTACCGTCCCTCTCGCACCTACAACGCGTTCGAGGAATGGCCAGAAGGGATTACAAAATGGCCCAGCAGGGGCAGCAGGAGCAGCGCCAGCAGGTGGAACAGCAGCTGCGCCAGAACTGGCAGCAGCTTCGCTACCGGGTCCTTGACCAGTTCAATCAGGTCAGCTCGGCGGATCTCGATGCCGCGACCGACATCGAGGACCTCGTCGCGCGGATTGCGGACAGGACGCACCACAGTGAGCAGTACGTCGAGAATCGCCTGCGGCAGCTGGCGGGCGTCGGCACTGGCCGAATCGGATCGGCCGGCGAACGCTTCGGTGGCGGCCAGCAGGGCTAGCCGTTCGATGCCCAGCAGTAACCTTCCGAGGTCAGTTTGGCCAGACCTCGGCGCACCGTAGACAAGCCGGTGCGCCACCCGGCTTGGGTTCGCTACTCGGCGCGCGTTCTCAGAACGTCGCGTCGAGCAGCGAGCGAATCCCCAGCAGGTCGTCGATCAGCTTGATCGTGTCTGCAGTACGAGGAAGCTTGCGTAGCTCTTCCAGCATCGCGTCGGTTTCCTCGAGGGTAGGGACATCATCGATCGATGCGACTATCTGGACGATAGCGGCCTTGGGATCACTACCTGGCTGCATACCACAGAGTCGCACACGCTGATTCACCTGAAATTACGTCAGGCTTCCTCCGCGTTAACTCCGGGGCCCGTTCGGGCACGGCAAGTGATGATCTATCGCGAGAGTCACCGTCCGTATCGGTCCCAGCGCCGATGGTGTTGTTCTGCCATGGCGCGGCTCGCCGCCATACCGCCCACTTCGCGGATGAAGCCGCCTGATCGGTGGCACTGAGGTAGCACTGGAATCGTGCATCCTCTCTCGGTCGTCATCGTGCACCGTGACCAGCCGCAGCGACTCCTTGACACGATCGACGCGTTCCGCGCGCAGGACGTTCCCGTCATGATCACGATCATCGACAACGGGTCGGCGTTCGTGCCACCGGTCGAGGCCGCCGACGTCGCGGTCGTGCTGGCCGGAAGCAACCTGGGGTTCGGACCGGCTGCCAACGTCGGCTACCGAGCGTTCCTCGCCGACGCGGACGCGGGCGAGTGGGTGGTGCTCGCGCCGCACGACGCGCTGCCCGAACCCACGTGCCTGAGTCACATGCTCAGCGTCCTGGCCGAGCAGCCTCGCGCGGGGCTGGCGTGTGCCGACGTCGGCGACGCGGCGACACCGGTCCTCGACCCCTACTTCGGCGGGATCCTCGCGCCCGCGAGCGTCGGGGAAGGGTGGGAGCCCGCCGGCCACCCGCACGGCACGCTGATGTTCGCCCGGCGCGCGTGCCTCGACGAGGTCGGCATCTTCGACGAGCGCTACTTCGCGTACTGCGAGGAGGCGGACCTCGCGCTGCGGGCCAGGGCCGTCGGTTGGGAATCCGGGCTCGTGCGCGGCGCGATGGTCAAAAACCCGCACATCGGCTCGACCTCCGCAGCCATCGACTACCTACAACTTCGCAACACCCTGCTGCTCGTGCGGGACCACTCCGGCCGCTACCACGCGTTCATCCGGTTCTGCATCGCGCTGTGGCATCTCGCCTCGGGCGCAGTCGCACCGGCCCGGCGCGGCCCCTACTGGGACCCCGAAGGACGCGTGCGAGGGCTCCTCGACTTCCTCCGCGGACGCTTCGGCCCTCCGCCTGCGCACCTGCTCGCCAAGCGCTGAGGTCGCCGTCGCCGCGGCACCGGCCTCGACACCGAACGGCAACCCCTGATCCATCCGACCCGGCGCGACGGCTGGGCGCGACAGTCTTGCCATCGCCTGTAGACATCAGGCGTAGACTTTGTCCATCACTGAATGAGGTGGACATTGCATGGATCGCGACGACACGGGGCCCGGATCGCCCGCGCACAGGCTGTTGGTGCCCGGACTGGTGTTCATCGGCATGGTTGTCGCCGTGGTCGGCAGCCTGGGTGCGCCGCTGGTGCCACTGGTCGCCGCCGTCAACCACGTCTCAGTCGATGACGCGCAGTGGTCGCTGACGATCACCTTCCTGGTCAGCGCGGTCGCCACCCCGACGATCGGGCGCCTGGGCGACGGCCGATACCGCAAACCGGTGCTGCTGGTCGGCCTGGCCATCGTGGCGGTCGGCGGCCTGCTGGCCGCCCTGCCGCTCGGTTTCGCGACGCTGCTGGTCGGCCGGGCGGCGCAGGGCGTGGGGCTCGGCCTCACGCCACTCACCCTGGCGGTGGCCCGCGACGCGCTGCCACCAGAGCGCGCCCGCCCGGCGTTGGCGATCCTGTCGATCACGACCGTCGCGGGCATCGGCCTGGGATACCCGCTGGTCGCGCTGATCGCCGAGACCTGCGGCCTGCGCGCGGCGTTCTGGTTCGGGGTTGCCATCGCGGTCGCGGCGTCGCTGGCCGCGATGGTGGTCGTACCTTCCTCACGCCACCGGCCGGCCGCCCGGCTCGATCTTGCGGGAGCGAGCACGCTCGGGATCGCCCTGGCCGGGTTGCTGCTGGCGATCAGCGAGGGCGGGCAGTGGGGCTGGGCCTCGGCGCGCCTGCTCGCAACCGTCGCGGTGGCGATCGTCATGCTGGCCGGCTGGGTGGCGCTGGAGCTGCACAGTGATCATCCGCTGGTCGATGTGCGCCGGTTGCGGCATGTCGTCGTGCTGACCGCCGACGTGTGCGCCGTCTTCACCGGTGTCGGCATGTACCTGCTGACCTCGACGGTGACCCGCCTGGTGCAGACGCCCACGAGCGTGGGCTACGGGCTGGGCGCCTCGGTAGCCGTCGCCGGGTTGATGCTGACGCCGTTCTCGGTCGGCACGGTCGCGGCCAGCAGCCTCACCCGGGCGCTGATCCGCAGGATGTCGCCGGGCCGGGTGCTGCCGCTTGCCGCGAGCGTGCTGTTGGCCGGCATGGTCATGTTCGCCCTGGCCCACGGCACGTTCTGGGAGATCGCGGTGGTGATGGCCATCGCCGGCCTCGGGATCGGAGCAATCTTCGCGGTCATGCCCGGGTTCATCGTGCAGTCGGTGCCCGCTCACGAGACCGGCAGTGCGCTGAGCTTCAACCAGGTGCTGCGCTACGTCGGCTACGGCATCGGCAGCAGTGCCAGCGCCGCGGTGCTCCAGGCGCACACCCGGCCCGGCGCGTCGTTTCCCGCCGACGGCGGATATACCGCGGTAGGCGTCGCGGCCTGTCTCATGTGGGTCCTGACGGCGGCCGCCAGCGTGCTTCTGCCCCGCTTCGGCGACCGGCGGCCCGACTTGAGCCCGACGGCGGAGGCCATCATCGAAGAGGAGGAGCAGGATATCGAGAGCCTGGCCTCGGTGGTTCCCGGCGACGCCGACACGCGGCCCGATGGCGTCAGACCCGGACAACCTCGATGAAGAGGAACATGACCTCCCGTGAAGGATGAGACATCCACGGTGAAGAACACGACCGCGCCACGACGCCGCGACGCGGCCGCCAGTAAGGAACGCCTGCTCGCCGCCGCCGCGCACCTGTTTGCCGAACGCGGGTTCGACAAGACCACCGCCCGCGACATCGGCCAGCTCGCCGGGATCGACCCCACCATGATCGCCCGCTACTTCGGCGGGAAGGCCCAGCTCTACATCGCCGTGCTGCAGGCAGAGGACGCCGGGGAGACCCCCACCGACTTCCTCGAGCCCGACCGGCTCGCAGCCCTGGTCCGGCGCACCGACCGAAGCGGTCCAGGGCCGATCTTCCAGGCCGCGCTCAAGCCCTACGACGACCAGACGGCGCAGCAGGCCGCCGCCGCCGAACTCCACCGTCGCATCGTCGCCCCCCTCACCGCCCGGCTGGCCCGCGAGCACGCCGCCGACGCGCACCTGCGGGCCGAACTGCTCACCGCCGCGCTCATCGGCGTTGTCCTCGCCCGCCACACCGGTGTCCTCGCAACACTCGCCGGCGCGGACACCGACACGGTCATCGCGCTCCTCGAACAGGCCCTCGACCAGCGCTGACCACAGGACCGGCGGAGTCGTCCGCGTGCCACGAACCCGGCCACGAACCCGGCAGGCGCCGCGAATCCCACCGCGGCGAATCGTGCTGTCGGTCGACGGGTTCTCGGCAAGGTCCTTCCCTGATCACCCGATCGGTTGGAGACTTCCGTTCTGTGAGCATCCTCGACGACGCCCGCGCGGGCATGGACCTCGACGTACGACCGCAGGACGACCTGTTCGGCCACGTGAACGGCCGGTGGCTCACCGAGACGGAGATCCCATCCGACCGCTCGAGCTGGGGCCCGTTCGTCCAACTGGCCGATACCGCCGAGCAGCAGGTCCGCGACATCATCACCGACCTCGCCGGGCAGGACCCGGCCACCCAGGGCGAGGACGCCCGGAAGATCGCCGACCTCTACAACTCCTTCCTCGACGTCGAGACGATCCAGGCGCTCGGCCTGGGCCCGGTGCGGTCGCTGCTGGACGCCGCGGCCGGCCTGGGCGACGTCCGCGACCTCGCCGCGTTCCTCGGCGAGCTTGAGCGGACCGGCGGCCCGGGGTTGTTCGGCTCCTACGTCGACACCGACGACCGCAACTCCGACCGCTACCTCTTCCACCTGGGCCAGGGGGGGCTCGGCCTGCCGGACGAGTCGTACTACCGCGACGACAAGTTCGCCCCGACGCGCGAGAAGTACGTCGCCTACCTGACCCGCATACTCGGGCTGGGAGAGCACCCCGACCCCGAGGGCGCCGCGCAGCGGATCCTCGCCCTGGAGACCCTGCTCGCGAAGGGCCACTGGGAGCGGGCCGAGACCCGCGACGTCCAGAAGACCTACAACCTGGTCACGGCCGAGGAGCTGACGGCGCTCTGCCCGTCCTTCGCCTGGGACGCCTACGTCACCGCTCTCGGCGGGCATCTGACCGGCTCGCAGGCGACGCTGGCGGAGGCGTGCGTGCGGCAGCCGTCGTACTTCGAGCACCTCTCGATCGTGCTGACCGACACGCCGATCGAGGTGTGGCGCGACTGGGTGCTCAGCCGCGTGCTGCGAACGGCGGCGCCGTACCTGCCCGACGCGTTCGTCGAGGCCCAGTTCGACTTCTACGGCCGCACGCTCAGCGGCACGCCGGAGTTGCGGGCCCGGTGGAAGCGCGCGGTGGCGTTCGTCCAGGACGCGATCGGTGAGGCCGTCGGCAAGGAGTACGTCGCCCGCCATTTCCCGCCGCGTGCCAAGGCACAGATGGACGACCTCGTCGCGAACCTGCTCGCCGCCTACCGCGAGTCGATCTCCCGGCTGGACTGGATGACGGAGGAGACCAAGCTCCGGGCCTACGACAAGCTGGCGACGTTCCGGCCGAAGATCGGCTACCCCGACCAGTTCCGGGACTACTCCCAGCTGCGCGTCCGCCATGACGACCTGATGGGCAACGCCCGCGCCGCCGCCGCGTTCGAGACCGACCGGGACCTGGCCAAGATCGGCGCCCCGGTCGACCGCGACGAGTGGTTCATGCTCCCGCAGACCGTCAACGCCTACTACAACCCCGGCACCAACGAGATCTGCTTCCCGGCCGGCATCCTGCAGAGGCCGTTCTTCAGCCCCGACGCCCACCCGGCCGAGAACTACGGGGGCATCGGCGCGGTCATCGGCCACGAGGTCGGTCACGGCTTCGACGACCAGGGCGCGCAGTACGACGGCGCCGGCAACCTCAACGACTGGTGGACCCCCGCCGACAAGGCCGCCTTCGAGGTGAAGTCGAAAACGCTCGTGGAGCAGTACAACGCGTTCGAATCGCGCAACCTGCCGGGCGAGAAGGTGAACGGCGCACTCACCGTCGGCGAGAACATCGGCGATCTCGGCGGCCTCACCATCGCGCACCACGCCTACGTCATCTCCCAGGGCGGCGAGGCGTCGCGCGACGACCGGCGGCGGCTGTTCATGAACTGGGCCTACGTGTGGCGCAGCAAGCGGCGGCTCGAGCTCGAGCGGCAGTACCTCACCACCGACCCCCACAGCCCGCCGGAGCTGCGCGCCAACATCGTGCGCAACCTCGACGAGTTCCACGAGGTCTTCGGCACCACCCCCGGCGACGGGCTGTGGCTGGACCCGCCCGACCGCGTCCGCATCTGGTAGGGGGCCGGGGCCGGGAGGGCCTGACACGATCACACCACTCATACCGACTTCGTCGACGTGGCCCAGGACGGCGGCGGCGGCACTCCTGCTGGCAGGCGGGTCCGTTCGCCTCCCTGCCAGACTCGGGTGAGACACCCTCGCGGGTACGGGTTTGGCTGCCACCGGATGCCGCGACACCGTGGGAACGGAAAGCACCCCCACCGACGACCCTACGAGCGGCGAGGACGAGAACCATGACCGTGTCCGTCATCGACAACGGACCGAACCAGATCAGCCGGTCGGTCCTGGTGAACGCGCCGGTGAGCGAACTGTTCGCCATCGTGGCCGACCCGCGCCGGCACCGCGAGCTCGACGGCTCCGGCACCGTCCGCGCCACTGTCTCCGGCCCACCCCGGCTGACCGAGGGCGCGGCCTTCTCGGTGAACATGAAGGCCTACGGCCTGCCGTACCGCATCACCAGCAGGGTCACGGCGTTCGAGGAGAACCGCCTCATCGAGTGGCGGCATCCGGTCGGGCACCGGTGGCGCTGGCAGTTCGACCCGGAGTCAGCCGGATCCACCCGCGTCACCGAGACCTTCGACTACAGCACAATGGGACGGATCAAGGCCACGATCCACTACTACGACCTCATCCGCGCCCCGAAGACGAACACGGCTGGCATCGAGGCGACCCTCACCCGGCTCCAGGCCCGTTACGCGCCGGACGGTCCGACGATCACCTGACAGCGCGCGGGGCCGGCCGGAATCCCTGAGCCGCCCTACCGCGACGTCGGGCGCTGACGGTCACGTCGAGGCGATTCCGGCGTTGCTGTACGACCCCGGCGACACCGCCGGGCGGCCCCTCGTGCACGGCTTCACGTGGCGGCGTGCCGCCGGCCTCACCGCCGCCGACCTCACCGCCGCCGACCTCACCGCCGCCGGCTACCGCCGGGTCACCGAGCTTCCACAGGGCGACGGCCAGCAGGACACCGCCGAGCAGGGCGAATCCCGCCAGAGCGGACAGCGCGAGATCGGTCGGCCCGGGCACCTCGGCCGCCCAGGCGGCCCGCAGCCGGTCCACTGGCGCCAGGGGCGCGAGCGCGGGATTCCGCCACGCCAGTTCGCGGGTGATCATCACCACGGTGAGCATGGCGAGTGCCGCGACGAGCCCGACCGTCGGCAGCCCCCGCCGTCCTAGCGGGAGCGCCCGGCAGGAGACCGCGACGACGAACGCGAGCACCGGCAGCATCGGCAGCAGGTAGCGGGTGAACGCCGCGCCGCCGGCGGCTGCGTAGCCCACCAGCGTGGCGACGACGAGCAGGCAGTGCGCGGCGAGCAGGATCCACACGACGCTCCCGGCCAGCCGAGCACCTGGCTGGCACCGCTCCGGCCCCGGGGAGCCCGGGGAGCCCGGGGAGCCCGGGGAGCCCGGGGCCCGAGCCGCCGAGATCCGCGCCGTCAGGACCCGTACCACCGCGGCGAGCACACCCGCACCGGTGACGACCGCGAACCCGACGGCCATCTTCTCGGCGTAGCCGGTCAGCAGGGAGACACGACCAAAGAAACCGCGGTAGACGTTCCACCAGAAATCGGGATCGCGCACCACCTGCCGCGCCGACGGCCGCGGCCCCCGAATCGGGAGCATGGCGGCAATCCGGCCGAAGGCGGTGGGGTCACCGTACCGGTGCACGTTGCGCAGGTAGAACCAGCCTGTCGCGGCGAACGTCAGTGCGGCGAGCCCACCGGCCACGGCCAGGCCGCGGCCGGCTCGCCGAGCCAAGCGGCCGGCGGTCCGCGCCGCGACGGTGACACCGACGGCCGGAACGACGAGCATCAACGCCACCGCCCCGCTCGCCCGGCTGGCCGCGGCGGCCGGGCCGAGCACCGCGAGCGCCAGCAGCGTTCGCGGCCCCGGTCCCCGGCGCGCGATCGCGACGGTCACGGCGAGCAGACCGGTGATGGTCGCCACCGCCATCGTGTCGTTGTAGACCTGCCCGGCCGGGAACACGAACAGGCCGACAACCCCGGTGATCGCCGCCGCCCCGACCGCGACGGCCGGCCGTCTCGGCAGCAGCCCCCGGACCAGGGCCGCTGTCGCGATCAGGGCGGTCACCCCGAGCGCGATGTTGACCCCTCGGGCGGCACGGAAGCCGGCCAGCGGGTGACCCAACGCGATGCCCGACCGCAGCGGGACGGCCTCGACCGCGTAGAACAACGGCGGATGGTTCGCGGTGTAGACAAGATCGAAGTTCGTCAGCGGCCGGCGGAGCCGCCGCCCGCACAGGTGGTCGGCGTGCGTGTCCACCGCGACTCGGGCCTGCCGGGGCGATGCGCGACAGCTGGCCGGCAGCCCCGGCATGCCCGGGATGCGGGAGCGCACGGGTGAGTCCAGCGAGGGCAACGATCCGTCGGCCACGTCAAGCGCGTACGCGGTGTGCTGCGCCTCGTCGGCGCTGGCAAAGGGCGGCACGACCACGGCGACCAGCAGTCCGAGCGCCGAGAAGACCATCCCGGCCGCGACCACTCCGACCACCAGCCATCGACGCCCAGATCGATCATCCGACCCGGAACCGACCCGGTCTGCGCCCTTCAACCATCACACCCCAACGCCGGCCGACCGAGGAAGCATCGGCCACGCTCGGCCTGACGGCTACCGTAGCGCCTGCCGCGCCGGCGCTATCCGGCGGATCGGACGTGCAGTGCGTCGACGGGACATACCTGAAGATCGCCAGCCGGTGGGCCTGTCCGCACCGGGTCGCCTGCCCGGTCGGACCCGGACGGGTGAACAGCGTTGACATGTCGACGGATGGTCTGCGACGCTGCAGTTCTCACAGCACGGCGAGAACCGAGGGCGACGAAGACGGAGCTGTCTCATGAGCGCTATCGATCTATCCGGGTACGAGATCACCGATTCCTTCTTCGGGACGCCGTTCATCGAGGTGGACGAGCAGCGTGAGCGTCCGTCGCCGCACCGTTTTGTGCAGGGCGGATTCGAGGGTACTGATACCGAGTTCGCCTTTTACCTCCCGCCCGCCGAGTACTACACGGGTCGCATGTTCCAGCCGTTGGAAGGTGGCAACGGCGGCCACGCGGTCACCTTCGGCGGCGGCATTCTCGGCGAGATGTTCCAACGCATCGACATGAGCGCCCGGCTGGGCGGTTACATGGTCGAGTCGAATCAGGGCCACAAGGGCGACGACTACGACCCGAAGGCCGGGGAGGACCCGACACTCTACGGCCACCGGGCCAGCGCCGAGTCCGCGCGGTTGTCCAAGTACGTCGCCGCCCAGGTGTATGGCAGCGCTCCCCATCACAGCTACGTCTGGGGCGGCAGCGGCGGCGGGCGGCGCTCCCCGCTCTGTCTGGAGAACGCGCCCGGGGTGTGGGACGGGTGCATGCCCTCGACCAGCGGTGGCGAGATCGCCGAGCCCGGCAACACCGAGCGGGTCAAGGCCGGCAGCATCATGTCGTTCGGCCAGATGTTCAACGTCCAACGGCTGCTGGGCCGCGACCGGATCATCGCGCTGGCGGACCGGATGGCGCCGGGCGGCAGCGGCAACCCGTTCGAGGGGCTCGGCACGCACGAGCGCGAGGAACTGGCGTCGCTGTACCGGCAGGGGTTCCCCCGCGGCAACGAGTTCATGATCAGTGAGCCGATGGGCCAGATGTGGCTGTGGACCTCGCTGGCCGACGAGCTGCACCGCGAGGACCCGGACTACTTCGCGAACTTCTGGACGAAGCCGGGCTACGTCGGGCACGACGCGCCCGAGCTGGTCGAGGCCGACCTCATCCACCAGACGGGACGGGTCGTGCGCACCCTGTCGGCCCGCGACCTGAACGAGTCGCCCGACTTCGCCGGACCCGAGTTCCAGACCATGCGGATCCTCGCGGCGATCGTCGGCGCGGGCGGCGAGGCGTACGACTTCCCCTACGCCGTCGAGATCGAGGGGCTCAAGGGCGGCTATCGCGTCGGGACCGGCGTGAAGATCCTGACCGGGAAGGCCGCCGGGCGGTCACTGTACGCCACCGGCGCGGCCGGGGACGTCTTCGCCTGCGACGGGCAGGGCGACGCGAACGTCCTGCGGTTCAAAGGTGTCGAGCCGGGCGACGAGGTGCTCGTCGACAACCGCAGGTTCCTCGCCTACTGCTACTTCGCCCGCCATCACGTCACCGACGACCCCGCGTTCGCGCACCTGCTGGTCGACGGCCGGCCGATCCATCCGCAGCACCCCGTGCCGCGGATGTCCTCGCTGATGGGGGTCTGCTACTCGGGCCAGTACGAGGGCAAGGTGCTCTGGCTCCACCACACCCACGACTCGTCGGTCTGGCCCGCCTGGGGCACCCTGTACGACCGGGCCGTGCGCCAGGCCCAGGGCGAGGCGGGCGCGCGGGCGAACTTCCGGATCCGCTGGACCGAGTACGCCGAGCACGGCCCGTACGGCATGGTCCCGCCGGAGCCGAACCGCGTGGCCGCGACCCGGCTCATCGACTTTCGCGGCATCACCGAGCAGTCGATGCTCGACCTGATCGACTGGGTGGAGAACGGTGTCGAGCCGAGCGGCACCCACCACACCTTCGCCGACGGCCGGGTGCACCTGCCGGCGAGCGCGGCCGAGCGGGGCGGCATCCAGCCGGTCGCGTCGGCCACGGCGAACGGCGGGTCCCGGGCCGACGTCGGCGTGGGCGAGCCGGTCACCCTGACGGTCACCGCCGCCGTCCCACCGGGCACCGGCACGATCGTCTCGATCGAGTGGGACTTCGACGGCACCGGCACCTACCCGCTGCGCCATGCCGAGATCGACGGCACCGCCGCCGAGCTGACCGTGGCGACCACGCACACCTACGACCGGCCGGGGACCTACTTCGCCACCGCCCGCGTGACCTCCCACCGCACGGGCGACGTGCGGGCCGAACTGTGCCGGATCGAGACGATCGCCCAGGTCCGCACCGTCGTCGCCGCGGCCGCCGCCAGTTCCGGGGCCGCTGCCGGGGCGGGGATCTGACGATGACGGGTTCGCTGGACGGCAAGGTCGTCCTGATCACGGGTGCCGGGAGCGGCATGGGCCGGGCCGGGGCGCTGCGGTTCGCCGCCGCCGGCGCCACCGTCGTCGGCTGCGACCTCAACGCCGAGGGCAATGCCGAGACCGAGGCCCTGGTGAAGGCCGCCGGTGGTCGGATGTTCGGCACGGCGCCGGTCGACCTCGGCGACTACGCCGCGTGCGAGAGCTGGATCGACCAGGCCGTGCGGGCCCACGGACGCATCGACGTGCTGTGGAACAACGCCTCGGCGTGCGTGTTCGCCACCCTCGACACGATGACGGTCGAGCAGTGGGACTTCTCGATCCGCAACGAGCTGAGCATCGTCTTCCTCGTGACCAAGGCGGCCTGGCCGCACCTGAAGGCGAGCGCCGGCACGGACGCGAAACCGGTAGTGATCAACACGGCGTCGGTGGCCGGGCACGGTGGTGGTCCGGGCGGGATCGCGCATTCGGCGACCAAGGCCGCCGTCCTGGCGATGACGCACGTCATCGCGGCCGAGGGGGCGCCGTACGGCATCCGCGCCGTCAGCATCAGCCCGGGCGCAATGGACACCCCGGGCTCGGCCGAGCAGCTCGCCCTGCCCGGCGCCCGGGAAGCGCTGCTGAGCCTCTCACTCGTCCCCCGCCTCGGGGATCCCGACGAGGTCGCGCGGGCCGCGGTCTTCCTCGCCTCCGACGACGCCTCCTTCATCACCGGTACCGATCTGCTCGTCGACGGCGGCCTGACCAACCACGGCTGAGACCGGCGGCCTGCCTTGCCCTCCGGGGGACAGGGCCGTCCGGCCGCCGGTCCGGGCAGCGGTTTACAGGTCGGCGTAGAGCGGCTCGTCAGCGATGAGGATGCGCTCGAGCAGGCGCGGCGTCGACCCGTAGTTGCGAACCGCGTAATGCACAGCCGCCCGGTTGTCCCAG
>NZ_JANEZT010000800.1 GCF_025403405.1 Frankia tisae
GCACACCCGCGCGTGCCCGTCGTTCGTGGACTTCGTGGAGGCCGGGGTGACCGGCGGCGACGAGCTGCTGGCCGCCGCCCACGAGTACCTCGACCCGTTGACCGCCGCGGGCGTGGACACCCTCGTCCTCGGCTGCACGCACTACCCGCTGCTGACCGCGGTCATCTCCTACGTGATGGGGGAGGAGGTCAGCCTGGTCTCGAGCGCCGAGGAGTGCGCCAAGGACGTCTACCGGGTGCTGGCCGACACGGGGCTGATGCGCGCGGGGGGCGACCCCGCGTACCGTTTCTGGACCACCGGCTCGCCCGAGCAGTTCGAGACGATCGGGCGGCGCTTCCTGGGTCCCGAGATGGTCACGGCGGCGCAGTACGCCGGCGGACGCACACCGGTCGGGGGGAGACCAGGATGAGGCTGACGGTGATCGGCTGCTCGGGGTCCTACCCCGGGCCCGACAGCCCGGCGAGCTGCTA
>NZ_JANEZT010000801.1 GCF_025403405.1 Frankia tisae
GTCTACTCGTACAATATAATTGTTGAGTGAGCTAAGGGAGTGAGCGCTTGATTGTGCATGGGAGGCTTCGAGTCCGTATGATCTAGCCAATAGGCTGTACCTTCAGTCCGTTTTGTTTTTGACCGCGATCGCACTTGTAGTGCGTAGTTCTTCTCCAAGTTATAACGCAAGATAGAATGTGCTGTACTCGTACAGCATCATCTCCGAGTTGTCTCGCGTTATCGTCCCGTTGCGTATGACATACGCGACATCCCGGAGCAGCAGACATCGACTGTCTTTCACTCGGCCGCATAGATGCCTACTCATGTGATCCGAGAACGTTTTGATGAAGAGAACTTTCCTTACTTTCATCTACTCGGAACTACGAAGCCGACCTTATAGCCCGAGGAACTAGTTCCATAACATACGACACGTTTGTCGACGTGGCGGGAAAGTGAATAGACACTGGTCTTGCTGTAGGCTGTCTAAC
>NZ_JANEZT010000802.1 GCF_025403405.1 Frankia tisae
CCAACCAACTGCGTGAGATGACATTGTTGCAGCATCCGTCAACCGTATTAACCCGTGGTTATGCGATTATCAGAACCTCGCATCCTGCATCCAATACGGTGATGACTTCGATTGCCCAAGTTGAACCCAATTCAACCATAACCATTGAGCTACAAGATGGCTATCTACAAGCCACTGTCAATGCTAAACACCCAAAAAACTGACCTATCAATCAACAGGAATAACCATGACCGAGCCAACTGATTTTAAAAGCGCCTATGAGGTGCTAAAAACAAATGCACAGCGCTTGCAAAATAGCCAAGAGCCCAATATTGACGCACTGATGACTATTGTAGAGCAGTCCATTGATGCCTATAAAGTATGCCAAGCACGGATTGATGCCGTTGAAGCCTCGCTGAATCAAGCGTTTGAAACAGACTAAGTTTCAATAAAGAAAGCAGAATAAAAATGCCACTATCGAGGGA
>NZ_JANEZT010000803.1 GCF_025403405.1 Frankia tisae
CCGGGTGGGCGCGTAGCGGCGCGGCGCGCGCGACCCGGTCGGCGTTCCTCGGTGGGGTGATGAGTCCGCTGCTGCACGCTTCGTTGACCGCGCACGCGCACGGCGGTGAGGTGTTCGACACCGTCCGCGACACCCCGGTGATCATCGTGTCGAATCACACCAGTCATCTCGATGCGCCGCTGTTGCTGTGTTCGCTGCCGGGGTGGGTGCGTTCGCGCACGGCGGTGACGGCGGCGGCGGACTACTTCTTCGACAGTGTGTGGCGGGGTGCGGGCAGCGCGTTGGCGTTCGCGACGGTGCCGATCGACCGCAGCGGCGGGGCGCCGTCGTCGACGCCGATGGACCTGTTGCGCGACGGCTGGAACCTGGTGATCTTCCCGGAGGGGACGCGGTCGAAGGACGGGGCGCGGGGCCGGTTCCGGCTGGGGGCGGCATATCTGGCGATCAACGCCGGGGTGCCGGT
>NZ_JANEZT010000804.1 GCF_025403405.1 Frankia tisae
CACGATCGCCGCAGGGAGTTCGCCGCCGCTCAACACGTAGTCACCGACGGAGATTTCCTCGGTCGCCAAATGCTGGGCGACCCTCTCATCCACGCCTTCATAGCGGCCGCAAATCAGCACGATTTGCTTTAGCGAAGCGAACTTTCGGGCCGTTTCCTGCGTGAACAGGCGACCCGCAGCCGAAAGCAAGACAATCGCAGTGTCTTCGGGAAGAAGTTCTTGCTTCCTGGCATCGCCAAGGCCCCGGCCCAGAATCTTCTCCACCGCTTCGAACAGCGGGTCGGGCTTCAACACCATGCCTTCGCCTCCACCGAACGGGCGGTCGTCGACGGTTTTGTGGCGGTCCTTCGTAAACTCGCGCAGGTCTTGCACGAAAATCTGGACGAGGCCGTTTTCCCGCGCGCGCCGGACAATGCCATGGTCGAGCGGGCCAGCGAAAAACTCCGGGAAGATGGTTAAGAG
>NZ_JANEZT010000805.1 GCF_025403405.1 Frankia tisae
GTTGAGGGACGATGCTGCGGGCTTTTTGGTTGCCATGATGGGCGGTTCCTTCTAATGGTGGAAAGTGGGTGACACGGAAACGCCGTGTCGTCGTTTTTACAGTTCGTCCAGGCCGAGGTCTTTTTCGTACAGGGCGATGAGTTTGCCACGCTGCTTGACGATCTTCTCCAACTCTTCGATTTTCAGCGTAGCCTCGTGCAGCTTCTCGATGTGGTCCACGGAGAACAGGGTGCGCAGCGGCACCTTGTTGGCACTGCACACGTCGATCAGGTTTTTGTAGGCTTCCAGGACCGGCGCCGGCAGCGGCGTCGAGCCTTTAGGAATATCGGCGGTGCTGGTGGTGCGTTCAGAGTTCGTCATACGATCCTTCCTCGCGCCAGATGCGGACACCCGGCGACATGTAGATTTCGTCCTGTTCGACTTCGATGATCTTGATGCCGCACCCGATGCGCACGACAGGGC
>NZ_JANEZT010000806.1 GCF_025403405.1 Frankia tisae
ACACCGCATAGTTCTGAACATTGTCCGTAGTATGTTCCTTCTCGTTGAACCAGTACAGAAGTTTGGTTCAGCCGTCCTGGTGTACAGTCAATTTTTAGTCCTAGTGATGGAACAGCGAAGTCGTGAAGTACGTCTGCACCTGTTACTACGAATCGAATGTGTGTGTCAACTGGAACAACAACTCGGTTGTCTACGTCAAGTAGTCGAAGTTGTCCGTCTTCTAGATCTGATTCTGGAATCATGTAGCTATCGAATTCGATTGAGTCTCCGTCATCGTTAACGAAGTCACTGTATTGGTAAGTCCAGTACCATTGGTGACCTACCACTTTAATAGTTAGAGCAGGTGAGAATACTTCGTCCATTAGGTACAGAAGTTTGAATGAAGGGAAGGCGATTGCGATAAGAATAAGAGCAGGAGTAATTGTCCAGATCAGTTCAATTAAAGTACCGTGGTTGGCG
>NZ_JANEZT010000807.1 GCF_025403405.1 Frankia tisae
GACCTGGGGCTCGCACTCCAACAACCACTTCGACGTGTCGCTCGCCATGTTCACCCACGTGGCGGCCGCGGCGCCCGGCAAGGTCACGGCCATCGACACCCACTGGATCTGGCAGGACGGCCAGCACCTCACGCGCGCGCCCTACCGAATCGAGGGTGGTCGGATCCAGGTGCCGCAGCGTCCCGGCCTGGGGCTGGAACTCGACATGGACGCGGTGGATGCCGCGCACCGGCTCTACCTGCAGCACGGCCTGGGCGCGCGCGACGATGCGGTCGCCATGCAGTACCTGGTGCCGGGCTGGCGCTTCGACAACAAGCGGCCCTGCATGGTGCGCTGAAGGACAGGGCACCGCCCGCCGGTTCGGGCGGATGCCCTACAGCCGCGCCCGGCGGGGTGCGATAGGGTCTCTCCGTTTCTTTCAGGAGACCCTTGCATGCTGAAGCTCAAGAACCCCGGCC
>NZ_JANEZT010000808.1 GCF_025403405.1 Frankia tisae
GTGCTGTCGGGGCGGATGCCCTTGTAGGGGTCGAATAGCAGCTCCAGCTGCCGTGCCCTTGGCCGCGGTCCGGCCGACCGTGGCGCCGCCGGCCGGGCGCTACCCGGCCTGCCGGGGTCAGGCGGGCCTGTTGGAGGTCGTCGACCAGGGCGGACGGTCGGGGGCGGGCTGGGTTGGTCGACCTCGAACGGCAGGAGCTGCTGGCCGTCGCGGTCCACCCACGCCCCGCCTTCGCGGGGCAGGTAGCGCCCGCCTGGGGCCACTGCCTCGCCGAAGGGGATGGTCAGCTGGCGGTGTCGCGGCCGGGAACCGCCGGCAGGACTCGCCGGGCGTGGCTGGCGAGGCACCCCACGGGCTGGTCTTGGATGGCGTACCCGGGGCACCCGCGTCAACGGAAGCAGCAGCTGCCCGTCGGGGTCGGCCTCGACACGGGCGTACGGGTCGGACGGCCCATCCCC
>NZ_JANEZT010000809.1 GCF_025403405.1 Frankia tisae
CTCCACCACCCGTTCGGCCACCGGTTCGGCCGCCCCTGCTCGTTCCCCTGGCCCGATCGTTCCCGCCGACGTCGAGGCGATCCGGCACTTCCTCACCGGCGAGCAGCGGCCGGGATCCTTACCGAACCCGACCCGGAACCCGAACACGACGACGGCCCAGCCCTGATCTTCCGCCGTCGGCATGGGTCAGGTGGCCGGCCCGCGAGACGAACTGATCCTGCTGTACCCCTGTGGAGCCCCGATCCCGACGCCGGTGCCCTCGTGGGCGGTGAAGAAGTCGAGGATGGCACCGGTGGCGTCGAAGGTCCGCCCGGCGGCTGAGTCGCGCGGGTCACGGCGGGCCTCCGGGCTCGCCGGCCACAGGTGGGTGCCGCCGACGACCGTGTCGAACAGCACCTCGCCGCCGCCGGCACAGCCGACGTAGCGGCGGGCGACGATCCCGGGGGCGGGCTGGGC
>NZ_JANEZT010000080.1 GCF_025403405.1 Frankia tisae
ACCGCAAGCTGGTCGCCGTCCTCGCCGGTCCCGCACTCACCGCGGCCGACCTCGACGAGGTCGCCGGGCTGGTCCGGGCGTTCGGGCTCGACCCCGTACTGGTGCCGGACCTGTCCGGCTCGGTCGACGGCCATCTCGCCCCGGCCTGGCAGCCGACGACGACCGGCGGCACGGGCGTCGCCGAGCTGCGCTCGCTGCGCCACGCCGGCGCCGTCCTCGTCGCCGGCGCGACCGCCGCCCCCGCGGGCGAGCTGCTCGCCGCCCGCACCGGTGCCCCGCTGCTGCGCCACCGGCACCTGTCCGGTCTGACCGAGATGGACGCCCTGGTCACCGAGCTGATGGCGCTCACCGGCCGGACCGCCCCCGAGCGGGTCCGCCGCGACCGGGCCCGTCTCGCCGACGGCCTGCTCGACGCGCACTTCGTGCTCGGCGGCGTCCGGGTGGCGATCGCCGGGGAGCCCGAGACCCTGCTGGCCGCCGGTTCGCTGCTGCGCGACGTCGGCGCCGAGATCGTGACCGCGATGTCGCCGACCCCGGCGCCGGCCCTCGCCGACGCGCCCTGGGCCGAGGTCGTCATCGGCGACCTGGCCGAGTTCGCCGAACGGGCGCAGGCCGCCGGTGCCGAGCTCGTTCTCGGCTCCAGCCACGCCCGGGGAATCGCGGAGCGGATCGGCGCCGCGTTCCTGCCGATCGGGTTCCCGATCTTCGACCGGCTGGGAGCGGCGCTGGCCGGCACCGCCGGCTACGTCGGCAGCCTGCGGCTACTGATCGACGCGGCGAACCGTGTCCTCGACCACGGGCACGGGCACGCCCGGCCGGGTCGGCCGTCGCTGCCCGCGTCGCCCGAATCCGCCGCGGCCGGTCATCGTGCCGGCCCCGAGATCCCCCAGCAGGGGCGCGGCACGGCAGAACCCGACGAACTCGACAACCTGTTCCAGGAGTCCCCGTGTTGAAGATCGCCTTCGCGACCAGCGACGGCACCGCTGTGGACCAGCACTTCGGCTGGTGCCGACGGTTCGACGTCTACGAGGTCGGCCCCGAGGGGTCACACCTGCTGGAGACCCGCCTGCTGGAGGCGGCGTCCGACGACGAGCAGGACAAGATCGAATCCAGGCTGGCCGCGGTCACGGACTGCGCGATCCTCAACATCGCCGACATCGGCGGCACCGCCGCGGCGAAGGTCGTCAAGGCCAAGATCCATCCCGTGAAGGTGGCCAAGGGCGCCAGCGTCTCCGATCTGCTGACCCGCTACGTCGCGACGCTGGCCGGGTCTCCGCCGCCCTGGCTGCGCAAGGTCCTCAAGCACAGCGAGTCGCAGCCGGCCGCGCAGAGCTGGACCCGCAGCGTCGCCGCCGTTCTGAAGGGAGACGCGGCATGAGCGAGGCGAAGGACTTCCTGCGTGACCTGCTCGACCAGGTCCGGGCCGGCGACTCCTACGGCCAGCTCGATCGGTTCTCCGACGACCAGCTGCTCGCCCCGTTCGTGTTGACCAAGGAGCAGCGCCGCACGATCGCGACCAACTGTGACCTCGATATCGCCACCGGGGCCCGGCTGCGGTCGTTCTACCAGGCGATCGCCGCCGCCACCGAGAAGGCGACCGGCGCGTTCACCACGACGATCCTCGACCTCAACAGCGAGGGTTTCGGCCGGGTGATCATTTTTGCGGGCCGACTCGTCGTGCTCGACAATGCGCTGCGCGACGTGCAGCGGTTCGGCTTCAACTCGTTCGAGGAGCTCGCCGCCCGCGGCGAGGCCCTGGTGAGCGGGGCGACCAAGCTGATCGAGCGCTGGAGCGAGGTCGCCCGCGATGACTCCTGAGACGCCGGCCCCGGACACCGCGGGCCTCGACACCGCAGGCCTCGACACCGCCGCCGCCCAGCAGCGGCTGCGCAAGCTCCACAGCAAGGCCACCCAACTCAAGCTCGATCTTCACGACCTCGCCGAGGACCTCCCGATCGGCTGGGAGGGCCTGCTCGACGTCGCCCGCCGAACCTATGACGCCTACGCCGAGATTGCCCTGTTGGAGGGCCTGGCCGAGAAGGAGACGTCGCGATGAGCGCGACCACCGACGCCGGCCAACTGGCCGAGTTCCACCGCTGCTCCACCGCGGAGGAGTACTTCACCCTGCTGGAGGTCGACTACGACCCGCGGGTCGTGGCCGTCAACCGGCTGCACATCCTCAAGCACTTCGCCGGCGAGCTGGCCAAGCTGCCCGAAGCCGGAGCCGACGCGGAGAACCCACGGCATCTCCTGCGTGACTACCGCGACGCGCTTGTCCGCTCCTACGAGGCGTTCACCAACGCCGGCGCGCTGGACCACCGCCTGTTCAAGGTGCTGAAGGATCGCGCACCGCAGGCGGCGGCCTTCGTGCCGGCGTCCGAGATCACCGTGCAGCGGTTGGGGTCCACCCAGCCGTCGGAAACGTCCGAGCCGACGGAGGAGTCCCGATGACCAGCAACACCTACGACGTCGGCGACGTCGTCATGGCCGCCAAGGCGCTGCGTAACGACGGCACCTACCCGGATCCGGCGATCTCCATCGGCGAGATCCTGGTCGAGGAGGGCACCCGCGGCCAGGTCATCAACGTCGGCCTGTACCTGCAGGAGCACATCGTCTACGCGATCGCCTTCGAAAACGGCCGCATCGTCGGCGCGTTGGAGCGCGAGCTCACCGCCGTCGAGGATGCAGCGGACGAGGAGCCCGGGGACGCGCAGCCGGCGCAGGCGCAGCCGGCCGCGAAGACGACGGCCGCCGGGGCTGCGGCGGAGGGCTCGGCCCCGGCCGCCGTCCTGGTGGCAGAGAAGGTGCCAGCCGAGCCCGCCGCGCACAGCACCCACGACGGGGCCGCCGGGCCGGCGGCGAAGTCCTGCAAGCACGGGTCCTCGAACTGCAAGTCCGCCAAGGCGGACACCGAGGCCGCGGCGCCGGCTGTGCCCGCGAAGCCCACGCCGTCTGCCAAGCCCACGCCGTCTGCCAAGCCCACGCCGCCGGCCAAGACTGTCGGCGCGGGCACGCCCGGCGTGAAGGACGGCCGTCGGTGAGCGGCTGCGCGAGCACGACGAGCTGCGGCACCAGCGCTCCCGTGCAGGACCCGGAGATCGCGCAGAAGATCGCCAACCATCCGTGCTACAGCGCCGAGGCGCACCAGTACTACGCCCGCATGCACGTCGCGGTCGCGCCCGGCTGCAACATCCAGTGCAACTTCTGCAACCGGAAGTTCGACTGCGCCAACGAGAGCCGGCCAGGCGTCACGAGCACGCTGCTGACTCCCGAAGACGCATTCGCCAAGGTCAAGCTGGTCGCCAGCGAGATCAAGCAGATGAGCGTGCTGGGGATCGCCGGGCCCGGTGACCCGCTGGCGAACCCGAAGCCGACCTTCCGCACGATGGAACTGGTGGCCCGGGACTGCCCGGACATCAAGCTGTGCCTGTCGACCAACGGCCTGCGGCTGCCCGAGTTCGTCGACCGGATCGCCGACCTCAACGTCGACCACGTCACGATCACGATCAACATGATCGACCCCGAGGTCGGCGAGCAGATCTACCCGTGGATCACCTGGCGCGGCAAGCGGTACACCGGCCGGGAGGCGTCGAAGATCCTCTCTGAGCAGCAGCTCGCGGGGCTTGCGGCGCTGACCGAGCGGAAGATCCTCTGCAAGGTCAACTCGGTGATGATCCCCGGGATCAACGATGAGCACCTCGTCGAGGTCTCCCGGACCGTCAAGGGGCTCGGGGCCTTCCTGCACAACGTGATGCCGCTGGTCTCGGCCCCCGAGCACGGCACCCACTTCGGCCTGACCGGCCAGCGCGGCCCGACCCCGCAGGAGCTCAAGGCCCTGCAGGACCGGTGCGAGCAGGACGACGGCGCCGAGATGAACATGATGCGCCACTGCCGGCAGTGCCGCGCGGACGCGGTCGGCCTGCTCGGCGAGGACCGCGGCGACGAGTTCCTGCCCGAGACGTTCCGGGGCCGGGAGATCGGCTACGACCTCGCCGGCCGCCAGCAGGCGCACGAGGAGATCGAGCGCTGGCGCACCGAGGTCGCCGCCACCCGGCAGACCCTCAACATCTCCACCGGCGCGCGCACCCCCGACGCGCCGGCGGCCGAGCCCGTCCGGCCGGACGAGGTCGTCCTCGTCGCGGTCGCCACCAAGGGCAGCGGCGTCGTCAACCAGCACTTCGGCCACGCCGGCGAGTTCTGGATCTATGAGGGCGGTCCCGGCTGGGCCCGCCTGGTGCAGACCCGCGACGTCGACCGCTACTGCAACGGCCCGTCCGACTGCGACGAGGACGTCTCCAAGCTCGATCGCACCATCGAGATGCTGTCCGACTGCGCAGCCGTGCTGTGCAGCAAGATCGGCCTCGGGCCGCGTGAGGCGCTCGAGGAGGCCGGCATCGAGCCGGTCGAGATCTACGACCTGATCGACAAGGCGGTGGCCGAAGTCGGCGCCCGCCTCGTCTCCAACCGCACCCCTGCGGAGGTAGGCACCCCATGACCGCGACCGCCACCGTCATCGAACTGACCGACAAGGCCGTGGCGCAGGTGCGCCACCTGCTCGGCTCGACCCAGGGCACCGAGGGGTTCGCCCTGCGCATCGGGGTCGACCCGGGCGGCTGCTCCGGCTACACCTACAAGCTTGCCCTCGTGCCCGGCGCCGAGACCGGCGATGTCGTGTTGCCGCAGGACGGCTTTGACGTCGTCGTGCACACCTCCAGCGTCGACCTGCTGCGCGGGATGCGCGTCGACTACACCGAGACGCTGACCTCCTCCGGCTTCACCTTCGCCAACCCGAACGCGAAGAGCTCCTGCGGGTGCGGGTCGTCGTTCGGCTCGTCCGACGATCCCGAGCGCACCGCGGCCGACGCGAAGCTGCGCGAGCAGGTCGAGGAGATCATGGAGGAGATCCGCCCGCTGCTGCGCGGGGACGGCGGGGACGCCGAGGTCGTCGCCGTCCTCGCCGGGGGCGGGCAGCCCGGCTCCGCCGAGGTACACCTGCGCCTGACCGGTGCCTGCGGCGGCTGCTCCAGCGCGAACGCGACGCTGACCGGCGTGATCGAGGCCCGGCTCAGGCAGGAGCTGCCGGAGATCGGCCGGGTCGCGCTGGTCGCCTGAGGCGCCCCGCCCGAACGGGGGTGACGGCGGCGGGTGACCGCGGGTCCGCGGACCTGCCGGCCGCCCGGCGCCGCCACCCCCCAGCGGGCGATCCGCCCGACCACCCGGTCCCGACCACCTGGTTCCGACCACCCGGTCCCGACCGACCCGACTGATCGGGTCGTCTTCCCCCGTCCTGCCGAATCCGCGGAGAGCTCGATGGTCACTGCTCGGTCTCACTCCCACCCGCGCCTGCGGTCGATGTGCCCCGGCCCGCCCGCGCGGATCCTGCCCGTACAGGCGGCGCGGCCTGCGGCGGAGACTTCTCGACGCTTCGACCGGCAGTTGACCATCCCTGGCTTCGGGGTATCGGCCCAGCGGCGGCTGAGCCAGGCGACGGTCCTGGTGGCCGGCGCCGGCGGCGCCGGCGTCGGCGGCGTCGGCGGGGCGGCCGCGACCTATCTCGCCGCCGCCGGGGTCGGCCGCCTCATCCTGATCCATCCGGGCGACCTCGCGGACCCGGCCGTGCCCGGCCTGATCGCCGAGGCGGACATCGTCGTCGACGCCCGGCACAACTTTCCCGAGCGGTATTTGATCAACCGGCTGTGCGTGCGGGCGGGGGTGCCGCTGGTCGTCGCCGCGATGAACGCCACCGAGGCGTATCTGATGGTGGTCCGGCCGGGGGAGCCGTGCCTGCGCTGCGTGTTCCCCGAAGGCGACCCGGCCTGGGAACCGCTCGGCTTCCCGGTGCTCGGCGCCATCGCGGGCACGGTGGGCTGCCTGGCCGCGACGGAGGCGCTCAAGGTCGTCGGCGGTTTCGCCGAGCCGGCCGTCGGCCGCCTCGTCCATGTCGACCTGTGGGACGTCGACCTGCGCACCCCGCGGACCCGGCGCGACCCGGCCTGCCCGGACTGCGGCCCGGGGAGCACGCCGTGATCTACCTCGACCACAATGCGACGACGCCGGTCGACCCCGAGGTCCTCAACGCCATGCTGCCGCTGCTGCGGGAGCACTTCGCCAACCCGGCGAGCCCGCACCCGGCCGGTCAGGCGGTGGCCCGGCTCGTCGACCGGGCTCGCCGCGACGTCGCCATCCTCGCCGGCGCACGCCCGCGCGACGTGGTGTTCACCAGCGGCGCGACCGAGGCGGCCAACCTGGCGATCACCGGGGTCCTCGCCACGGCGCCCCCGAACCGGCGCCGCGTCCTGGTCGGGGCCACCGAGCACCCGGCGGTCCGCGCCGCGGCGCAGGCCGCCGTCGAGCTGCACGGGGGCCGCGTGCAGACGGTCCGGGTGCACCCGGACGGCGCCATTGACCTGTCCCACCTGCGCGCGCTGCTGCACCCCATGCCGCCGTCCACCGCTGGGTCGGCCGCGGATCCCGAGGGCTCAGGGGGCCCCCGGGGCCGCGGCGAGGCCGACGAGGTTGCCCTGGTCGCGGTCATGGCGGCCAACAACGAGACGGGGTCGCTCAACGACCCGCGACCGGTTGCCGCCCTCGCCCACGAGGCGGGGGCCCTGTTCCTGTGCGACGTCACCCAGGCGTTCGGCCGCATCCCGGTCTCGGTCACCGAGATGGGGATCGACCTCGCCGTCGCGTCCGCGCACAAGATGTACGGCCCGAAGGGCACCGGTGCGCTGATCGCCGGCCGGTCGGTGCGGGCCCGCCTCGCGCCGCTGATCCACGGCGGCGGGCAGGAACGCGGCCTGCGCGCCGGCACCCTCAACACCCCCGGCATCGTCGGTTTCGGTGCCGCGGCCCGCATCGCCGCCGCGATGATGGACGACGAGGCCATCCGGCAGCGGGCCCAGACGGACCTGCTGTTCGACCTGCTCGTCGGGTGGCTCGGCGCGGAGGCGCTGGAGGTCAACGGGCCGGTCGAGGACGGCAGCGCCCGGCCCGGCCTGGTCCGGCTGCCGAACACGTTGAACCTGCGCTTCGTCGGCGCCGACGCGGACGCCGTCCAGTCCTGCCTGCCCGACGTGGCGGTGTCCGCCGGCTCCGCCTGCCACGGCGGGGGGAGCGAGCCGTCCCCGGTGCTGCTCGCCATGGGCCGTTCGGCGGCCGCCGCGCGGGAGAGCCTGCGGTTCAGCGTGGGTCGGTTCACCACCGTGGACCAGATCCACGCCGCCGCCGCGACGGTGGCCCGCGCCGTGCTGCGCGTGCAGTCCCTTCGGGCGGTCGGGTCCGGCGAGGTCCCCCCGCCCGCCGAACCCGGGGAGCCCGAGCTGCCGGCGGCGAGCGGCCGGCCCGCCGCTGGCTGGACCGGCGAGGTCTCCCCGACCCCGGGGCGGACCCCGGAGCTTCCTGTTCCTCGGTCTGCCCTGCCCTGATGACCGGCCCGCGCTGCCAGTCTCGCCACGCGTGGTCCTGGCACTCCCGGCGCGGGATCGCGACGTTGAGATGAGGTCCCTCATGCCCACCGAGCAGTTGTCCGAACGGTCCGAAGGGGCCAGACGGCTGGAGAACGTGGTAATCCGCTTCGCCGGCGACTCCGGCGACGGGATGCAGCTCACCGGTGACCGATTCGGCGCCCAGGCGGCCGCGATCGGTAACGATGTGGCGACGCTGCCGAACTACCCGGCGGAGATCCGCGCCCCAGCGGGCACCGTGGCCGGCGTCTCGAGCTACCAGCTCCACATCGCCGACCACGACATCCGGACTCCCGGTGACCAGCCTGATGTCCTCATCGCCATGAACCCCGCGGCGCTGAAGGCCAACGTCGCCGAGCTGCGCCCCGGCGGCGTCATCATCCTGGACACCGATTCGTTCACGGTGCTGGGGCTCGAAAAGGCCGGCTACGACATCGACCCGCTGACCGACGGCTCGCTGGACGCCTTCCAGGTGCACGCCATCAACCTGACCGGGTTCGCCGCGGCCGCCGTCGCCGATCACAACCTCAAGCGCAAGGACGCCGCGCGGACGAAGAACATGTTCGCCCTCGGCCTGGTGTCCTGGATGTTCAGCCAGCAGATCGAGGACACGATCGCCTACCTGCAGAAGCGCTTCGCCTCGAAGCCCGACGTGCAGGCCGCGAACGTCTCCGCGCTGCGCGCCGGCTGGATCTACGGCGAGACGACCGAGGCCTTCGCGAACGTCTACGAGGTGAAGCCGGCCCCGCTCCCGGCTGGCACCTACCGGCACATGAAGGGCAACAAGGCCGTCGCCTACGGCCTGGTGGCCGCGGCGCACCAGGCCGCGATGCCGCTGTTCCTCGGCGCCTACCCGATTACCCCGGCGTCGGAGATCCTGCACGAACTGGCCGCGCTGGCCTCCAACGACGTGCGGTCCTTCCAGGCCGAGGACGAGATCGCGGCCATCGGCGCGGCGATCGGCGGGTCCTACGCCGGCATGCTCGGGGTGACGGTCACCTCGGGTCCCGGGATGGCGCTCAAGGCCGAGGCGCTCGGCCTCGCCGTGATCATGGAGCTGCCGCTCGTCATCGTCAACGTGCAGCGCGGCGGGCCGTCCACCGGCCTGCCGACCAAGACCGAGCAGTCCGACCTGCTGCAGGCGCTCTACGGCCGGCACGGCGAGGCGCCGATGCCGGTGATCGCGGTGCGCTCGGCGGCGGACGGCTTCGACGCCGCGATGGAGGCCGCGCGGATCGCGCTGGCCTACCGCACCCCGGTCATCCTGCTCTCCGACGCCTACATCGCCAACGGCAGCGAGCCCTGGCGGGTCCCCGAGGTCGAGGAGCTGCCGTTCATCGGGATCGACCTGGCCACCGAGCCGAACGGGGTCGACGCGGACGGCAACCCGATCTTCCTGCCGTACGCGCGTGACCCGGTGACCCTCGCCCGGCCGCTGGCGATCCCCGGCACCCCGGGGCTGACCCACCGGATCGGCGGTCTGGAGAAGGCCGACCTCACCGGCGCGGTGTCCTACGACCCGGACAACCACGATCTCATGATCCGGACCCGGCAGTCGAAGATCGACGGCATCGACGTGCCGCCGCTGGAGGTCGACGACCCGAGCGGTCCGCCCGGATCCGGTGCGGACGTGCTCGTGATCGGCTGGGGTTCGACGTGGGGCCCGATCGGGGAGGCCTGCCGGCAGGTGCGGGCCGAGGGAATGAAGGTCGCCCAGGCCCACCTGCGCCACATCGTGCCGCTGCCGGCGAACCTCGCCTCGGTGCTCTCCGAGTACCACACCGTGCTCGTGCCCGAGATGAACCTCGGCCAGCTCGCCGGCCACCTGCGCCGCGAGACCCTCATCGACACCGTCGGTTACAACCAGACCCGCGGGATGCCGTTCCGGACGGCGGAGCTCGCCTCCGTCATCACTCGGGTGATCCAGGGCATCGACGAGGACGCCTCGGGCGCCGCCGGTACGAAGCCGGTAGGCGACGTCGGCGCGCGCCTCGCGGCGATGTCGGAGGCGGGGGCGGCGAAGCCCGCGGCCCGCGCCAGCACGGCCACTGCCAACCAGCACGACGTGACCCGGGAGGCGGGACGATGAGCACGGTCAACGGAAAAGCCGAGGAGCCGGTCGGCGGCACGAGCGGCCGGCGGGCGCCGACGGTGGCGGACTTCACCACCGGCCAGGAAGTTCGCTGGTGCCCCGGCTGCGGGGACCACGCGATCCTGTCGACGATGCGCGGGCTGCTGCCAGCCCTCGGTGTCGCGCCCGAGAACACCGTGGTGGTATCGGGCATCGGCTGCTCCTCGCGGCTGCCGTACTACCTCGACACCTACGGCATCCACTCCATCCACGGTCGGGCGCCGTCGTTCGCGACCGGCATCTCGATCAACCGGCCGGATCTGTCGGTGTGGGTCGTCACCGGTGACGGCGACGCGCTGGCCATCGGCGGCAACCACCTGATCCACGCGCTGCGGCGCAACGTGAACCTCAAGATCCTGCTGCTCAACAACCACATCTACGGGCTGACCAAGGGGCAGGCCTCGCCGACGTCCAAGGTCGGCACGATCGGTCCGTCGAGCCCGTTCGGCTCACTCGACAACCCGTTCAACCCGATCGCGCTCGCGCTCGGGGCCGGGGCGACGTTCGTGGCCCGCACGATCGACTCCGACCGCCGCCACCTCACGGCGACGCTGACCGCCGCCGCGGCACACAAGGGCGCGGCGCTGGTGGAGATCAGGCAGGGCTGCCCCACGTTCAGCGCGATCCCCCGTCAGCCCAGCCGGGCCGCCGGCCAGGAGAGCCCCGCGGAGCCGGACAACCCCGCGGCGCCCGAGCACGGCCCGATTCGGCTCTCGCCCGGCCTGCCGATCGTCTTCGGCGCCAAGGAGCAGTGGGGCGTGGTCCGCGACCCGAGCACCGGTGAGCTGGGTATCGGCCACGGCGGCGACTCCCGCGTCGTCGTCCACGACCCGGGCACCCAGAACTCCACCTACGCCTATGGGCTCGCCCGCCTGGCGGAGACGTCGCTCGCCGAGCCGCCGATCGGGGTGTACCGGTCGGTCTCCCAGCCGAGCTTCGACGAGCTCTACCAGGAGCGGCTGGCGACGGCCCGCCCCGACGGCCGTGGTGACCTGCGGTCGCTGCTCACGGGCAGTGACTCCTGGGTGGTCGCCGGCTAGCAACCAGACCGCCGGCCGGGGAGCTGCGCCCCCGGCCGGGGCGGACGGGTGGCCGGGCGGACCGCCCGTCCCGTGATGAGAGGGGACCAGATCGACTTCGGTCGGTCTGGTCCCCTCTGACGCGTCCGGGCCCGATGGTGGCATGGCCGGAGCGGCCGCCTCGGAATGCCCGGTGGGAATGCCCGGTGGGAATGCCACTTCGAATGGCCCCGCGTGGGGGACCGGCCAGGGCGAAAATCCTTGGGGTTACCGGAATGAGAGAGACCAGAATTCACTCGGCGACGCATGGCGGTGATGCATGGCGGCGACGCATGGAAATGCCGCCGGCCGGCCGCATTGCTGCGGCCGGCCGGCGGTGTGGTGGTGTGAAGTTGAAAGGCCGGTGCCCGGACGGGGGTGGTCCTGAGCACCGGCCGTAGCCGGCGGTCCCGCTGACGCCGTGGCCGCGTCAGCCTTCGCCGGCGGCTTGTGCCGTCAGCGTCCGTACCCCGCGACGAAGGGGGTGTCGGCCCTGATCGGGCCTACCCTGCCTGCGCCGCCCGGATCGCCGACGGGAACATCCCGCCCAGGCAGGATGGTGTTGAAGAAGCGGGCCTCGTCCACGATGAACTCGAATTCCGCCGGTGGTACCAGCTTGACGCTCATGATCGCGTCGACCGGGCAGGCCGACTCGCACGCCGCGCAGTCGATGCACTCGTTTGGATTTATGTACAGCTTCCGAGCGCCCTCGTAGATGCAGTCGACGGGACATTCGCCCAGGCAGGCGGTATCCTTTACATCAATGCAGGCGGACGTGACGACAAACGTCATGAGTGCCTTCTTTACCGGTCGCCGGGACGGGTCGAGTGTTGAAGGCGGGCCGGGACCGCGGTGACCCGCGGATCGATGGTGGACCCCGTCGTCGATCACGGAATCCGTGCCACCGGAAACGGTCCGATTTCTACGGTTCGGCCTTACGTGCGGCTTCCAGGAAAGCGTAACAGGAGACTGCTCTGGATGGCGAGATCGGCTGTAAAGGAAGCGTAAACAAGTCGATCCGTGTTCAGTGGCTTTCGATGCGAAGATCCCAAGGCCCCGGAAAAACCTAAGGATAAGTCCAAGGAAAAGTTTTTCCTGGCCCTGGCTGGCCGCCGCCGCCGCAGCGGCCCCGCCGGGGTCGGTGCGGTGTGGTGCGGTGTGGTGCGTTGTGGACGGTCCCGGGGCTCGGACCGTGCACAACGCACCGCAACCGGCCCCGCCCGGGTTCGGCCTTATGCGCCCAGAGGGTTCGGTGCCCGTTTCGTCCCGCTGGCAAGGGCAGGCGAGGCCGGGCCGGGCGGCGTGGTGAGGGGCGGAGTCAGATCTTGGCGGCGCGCACGGCGTCGGCCAGGCTGGAGGTCGGCCGGCCGAGCAGCCGCTGCAGGTCGTCCGCGTCGACGTCGAGTGCACCGCCACGGATCGACCCGTCGATGCCGGCGAACAGGCCCGCGGTCGTCTCGTCGAGCCCGGCCTGGCCCAGCGCGGTGGCGAGCTCCGCAACCGTGACGTCTCGGTAGGTGACGGTGGTGCCGGTGACCTCGGTGATCGTCGCGGCCAGCTCGGCGAGGGTGAACGGCGTGCCGCCGAACTCGTAGATCGCGTTGTCGTGTCCCGAGGTCGTCAGGACCTTCGCGATGCCCGCGGCGAAGTCGGCCCGGGAGGCCCCCCTGATCCGGCCGTCGCCCGCGGCACCGAGGACGAACCCCTGGCTGAGGTACTGACCCAGCTGGGCGGTGTAGTTCTCGTAGTACCAGTTGATGCGCAGCACCGTGAACGGCACCCCCGCGGCCGCGAGCACCTCCTCGGTGGCCTTGTGCTCGGCGGCGAGGGACAGGTCGGTCACGTCGGCCCGCGGCGCGCTGGTGTAGACGATCCGCCCGACGCCGCCCGCCTTCGCCGCCTCGATCACGGCGGTGTGCTGGGCGACGCGCTGGCCGAGCTCGCTGCCCGAGACGAGCAGCAGGGTGTCGACCCCGGCCAGGGCGGCGGGCAGGCTTGCCGGGTCCGAGTAGTCGCCCGCCCGGACCTGCACCCCGCGCTCGGCGAGATCGGCGGCGCGGGCGGGCGTCCGCGCCACCGCGACGATTGTCGACGGCTCGACGCCGGACTGGAGGAGCTCCTCGACGACGAGCCGGCCGAGGTGTCCCGTGGAGCCGGTGACGGCGATGGTGGCCATGGATGTTCTCCCTGTTGGTTGTGGTTTCCTTTGGTAAGTACTAACCATAAGATAGCGACAGTCCCAGGCGGGATCGTAGGCTTGTGGTCATGTCCTGCGAGCGTGATATGGCGGTGGGCGAGCCGTGTCCTGGGGAGGTCGGTCCCAGCGATGAGCTCGTCAGCGATGTCTTCGCCCGGGGCTGCAGCTCGCGGGCGGCGCTCGAGGACGTGGGGTCCAAGTGGGGAATGCTCGCTATGCTCGCGTTGGGCGAGGGTAGCTACCGGTTCAATGCGCTGCGTCGCCGTGTCGAGGGTGTCAGCGAGAAGATGCTCTCCCGGACGCTGCAGCTCCTGGAGCGCGACGGTCTCGTGCTCCGCGAGGTGGTCAGCACGATCCCGGCGCGGGTCGAGTACTCGCTGACCCCGCTGGGCGGCCTGGTCGCGGCGCAGCTGCGCGTCCTCGCCGACCTGTTCGAGGGGTCGGCGGCCGAGATCAGTCGGGCTCGGACGGCCTACGACGCCGACCGGAGGCCGTGACGGCGCCGGAACTGGCGTAACTGGCGGGGGTGGTCTCCGCCTCCGCGGGCGCAGGCGGGGCGTCGGCGAGACGGCGGCTCATCGATTCGGCGATCCGGTGGGCCTGGAGCTTGGCGCGATCAGTGTGCGGACCGCTGTGCAGGTTGTCGACGGTCGCCATCCACAGCTCCAGCCAGCGGGTGAACAGCTCGGGCGTGAGCCGGACACGGGCGTGCAGCTCGGCGTGCACCCCGAAGGCGTTGCGCCGGTAGGTCCCGGCCCGGAAGATCACCGCCTGCCAGAAGTCGCAGATCACCGGCAGGTGCGCGGGAAGGTCGAGCTGCGCGACGTCGACGAAGATGGGGCCGAGCTGCGGATCGGCGAACGCCCGTCGGTAGAACTCTGTGACGAGCGTCACGATGTCCGCCCGCGTGTTGATGTCCGGACGCTCGCTGACGTCCGGCCGCCCGACGGCGTTCGGCTGTGCCCGCATACCCGAGACTACGTCCCTTCGGGTAGAGCAGGTGCCACCCCGCGCCGACCGTCGAAAGCGAATACCCCGATCGGGGCATTCGAATATGACCATCACCACACCTGCGTCCGCGGTGCGCGGGCGGTGTCGGTGCCGCTACGGATGTGGGGGGCGACAGGTCCAGGCAGTTGGCGTACCGTCAGAAAGGCTTCAATTCGGGGTCCGTATGCGGACTTCCGGCCGGCGGCGTTCCCACTTTCTCACCCTGCCGACCGCGCTTCGAGTCGGCCACAAATCCTGAGGTGCCAGATGACGTCGGGTCTGCCCGTCAACTCGTTCGACGTACTGCTGGTGGAGGATGATCCGGGGGACGTCCTCATGACCCGCGAGGCGTTCGCCGATGATCGGATCAGCGGCCAGCTGCACGTCGTGAACGATGGCATCGAGGCCATGGCCTTCCTGCGGCGCGAAGAGCCGTTCACCGACGCTCCCGCCGCCGACCTGGTCCTGCTGGACCTCAACCTCCCGCGCCGCAACGGCATCGAGGTGCTGGCGGAGATCAAGGATGACGAGGAGCTGCGCCGCATCCCCGTCGTGGTGCTCACGACGTCGGACGCGGCCGAGGACATCCTGCGCAGCTACAACCTGTATGCCAACGCCTACGTGACGAAGGCGGTTGATTTCGATCGATTCGTCGACGACGTGCGTTTCATCGACGACTTCTTCATCACGGTCGTCCGCCTGCCCCGCCGCTGAGGGAGGGGTCCCGGCGCCGCCTCGACCAGGCGATCGTGGGCGCCTCGATCTGCGGCCAGAGCCAGCGTCGTCGGCGCCAGATCCACGGTCGGGTACCTCGCGCAGGTCGACCTGCGCGAAACGAGGACATCGGCGCAGCACGATCGCGCGCCGCCGGGCTCTCAACGCAGTTTCGGCGCGTGGCTCCGGTGAGGAGCCACGCGCCGAACGCAAAGCTTGGGGTGGTGCGACCTTAGGCGGGAGTCACGTTGTCCGCCTGCGGCCCCTTCTGGCCCTGCACGATCTCGAACTGGACGCTCTGGCCCTCATCCAGGGACTTGTAGCCGTCCGCCACGATCGAGGAGTAGTGGACGAACACGTCCGGGCCGCCACCGTCGACGGAGATGAATCCGAAGCCCTTCTCCGCGTTGAACCACTTGACGGTACCCTGCGCCACGATACTTTCTCCTTGCCGCGCTCCCGGTAGGCGTCCTTCGCGTACCGGCCTCGCACCAGACCCCGACCGATCCGTGGTCTGGTCGTGCCGTTCTCTAGCGTTAGGTCACGCACCGAGAAACAAGCAACACCTCCAGCCTACCCCCCGGTCGGCCCGGCGCGCTGGACCAGCGGCGGACTCAGGTCGGTTCGGGCCCGGCCGTCACCCGCCGAGCGCCCGGGTCAGCGCCAGCGCCGCAGGTCCCGGCCGGCCGGTCCAGAGCAGCTCGGCTCGCAACTCCGGGGCGGCCCCGACGGGCGGCATGCCGACCAGGTCCGCCCGGAAAGCACCGGAGCCGTCTCGGTCGCCGTCATGCCGGTCGTGGTGGCGGTCGCCGCCCCCGGCCGGTGCGAGCGGCCGGCAGGGGGCGAGCCGGAGACGGGGAAGCAACCCGAGGCCGTGACCGGCGGCGATCAGCGCCAGCAGGCTCGCGACGTCCGCGCCGTCGTAGCGCAGCTGCGCCCGGAACCGCGGCTCTCCGGTCACGACCCGAAGATCGGCCACCGCGTTCGCCACCTCGGGCGCGTCGATCCACCGGGCGTCGACGAGGTCGGCCACGGCCGCATCCCCGGCCTGCTGGATGCGTTGCGCCGGCGGGACGGGCTGCCGGTGGACGCCTACTGGATCCCGACCAACGAGGCGGCGGCCGCGGGGACGCTCGACGGCTTCGACGGCGTCTGGCTGGTGCCGGGCAGCCCGTATGCCAGCGAGGCCGGCGCGCTCGCCGCGCCCCACCCGCCGATCGTGCCGATCGCGTGTGCCCTGAACGTCACGAGGGCGCTATCCGGATCACCCGCGACTCCCTCTCCGAGCGGGTCATCGGCGCGGACCGCACGGTCGAGCGCTACTACTGTTCCTACGGGATCAATCCGGACCACGTCGGCCTGCTGCTCGCCCATGGCCTGCGGTTCAGCGGGGTGGACGAGTCCGGCGACGTCCGCATCCTCGAACTGCCCGGCCACCCCTTCTTCCTGGCGACGCTGTTCCCGCCGGAGCTCGGCTCCGACGCCAGCCGCCCGCACCCGGTCATCCGCGGCTTCGCCGAAGCCGCCGTGGCGGCCTGAGGCCGTGCCGCCGACCTCGCCGCCGACCTCGCCGGGCCCGGTACCTGCGGCTCGGTGCCGCCGGAGAGGCCGGCCTCGTCCCCCGCGCTGCGGTGCTCCGTCCCCGATGTCCTGCTCGGCCGTGTGTTAGTGGCTGCGGGCTGGGGATGAGCGTTGCATCCGACACCGACGTCAGCCGGGAGGCAACATGGCGAGCACGGTACAGGAATCGATCGAAGTCCACGTCCCGATTCGCACCGCTTACAACCAGTGGACCCAGTTCGAGTCCTTCCCGAACTTCATGGACGGTGTCGAATCCATCGCGCAGCTCGACAACACCCACACCCACTGGAAAATCAAGGTAGGTGGGCAGGAGCGCGAGTTCGACGCCACAATCACCGAACAGCTGCCCGACGAGCGGGTGGCGTGGAAGAGCACCGAAGGCACCACCCATGCCGGCGTGGTGACCTTCCACCGGCTTGCGGACGACGAGACCCGGGTGACGGTCCAGATGGACTGGAAGCCCGAGGGGCTCGCCGAGAAGGCGGGTGCCGCCGTCGGCCTGGACGACCGGCGGGTCAAGGCCGACCTCAAGCGGTTCAAGTCGTTCATCGAGCATCGCGAGACCGAGACCGGCTCCTGGCGCGGTGAGGTGCCCCGGCCCGACGCCGCCGGGCCTGCCGGCAGCGCGGGCGGCTACCGCGAGGACCGGGCGCCGGACGACAGGTCCGTCGACGCTCCGGGCGCCTCGGGCTTCCCCGGTTCGGGTGGTTCCTCGGGCGCTCCCGGCAGCGGTGGCGCACCGTACACCCCCGGATCGGGCGGTGCGGCCGGTGGCCGGCCCTCGGGCGCCCAGGACCGGACTCCGGGAAGCCCCGCCGGCGGTTGGTGACCACCGCGCAGCGGTGAACAACGAGCAGCGGTGAACAACGAGCGGTGCGGCCGGTCCCCTTGCTGGACCGGCCGCACCGCTCGTTTGCTTCCAGGCCGCCCGGCACCGTTCCCCGCACCCCCGCCCGCTGGGAGGTGACGGGTAGGTAACAACCTTCCGCCCGCCGGACATGGCTTCGCGGGACCGGCATACGTTTCGATCCACCGCCCCCGACGGCGTGTGATAGTCCGAACGTCGGGGCGGCGCATCCGGCCGTGCCGCGAGGAGGAAGGACGTCGATGCGGGACCTCCGTTCCCTGCCCAAGGGGCATCTGCACCTGCACTTCGAGCTGGGGATGCGGCCGGCGACGCTCGCCGATCTCGCCGCCTCTGCGGGCATCCCGACCCCTCGTACCAGCGGATTCACCGAATTTGCCGGCTTCAGCGACGTGATCGGCGGGATCCTGCCGGTCTTCCGCCGGCCGGCGGACTTCGAGCGGCTGGTCGACGAGATGGTCAGCGACGCGGCGGACGAGGGCATCGTCTACCTCGAGCCCAGCTTCTGGCCGTACGCCCACCTGGGTGTGTTCGGCAGCGCCGAGGCTGCCTGGGAGACCGTGCTGGCCCGATCGGAACAGGCAGGTGCCCGGTACGGGGTGACGGTTCGCTGGATGGCCGCGGTGGACCGCGTCTACGACTCCCCCGAGCAGGCGGTGGAGGTGGCCCGCATGGCCCTTGGCCACGCCGACCGGGGAGTCGTCGGCCTCGGGCTGCACAACGACGAGAACGGCTGGCCGCCGGAGCCGTTCGCGGCGGCGTTCCGGCTCGCCCGGGAGGGCGGCCTGCTGTCCACTCCGCACGCCGGCGAGCTCGACGGCCCGGAGTCGGTGCGTGGCGCCATCGAGACCCTGGGTGCCGACCGCCTGCAGCACGGCATCCGGGCGATCGAGGACCCGGCGCTCGTCGACGAGCTGCTCGACCGTGCCACCTGCCTGGACGTCTGTCCCACCTCCAACCTGTTGCTGTCGGTGGTGCCGTCGATGGCCGCGCACCCGCTGCCGGCACTGCTGCGCGCCGGGGTGCGCTGCTCCATCAACGCGGACGATCCGCTGCTGTTCGGCCCCACCTGTCTGGAGGAGTACGAGCTGTGCCGGCGTGAGCTCGGCCTGTCAGACGAGGATCTGGCGGCCTGCGCGCGTAGTTCGGTGCTCGCCGGCGCGGCCCCGGAGCCGGTGCGGACGGCGGCCCTGGCCGGCATCGACGCCTGGCTCGCGACGCTGGCCACGCCGGCCCCGCTGACCGCGCCGGCCACGCCGGCCCCGCTGGCCGCGGGCTGAGCCGGGCGCACGCGGACGCCCTGGTACGCCCGGTGAGTGGAAGCGGCCCGGCGGCGGGTGACCGGCCGCGGCGGGTGGTCATCGCGCCCGACTCGTTCAAGGGGTCGGCGACCGCGACGGAGGTCGCCGCGGCGCTCGGGGACGGCTGGCGCTCGCGGCGACCCCACGACGAGATCGTGGCGCTGCCGATCGCCGACGGCGGCGAGGGCACCCTGGACGTCTTCGCCGCCGCCGTGCCCGGATCGGTCCGCCATCCGGTGCGTGCGACCGGCCCGGACGGGCGCCGTCACGACGCCGAATGGCTGGCGCTGCCCGGGGGCGTCGCCGTGGTCGAACTCGCGCGGGCGAGCGGCCTGCCGCTGATGCTGGCCCCGGACGCCCTGCGGGCTCAGACCATCGGCCTCGGTGAGGCGCTGGGGGCCGCCCTGGCCGGCGGCGCGACGCGGATCCTGGTCGCACTGGGCGGTTCGGCCTCGACCGACGGCGGCACCGGTGCCCTCGCCGCCCTGGGGGCCCGTTTCCTCGATGCACGTGGGGCGCAGCTGCCATCGGGCGGCGGTGCTCTGACGGGGCTCGCCCGGGTGGACCTGTCGGGGCTGCAGTCGCCGCCACCCGGGGGGGTGCGCTGCCTCGTTGACGTCGACGCCCCCCTACTGGGCCCCGCGGGCGCGGCTGCCGTGTTCGGTCCGCAGAAGGGGGCGGGCCCGGCCGATGTCGACCGGCTGGCGGCCGGGCTGCGCAGGCTGGCCGAGCTGCTCGGCGGTGACCCGACGGCCCCGGGTGCGGGCGCGGCGGGCGGCACCGCCTACGGCCTTGCCGCGGCCTGGGGCGCCGATCTGGTGCCGGGCGTCCAGACGATCACCGAGGCGGCCGGGCTTCCCGCCGCGCTCGCCGGGGCCGGCTGGGTGGTGACCGGCGAGGGCCGCTTCGACCGGACCTCCCTGGCGGGCAAGGTGGTCGGCGGGGTGCTGGCCCTGGCTCGGGCGGCGGATGTGCCCGTGCTCCTGGCGGCGGGCCAGGTGGATGCCCCCCGTCCGGAGGGTGCCGTCGCCGAGGTCGCCCTGGCCCGGCTGGCGGGGGGCGCGCAGGCCGCGATGGCCGAGCCGCTGCGCTGGCTGCGCGCGGCCGGCGCGGAGCTAGCCGACCTGGCCCCGGCGCCCCCGCCCGACGGTCCCGCCTGGGCCGGCTGAGGCACGCGCCTGGTTGCCCGTTTTCGGGCTTGGTGGACCAATTGCATGAGGTTGAGTGCGCCTGCGGCGTCGGAAACCGTCGACAACCTCCTGCAACTGCGCGATCTGCGGCGCGATGTTGACTCAGGGGAGTTGCAAGCCGACCCGGCAGGACGCGGATCCAGGTCGGTTCAGATCGGGATAGCTCAGACGGTGCGGTTCATCCCGGTCAGGATGTAGCCGATCTTGCGCCAGGTGTTCGGCCCGCAGATGCCGTCGTCGGGGATGCGGCCGAACCACGGCGACGCGTAGCGCTGCAGAGAGGCGACCCGTGCGGTGGTGCGTGGCCCGTAACCACCGTCCGGCTCGATGCGGTTGGGATCACCGGTCGGCGCCTCGTGGCCGAAAATGATGTTCAGCGCGTTCTGGAGCGCCACCACGTCCGCTCCGTGGTCGCCCTCGCGCAGCGTCGGCCGGCCGGTGTAGCGGTCGCGGGGATCGGACGCCGCGCCGTGGTCACTGCCGACGGCGAGCGCCAGGATGTCGGGGCGGCGGGCCGCCCGGCGGTCGCCGGGGCAACTATG
>NZ_JANEZT010000810.1 GCF_025403405.1 Frankia tisae
CACCGGACCATCGTCGACCGGCCGGCGAGCTGCTGTCAGCCCCGTGTCCATCTGGCTCGCGCTCCCTACCCGCCCTCGTCACTGGTTGACAGACATCGCCTGTCTCGCACCATCTTGACAGGTAGGGGCGGCGCTACCCGCATCGGAACACCGAGACGCAGCCCGAGCGCGAGGACGTTCCCGAACCCGACGCAGAAGGTCAACGCGACCACCACACTAACCCCTACAGCGAAGCGAACTTCAAGACACTCAAGTGCTGTCCCGCTTTCCCAGGACGTTTCGGTTCCCTCCAGGACGCCCGCGTCTTCTGTGACGTCTTCTTCAGCTACTACTAGTCCGATTTGAAGAGTGTGCATGATTCTGCTGTCATAGAAACATGATTATCGATGGACGGGCTCTTCCGCGGGAAACCCAAGAGGACATCCGCATGCGGGCTGTCGACCTCTTCGAGAAGAA
>NZ_JANEZT010000811.1 GCF_025403405.1 Frankia tisae
TCATCAGCCAATACCCCGAGCTGCAGGCGATCACGTGGATCGACGACCGCCGGCGCATCCGCGCCAGCCACGCCGCGCCCACCCTCCCCAGCGGGCAGTTGCGCGTGGCCGGCGAAGTGCTGCGCAGCGGCGATGCGGCCGACACCTTCGGCCTCGCGCGCGACCTGCAGCAGCCGGTCTACGCGCAGCCGCTCGCGGCCCCGGGCAACGGCGAGGCCCCCCCGCTGCTGCAGCTGCAGGTGCCGCTGGTCGCGCAGGGCCGCTTCACCGGCGTCGTGCTCGCCGAATATTCCGTGGACAGCCTGCTGCGCTACGGCACGCCCACCGAGGTGCTCGCCCGCTATGCCGTGACCATGCTCGACGGGCACGACCAGCTGCTCGCCGGCACGCCGCTGCCGCCGCGCGGCCGGGCATCCCCGTGGCAGCCCTGGGCCACGCGCGCCAACCAGTACGA
>NZ_JANEZT010000812.1 GCF_025403405.1 Frankia tisae
CGCGAACACGTCGCCCGGCGCCGCCCAGTCCGCCGGTGCACCGGTGGGCGTCCAGGGGGTCATCGCGCGACCCGACACGGGATTGCGGGCCGACGGCAGTTGCGCCGCCCCGGCCTCACCCTCGTCGTCCGGCATCGCCCCGGAGCCGTTCGCCCTGCGGAACGCCGCCGCACGCTCGTCGGCTCCCACCGGCCGCCCGGCGCCCGCACGCCGCCCGGCCGGCGATGCCGATGTGCCGGGTGTCACGGGCACCGGTGGCCGCGTGATCTCTCCGAAAACATCCGGGCCCGGGGGGACGTCCCGGCCGCAGGACGCGTCCGGATGCGACGCTGTCTCTTATACACCTCT
>NZ_JANEZT010000813.1 GCF_025403405.1 Frankia tisae
CGCCCAGGGCGTCTCCGTCGGGCGGGGGCGCGCGGTCACCGTGCTGGTCGGTGGATCCGTGGAATCGGAGCCCGGCAGGTCAAGCACGGCAACCAGCGCGACCAGAGTCAGGCTCAGCACGGTGACGGCCGCGCCGACGAGTGCCTGGGTGCGGCGCCGACCCCGCCGCGGCAACACCGCGGGCGTACGCCCGCGCCGCGTGCCGTAGAGCGCATCCAGCGACAGGGGCGCCGTCGAGTCGACGCGGTCCGTCTCCTCGGGGGGCTCGTGCGGATCGAGCGGACCGGTCAGGTTGATCAGCGCGCCGAGGCCGTCCGGCTTGGCCAGCTCGGCGTCCCCGTGCGGCTCGGCCTCGGCGGGCAGCCGGGATTGGGGGTGCGCGGCGGCCTCGTCGTCCGCGGTGAGGCGCGCGCCGACCTCGATCGGCGTGGTGTTCTCCGGCTGGCTCTTAT
>NZ_JANEZT010000814.1 GCF_025403405.1 Frankia tisae
CTCCGTGCCGATCGCACGGCCCAGTTCGGCGCGGCGCTTGTCGTCCATGGCTTCGAGCATGCCCGCGCAGTGCTTGCCGAACCATGCGCGGAAACCCGGAATCGGCGAGAGCGTGGCGAACGTGCGCAGCCGCGGGAACTCGGCCGACAGCGTCTCCACCACGTTCTTGATGAGCGAGTCGCCGAAGCTCACGCCGCGCAGTCCCGTCTGCGTGTTGCTGATCGAATAGAAGATCGCCGTGTTGGCGCGCGCGATGTCCACCGCCGCGCCGTCCTCGTCGAGCAGCGGCGTGATGCTGTCCGAGATCTCGTTCACCAGCGCCACCTCCACGAAGATGAGCGGCTCGTTCGGCAGGCGCGGATGGAAGAAGCCGTAGCAGCGGCGGTCGCTGCCCACCCGGTTCTTCAGGTCCGCCCAGCTGCGGATGTCGTGCACCGCCTCGTACTTGATG
>NZ_JANEZT010000815.1 GCF_025403405.1 Frankia tisae
GGCTTCGACTGCTCGGTTCTCTACAACTTTTCGCACAAGGGGTTTTGGAAGCGTCTGACGATGTATTCCGATTTCTACGGGGCGGTCGAAGGGCGGCACTACTTCGGCGTCGAGGTGATCGCGTCCCAGGCGGGAAACAGCCTCGCGCTCGCGGAGCAGGATTTCCGGTCCCACGTCGCGCAGAACCATCTGTTCGACGGCGATTTGAAACTGGAGGGCGGCCGCTTCGTGCCGAATGCCTATCCCATCTACGTCAACGGTGCGCAGGCGCGGGTCGCGGTGGCGCTGGCGAAACTGCGCGCCTTCGGGATCGAGTCCTTCGGTCGACAGGGCGGCTTCGATTATCAGCCGACCGCCCGCGTCTCCACGCAGACGGCCGAGGCGCACCTGCGGCGCGCGGTCCAGCCGACCGCGCCGTGAGGCGGCATCCTCGACCGCGGTGGCGGATGC
>NZ_JANEZT010000816.1 GCF_025403405.1 Frankia tisae
ACCCCGACACCCCCGCAGGCGGAGCAGCAGACACAGGTGCTGGTGCTGGGGAATGCCCCGCCGCGGGACCGGTGACAACGCCACGGATCGGAATCGGGGCGTGGGCCGACATCGACGGCGGGATCGGACTGTCCCGGCAGACCGTCGAACGCCTCGGCTGCGACGGGTTCCTCCGCGGGATGGTCACCGACTCGGCCGGCAACCCGCTCCATCTCGGCCACCGCCAGCGCCACCCCGGCAAGAAACTCCGCGACGCCGTCTACGCCCGCGACCACGGCCACTGCCAGTACCCCGGCTGCGGCCACACCCGCTGGTTGCAGATTCACCATCTCATCCAGTGGATCCACGGGGGTGACACCGACATCGACGGGCTCCTGCTGATCTGCTCCGCCCACCACCACGCCGTCCACGATCACAACATCCGCCTCGACCGCACCCCCGACGGCACCG
>NZ_JANEZT010000817.1 GCF_025403405.1 Frankia tisae
GGCGTTCAGGTGGCGTGACCTTCGCTGCGCGTCCGCAGGACCACAGTCAAAAAGTTAACAAAAAGATGTACCGCGGCGCGCTGAAAAGCATTCTGTCCGAACTGGTACGTCAGGATCGTCTGATCGTTGTCGAATCTTTCTCTGTAGAAGCGCCTAAAACTAAGCTGCTGGCACAGAAACTGAAAGACATGGCTCTGGAAGATGTGCTGATCATCACCGGTGAGCTGGACGAGAACCTGTTCCTTGCTGCGCGCAACCTGCACAAGGTTGACGTACGTGATGCAACTGGTATCGACCCGGTTAGCCTGATCGCCTTCGACAAAGTCGTAATGACTGCTGATGCTGTTAAGCAAGTTGAGGAGATGCTGGCATGATTCGTGAAGAACGTCTGCTGAAGGTGCTGCGCGCACCGCACGTTTCTGAAAAAGCGTCTACTGCGATGGAAAAAAC
>NZ_JANEZT010000818.1 GCF_025403405.1 Frankia tisae
CTCCAAGGGCACGCTGTTCCTGTATTTCCCCAGCAAGGAAGACCTGTTCAAGGAGGTCGTGCGCCACAACATGGGCCGCCACTTCGCCGAATGGGACGTGGAGATCGAGCAGTACCCGCACGGCACGTCCGAGCTGCTGCGCCATGCCTACGACCTCTGGTGGACGCACATCGGCTCCACCAAGGCGTCGGGCCTGTCCAAGCTGATCCTGAGCGAGGCGCACAACTTTCCCGACATCGCGGCGTTCTACCGCGCCGAGGTCGTCCTGCCGAGCAACCGCCTGATCCGGCGCATCCTGGAGCGCGGCGTGGCGCGCGGAGAATTCCGCCCGCTCGACCTGGACTGCGCCGTGCAGGTCGTCGTCGCGCCGCTGGTGTTCATGATGATGTGGCGCCACTCCGGCGTCTGCATGCCCGAGTCGCAGGACGTGACCCCGCAGCGCTTCAT
>NZ_JANEZT010000081.1 GCF_025403405.1 Frankia tisae
GGTTGACAAAAATTGGGGGTGATCTTACGGTCTGCGAATCCTCGCGGCGACGGTGCCGGGGGACCGGCCGAGCCGGTGCTGGAGGGAGATCGCCCCCGTGGACCTCTGCCTGTTCGCCCGGCCCGACCTGGCCCCCGGCGGGGACTTCGACGCCTTCCTCGCGATGGCCCGCCAGGCCGACGCGGCCGGGCTGCACTCGCTGTGCTTCGGCGAGCATCTCGTGATGGCGCCCGACACCTCGCGCTACCCCTACGGGCCCTGGGGTCATCCGCCCGACACGGCCTGGCCGGATCCCCTGCTGTCGCTGGCCGCGGTCGCCGCGGTCACCGAGCGGATCCGGCTGTCGACCGCGGTGCTGCTCGCCCCGTTGCGGGCCGGTCTCGTGCTCGCCAAGGAGGTCGCGACGCTCGACGTGATCTCCCGCGGGCGGGTCGAGCTCGGCGTCGGGACCGGCTGGCAGTCCGAGGAGTACACCGGCGTCGGACTGGTCTGGGCCGAGCGCCGGCGCCGCTTCGACGAGGTGATCGAGACCTGCCGGGTGGTCTGGGGGGAGCAGCCCTTCTCCCTGCCGCTCGACACCGGCCGCCTCGACACCGGCCGCCTCGAGGGCCTGACCGCGCGGCCCGTGCCCGTGCAGCCCCGCATCCCGCTCTACTACGGGGTGGCCGCGACGGCGGCCAACACGCGGCGCATCGCCCGCCTCGGTGACGGGTGGACGCCGGTGGGCGTCGGGCCCGAGCAGGTGCGCGCTGGTGTGGCCGCGCTGCGCTCGGCGTACGCCGACGCCGGTCGCGACCCGGCGACGCTCGTCGTGCGGGTGCCGCTGCCACCCGTGCCCGACGCGGGCGGCGGGGTCGACGTGGCGCGCACCGTCGCCGCCGCCGAGCCCTACCTCGAGGCCGGGGCCACGATGGCCGTCGCCGGTCCCAACCACCGCCTGCGTTCGGCGGCGGAGGCGGGGGACCTGATCGAAGGCCTTGCCGCTGCGGCAAAGGCACTCTGAGCAGCCACTGCGTCACGTCTGTTGCGCGTACCCGTCGGAAGATCCAGGATCGGAGATCATCATGAGTCTGCGGGGGAGGGTGGCACTCGTCACCGGGGCGGCGTCGGGCATCGGCGCCGCGACCGCGCGGGTGCTCGCCGCTGACGGCGCCAAGGTCGTCGTTGCCGACATCGACCAGCAGGGGGAGGCGGTGGCGAAGGAGATCGTCGCCGCCGGCGGCGAGGCCGTCTTCCACCGGGTGGACGTGCGCCGCCGCGACGAGGTGCAGGCGGCCGTCGCCGCCGCCGAGTCCACCTTCGGCCACCTCGACACGGTGATCGCGAACGCGGGCACCGTCGGCGGCCCGGCCGTGGCGCGCCGGCTGGAGGACCTCGACGAGGAGCGGTGGACCGCCATCCTCGACATCAACCTCGCCGGCACCATCCGCACCTTCGCCGCCGCCGTTCCGGCCCTGCGCCGCGCGGGCGGCGGGGCGATGTCGGCGACCGCGTCGATCGCCGGGCTCACCGGCGTGGCGGGGCAGGCCGCGTACAGCGCGTCGAAGGGCGGCATCGTCGCCGTCGTGCGGGCCCTTGCCTTCGAGCTGGTCGCCGATGGGATCCGGGTCAACTGCGCGTGCCCGGGCGGGGTCGCCACCAACCTGCTGGCGAACACCGACGTGCTGCCGGTACTCACGGCCCAGGCCCAGGCCCAGGCGGCGTCGGCGTCGGCGTCGGGCGGGCCGGCCGGCGGACCGGGGCCGCAGGCGCTGATGAACCGGGCCGCGGACCCGGCGGAGGTGGCGCGCGTCCATCGCTTCCTGGTTTCCGACGAGGCATCGCTCGTCAACGGGCAGGCGGTCGTCTGCGACGCGGGGAGCTCGGTGGCGAACCTCTGGATGGTCATCGACCGCTGATCTGGCGAAACCGCTGATCGGACGAAAAGGAGTAACCGCATGCCAGACTTACCGGACGACCGCGGGCTGGCCGAGATCGGCTGGCGCGCCGGCACGGTCCTGCATCGCTACTGCCGGGCGATCGACCAGGGCGACGCGGGCGCCCTGCGGGAGGTTCTCGCCGCGGACGCCGCCCTCGTCGTGGCCGGCGGGAGCGTCGAGGGCGGCCCGGGAAGCGAGCAGGTCTTCTCCGGCCGCGACACCGTGGTGGGCATCCTGGCCTCGCTGTTCGACCAGCGGCAGTGGGCCCGCCACCTCGTGTCCAACCTCCTCGTCGACGTCGAGCCCGACGGCTCCGTCGACGTGCGCAGCTCCTTCCAGTACTGGCTGGGCCGGGCTGACGGCACCGCCCACGGCGTCGGCGACTACCACGTGACACTGCGCGAGACTGACGGCCGCCTCGCGATCACGACCCTCTCGGCGACCATCCTCGAGGAGATCGCTCTGCCCGCCGCGGCCCCGGCCGTCTCGACCGCAGGAGCAGCGACCATATGACGATCATGGAGACCGAATCGATCGACCTGTACTCGCTGGCGAGCTTCGAGCACGGGCATCCGCACGGGCTCTACGCCCGGCTGCGCGAGCACGACCCCGTGCACTGGAACGACGAGCCGAACGGGCCGGGCTTCTGGGCGGTCACCCGCTGGGAGGACATCCGCGCCGTCAACCGCGACGACGAGAACTTCTCCCACTGGCCGGTCTCCATGATCGAGGACTTCATGGAGACCGAGGACAAGTCGATGGTGAACCTCGACCCCCCGCTGCACACGGTGATCCGCCGCGCGGTCGTCCCCGGGTTCATGCCCTCGGCGGTGCGCCGCCGGATGACCCGCTTCGTCGACGCCGCCGAGGCGATCATCGAGGAGATCCGCCCGGCCGGCGGGTGCGATCTCGCCGTGGACGTGGCCGGGAAGATCGCGGCCTACGTGACGGCCGACGTGCTGCGCATCCCCCGCGAGGATGCGCTGCGCCTCTACGAGTACATCGAGATCGGCCTCGGCGGTGGCGCCTACACCGAGCAGGAACGCCAGGCCGCGACCGAGGCGTTGATCCAGTACTCGATCCAGGTGTGGGAGGACCGCCGGGCGAATCCCGGCGACGACGTCTGTTCGATGCTCGCGGCCTGCGAGCTGGACGGGGCGCCGATGAGCCTGGAGAACTTCTCGGCCAACATGACCCTGCTCATCGTCGGCGCCGGCGACACCACCCGGCACCTGATCGGCGGCGGCCTGCACGCCCTGTTCACCCATCCCGACCAGCGCGAACATCTGATGGCGGATCTGACCGGCCGGATGCCCGCCGCCGTCGAGGAGATGCTGCGGTGGGTCACGCCGGTGGTCTACAACCGCCGCACCGCCCTGCGCGATGTCGAGATCGGTGGGCGGAGCATCAGCGCCGGTGACAAGGTGTGTGTCTACTACGGTGCCGGCAACCGGGACCCGGAGGAGTTCGCCGACCCGGAGCGTTTCGACATCACCCGCTCGCCCAACCGCCACCTCGCCTTCAGCGGCGTGGGCCAGCACTTCTGCCTCGGCGCCCATGTGGCCAGGGCGGAGGCGATCACGATGATCACCGCGTTGCTGCAGGCCTTCCCCGACATCCACCCCGACGGCGAGATGGCGTGGACTCGGTCGAACTTCGTCATGGGCCCCGCGCACCTGCCCGTCACCTGGTGACGACGCCGGCGCCGGTGGGGGGCGGCGCCGGCGTCGTCGGCGGGGCGAGCCCTCCCCGGCCGGGTGACCGGGGAGGGCTCGCGGGGGCGGCGCGCCGCTACTGGGTGATCTCCCGGCCGCAGCGGTCCCGGTCGATCACGTCGAACGCTGTGCCCGTCGGGTTGACCTGGACGAACGAATAGCAGTTCGTCGTCCTGCCGAGGCCGGTGGCGAAGTCGACCGGAGCGATCAGACCGTCGGCGTCGTAGTGCGTCACCGACCGCAGCCCGTCGATGAACGCCCGCCGGGTGGGGCAGGGGCCGGCCGCCTCCAGTCCGCGGATGAACATGTCAGTGTCGACGTAGGACATCAGCGCGAAGTCGTGTTGCGCCTGCGGGAGCTGGGGTGCGAAGCGGGTCACCGCCTTTTCGTAGGTTTCGACGGCCGCGCCGCCGAGTTCGAACGGGCGGTAGAAGACGGGGATGACGAGCCCGGCCACCTGCGCGCCCGAGGTCTCCAGCAGCTGCTGGTCGTATCCGGTGACCGCCATGACGAGCCCCGGTTGCCGGCCGGCGCCGCGCAGGGCGTGCAGCACCTGGAGATAGTCGGGCGGCTGGATGAGGAAGATGACCGTGTCGGCGCCCGACTCGACGATCCGCCGCGCGGTTTCCTCGGGATTGTCGGCCTGCGACGAGTAGTTCAGGGTGCCGGCCGGCTCGAGCCCGGCGGCCCGGATGCTCTGGTCGTATTTCGAGGTGAGCTCCGAGACGCTGGAGGACAATGCGGCCTGAACCAGCAGGACACGTTTTCCCCCGCGGCTGTGCACGAAGGTGCCGAAGGTGTCCACCGCGTTCCCGTCCGTGTAGGAGAACGAGAACATGTTCCGGTAGTGCGACCAGATGTCCTCGGTCGCGATCCCGGTCACGGGAACACCGCGGTCGGCGAGGTACTGGGCGCTGCCGCCGGCGGAGAAGGAGGACTCGATGACGCCGAAGGCGTTCTGCCGTTCCACCAGCGTGCGGGCGCCCTGGCCGTTCGCCTCGGCGGTCCCGCGGTCGTCCTGCCAGTCGTAGACGATTTTCCGGCCGTGGACGCCGCCGCGCTCGTTGGCCAGGCCAAGCCGGGCATCGATGCCGGCCCGGGAGGAGCTGAAGGTGGGCGCGAGTACGCCCGAGTCGGGATAAAGGAGACCGATTCTCACCTCGTTCGGCGTGACCCCGGGGCTGTCGCAGCCGGCCGCTTCTGTCCCCTGGAACGTGCAGCCGGTCAGCGTCGCGACGGCGAGCAGGGCCAGCGCGGGGGCTAGGCGGAAATGCCGGTGCATAAGGGGGGTAACTCCGAGGTCGGACGGTCTTCCAGGAAAAGGGCGCGGGCCGGTCCGGCGTGCGCCCGGCCGAGCGGGTGGGGCCCCACAATGCGGCCGCGGAGGAATGCGGCGGCGTCGCCGACGGCCGCCGGGCGGGAACGCGGGATGGGTATCGAACGGGTATCCGTCATTTCGGCAGCTTAGGGTGCGAGTATCCACTGGGTAAACCAATATGCCGGCACGGCCTGCGGGGGATTTCGGGCCGGCTCCAGCCGCGACTGTCGGTCCTGGTTCGATTCGTTTGACGTCGGCCGTGGTTGTGTGAGATCCCGTCTGCGGGTCGCTGCCCGATCAGGCGAGGTCAAGCAGCCTCGGCGAGCCCCTGGCAGGTCTGGGGACGAGATCGACGACGTCGTTCCGCATCCTCGCCCAGTCACCAGCCCCGACTTGCGAGAGCCCGGTCTGCGAGCGTCTGCGATCGCCGGCCCGGCTGCGACCGCCTGAGCAGGACGGATGACGATTCCGGGAAGCACAGCGTTCGACCTCACCGCTCCCAGAACCCGCAGCTTCGGGCCGTATTGGGATCACCTTCCGCTAGGGACGGCCGCCACGGTCCGGGTGCGGCGGCTGGCGATGCTCCGCGGCGATGTCGAACCGTCGGGCCGGGGCGGGTACGGGTTGGATCGGATCGATCCGCGGCCGGCCGAGCTCGATCCGGTCGTCGGGCCGTTCCTCCCGTTCCTCCCCGGCGTCCAGCGCCTCCAGCCGGGCGAGGTCCTCGGCCGAAACCAGCGCAGCCACGGCTTTCCCATGTCGAGTCAGGCTGATCCGCTCGCCGCTGAACGCGACCCGGCTGACGAGGTCGGAGAGCTCGCCGCGCGCCTGAGTGACGGGAACCTGACGAGTCATGCGCTCAAGACGTACAGTCTGTACAGAACGCCAAGAGAGGAGAGTCTGCTCATGTTGCTAGTGTCCCACCGCTCCGGCGCGGGGCTCGCCCGGCGACCCGCGACCGTGGCCGACGACGGGATGGCCCGTGGCCCGGCCAGCAGCTCGACGTTCCCGCTCGGCGGACCTACCCGTAGGCGGGCCAGCCCACCCACTGTCCTGAGTCGTTAGTTCATTCATAGATCGTAGAGTGGGTATGCCTGGACCGACCGCCGTGCAGATCGTGCTGACCGACGAGGAGCGGCAGGTGCTGGAGAGTTGGGCGCGTCATCCGAAGACCTCGCAGGCGCTCGCGCAGCGGTCGCGGATCGTGTTGGCGTGCGCGGAGGGTGCGACGAACGGGCGGGCCGCGGCGGTGGTCGGGGTGTCGCTGCCCACGGTGGCGAAGTGGCGGAACCGGTTCGCCGCAGACCGGTTGGAAGGGTTGTCGGACGAGCCTCGGCCGGGCCGGCCGCGCACCGTGTCCGACAGCAAGGTTCATGAGATGATCACGAAGACGTTGGAGCAGGCTCCGTCGAACGGCGACACCCATTGGTCGTCGCGGTCGATGGCGAAGGCGAGTGGGTTGTCGCAGTCGACGGTGTCGCGGATGTGGCGCGCCTTCGGGTTGAAGCCGAATCTGGTTGAGACGTGGAAGCTTTCGACCGATCCGCTCCTCGGTCCCGACCGACCTCGTCGTCATGGATGAATCTGGTCGAACGCTGGTTCGCTGAACTCGCCCGCCGGAAACTCCGCCGTTCGACGCACCGGTCCGTCGTCGAGCTCGAAGCCGACATTCGAAAGTGGACCAACGCGTGGAACAAGGACCCGAGGCCGTTCGTCTGGACGAAGACCGCCGACCAGATCCTCGAAACCCTCGCCGCCTACTGCGAACGAATTAACGACTCAGAACATTAGGCGGCGATTTGGATCATCGCTCGCCGAAGATTGTCCGGTAAGTGGACATCCTTAACCTTTGGTGCATACAATTCCGAAAATGGGCGATGCCACCGGAATCGAGACAGACGCCGATGTGCAACAAGAGGTTCCTCTCCGGCGCAACGAGGGCTTCCGTATGCTGTGGATCGGCCAGCTGCTCTCCGATACTGGCTCAGGGATCGGCCTGCTCGCCTACCCGTTGCTTATCCTGGCGCTGACCCACTCGGCGGTGCTCGCCGGGGTGGTGGGGACGTCGCGGGCAATTACCCTGCTGTGCCTGCAGCTGCCCGCCGGGGCGCTCTCCGACCGGTTCGACCGGCGGCTGACTATGATCACTTGCGACACCATGCGCGCGGTCCTGCTGGCCCTGCTCGGCATCCTGATCGTGACCCATCTCGCGTCCTGGCCGGTCGTCCTGGTCGTGTGCCTGATCGAGGGAGGCGCAGGCGCCATCTTCAACCCGGCGGCTGCCGCGGCACTGCCGGGGATCGTGCCGGACGGGCAACTGGAGCAGGCGTCGGCCGCCGCGGAGGCCAGGACCTACGCTGCCGCCCTGGCCGGCCCGGCGCTCGGCGGGGCTCTTTTCGGGCTGGGCCAGGCCGTCCCGTTCCTCGCTAATGCCGTCTCCTACGTTGTCTCGTTCGGCACGGTGAACAGGATCCGGGGGCAGTTCCGCCCGGAGAACGCGGCCGAGCGCAAGGCGTTGTGGCGCGAGGTGGCCGATGGCCTGCAGTTCGTCTGGCAGGTGCCGATCCTGCGCGCGGTAGCGATAACGGCACCCTTGGTGAACTTCGCCTTCACTGGCGTGATCTTCACCGTCACGCTCGCGCTGCGTTATCACGGTACCTCCACTGCGGTACTCGGCCTGGTGCAGGCGGCCATCGCGGCCGGCGGGCTGCTCGGCGCCCTAGTGGCACCCCGGCTGCAGGGGCGCATGCGCCTAGGAACCCTGGCCACCACGATCACCCTGGCTGGGGCCCTGCTGTTCGGCGCTGCGGCACCGCTCCTCCCGTCGCCGCTGGTGGCGGCGCCGATCGCCATAGCGCTGCTGCTCGCGCCGGCCGTGAACGCCGCGCTGTTTGCCGTGACGCTCCGCAGTGCACCGGCAGAAATGCGCGGCCGGGTCATCAACACCGTGGTCATGGCGACTACCGCGCTGGCTGCGCTGGCGCCGCTGACCGCGGGGCTGCTTGTCCAGCACGTGTCCGGCGCCTGGGCGGTGGGCGCCTTCGCCGCCACGGCCGCCGTCGCGGCAGTGCTGTGCCTGATCCTGCCAGGTTTGCGGCATGCTGCATGAGCCGCACGGATGAAGATTTCGGCAAGGGCGAAGACGAGTAGGCATCGAGCTGATTTCAGTACTTCGACCGGCCCGCCGTGCAGGGCCAGGTGCCGCGTGCCGAGCAAGAGGGCTACCACGGATAGGTCGACGGCCGGTGCGATCACGGGTGCGACCCGGATCGGCACCCCGGGCCGCAGGCCGAGCGCGAGCTCGTTGCTGAATCCGAAGAGGAATGTCAAGACGGTCACAGTTTTTCAGGTATTCGCCGTGGACCTGTCGTGGGGTGCGGTAGTCGAGTGCCGAGTGGTGGCGTGTCGTGTTGTAGCGGAGTTCGATGATCGGGTGATGTCGCGTCTGGCGTGTTCGCGGGTGGGGTAGGCGGTGCGGTGGGCGCGTTCGTTTTTGAGGGCGGCGAAGAATGATTCTGCCATGGCGTTGGTGTGTCCTGAAGGGAGCTGGATGAGGTTCTGCGATGGAAGGAGGAGCACTCAACCACCGGTGGGAACTGGCCGGCCTCGGCGGCGTCCAGGACCTCGGCCAGGCCCGGTGCGTCGGCGACGCCGACGAGTTCGGCGATTCGGCGCGCTTCCGCGACCGCCGCGGCGCGCTTGGCGGCCGGATCGCCGAGGTGCGCCGGCGCTACGGCGTCGCCGAGCTGTCCGTCTTCGGCTCGGTGGCCCGCGGCGACGACACCGATGAATCGGATGTCGACCTGCTGTACGTGGCCCGTCGAGGCTGAGCGCGAAGGTTCGGACAAGTCTCCGCGCCGCGCGTCCGGATGTGTCCGCTGGTCATTGCTCCACGGCCCGCAGGATGGGTATGAGTGCGTCGTCGACGAGGGCGGATTGCGCGGCTGGGTCGGGCGCGGCGCCGGTGAGCAGAATGTCCATGAAGAGCGCGGCCACGGCGAGGGACATGACCCGGTCGGCCGAGGCGAGGTTGACGCTTTCCCCGCGTGCGGTCGCACGGGTGCAGATGGCCCGGCCGACGTCCGCGGCGTTCTCATCGATCTGGGATCGGACCAGGCTCCGCAGAGTCGCATCGTCGCGGATCCCCTCCAGTAGTCCGAGGAGCGATGGTGCTCCCGTGAGGGTGCGCACGATGCCAGCGACCGCGGCGGTCAGGTCATCGCGCAGTGTGCCCGTGTCGGTGACTTCCGGGTCGTTGCTCTCCGCGCGGCGGCGCAGAGCGTCCGCGACCAGCTCGGCTTTCCCCGGCCAGTGTCGGTACATGGTGGTCTTCGAGGCCCGGGCCCGCGCCGCGATCGCGTCGACGGTCACGCGTTCGTAGCCGACCTCCGTCACCAGCTCCGCGACCGCGTCCAGGATCGCTCCCCGGCGCGCCTCGCCGCGGCGAGAGGGTCGACCGAGGTCAGCCGTGGTCCGACGGGCGGGGTGTGCAGGCACAGTTCGACTCCAATATGTACGGTACCGTATCGTACACATCATACGCGACCGCCCCGAAGGGGAATCACCGATGAACGACACCATCGAGCCCGTCACCCTCGCCATCCCTGACGAGCAGCTCGACGACCTTCGCCGCCGTCTCGCCCTCACCCGGTGGCCGGCCGGTCGGACCGTGAGCGACTCGAGTCAGGGCCCGACCCTGGAGCGGCTGCGGGACCTGGTCGAGCATTGGCGGGACGGTTACGACTGGCGGCCGACGGAACGGTGGCTGAACGAGGCTGGTCAGTACCGGACGACCATCGACGGCCTGCCGATCGACTTCCTGCACATCCGGTCCCCCGAACCGGAGGCCCTACCAATGATCATGACTCATGGCTGGCCCGGGTCGATCCTGGAATTCCGGAAGGTGGTCGGCCCGCTGACCGATCCGGCCGCCCACGGAGGAGACCCCCGGGACGCGTTTCATCTCATCATCCCCACGCTGCCCGGCTTCGGGTTCTCCGCCAAGCCCGCCGAGACCGGCTGGAACCTCCAGCGCATCGCAAGAGCGTGGATCGTTCTCATGGAAAGGCTCGGCTACGACCGGTGGGCCGCCCAGGGCGGCGATCTCGGTTGCGGAGTCACGGATGAGATCGCCCGCCGGCAACCGGCAGCCCTGCTGGGAATGCACCTGAACTTCGCAATGTTCGGGCCGACCGCGGATGAGATCGCGGACGCGACACCGGAAGAACAAGCCATGCTGCGCAGCGCCCGGTACTTCTGGGACAACCTGTCCGGCTACGCCAAAGAGCAGCAGACCCGCCCGCAGACGATCGGCTACTCACTCGCAGACTCGCCCGTGGGCCAGGCCGCCTGGGTTTATGCCATGATCCAGGACACCTGCGGCACCCCGGGTGACGCGGAAGCCACGTTCACCCTCGACGAGCTGCTGGACGAGATCATGATGTACTGGCTACCCAACTCCGGCGCCTCCGCCGCCCGCCTCTACTGGGAACTCGACCGGGCCAACTGGTCGACCCCCGCGACTATCGAATCCCCCACGAAGCTGCCGGTCGGATTTACGATGTCACCGAAGGAGCATGTGCGGAAATCCCGTCGCTGGCTGGAACGCCGCTACAGCGACGTCGTCTACTTCAACGAACTTCCAGCCGGTGGCCACTTCACCGCACTCGAACAGCCCCACGGGTTCGTGGCCGATGTTCGGGCCACCTTCGCACCCCTGCGCTGAGCCGTCATCACCTGGCGATTCCTCGTAGCATTCCCCGTCACCCACCAGCACTGGGCATGGACGATTTCGCCAGGAGCCACGGGGGTGTGGACGCCCAGTGGGTCGCCCACGGATGGCGGATGGCGGATGGCCAGACTCTGTCGACCTCGACGTAGTCGAGCGCCATGATGCCGGCGGAGACCCATGGCAGTCTCGCCATATTGGCCTCGGCTGGGTGGCCGGGGGCGGGTGGCGTCGACCGCTACGGGTCTGGTGTCGTGTCATGCCGGCTGCCTCTCGACGCCGTCGACGAACAGCAGCCGGCGTCGCACGGCGCGCTGCCGGTAGGCGAGGGCCTGTGCGTACTCGGCTGAGGCGTACCAGGCGTGGATGGCCTGTTCGTCGGGGAACTCGACCACGATGATCTGCTGGCGGTCGGCGGCCGGTGGTGCCCAGTCGTCTCCCTCGAGCACTTCAGGACGTGCTCCCCGGACGAGGTATCTGCCGCCGAAGTGGGCGATGGCGGGAGCGGCAAGCTCGCGATAGCGCTCCCACGCCTCGGCGTCGATGACCTCGACTTGGGAGATCAGGTACGACTTCACGGTTCCTCCAACATTGGTGAATCGCCGCTGCGCCGCCGCTGGAACCAGTACAGCTGAGGCTGTCTGGTCCGGCATCAGCATGTCGACTGCAGTTTGCGGGCACCCCGTTGACGGTTGTCGCGCGGGGTGCCCTCTACTGGGCACGCCAGCCGTCCGGCGGGCCGCCGACATCCGATCGAGGAGATGCCCTACATGCCTGGCCTTTCCACCGTCGTCCTCGTGCACGGGGCGTTTGCGGACGCCTCTGGCTTCGGGGGCGTCATCACCAAGTTACGGGCGGACGGCTACCGCGGTCGAGGGACCGGTTGTGCTGGTGGGGCCACTCCTACGGCAGCGCGGTGATCTCCCAGGCGGCGGCGTCGCTCGACAACGTCACCGGCCTGGTGTTCCTTGCCCAGCCGGAGAAGGTTGCCGTGTTCATCAGGCGGGCCCTCGGGTGACCCCGCCGATGCGACCGCCCGCGCGCTCCCCTCAGGCTGCCATCACGCACATCCGCTCGACCCCACCGATCGGAGCGCGACCATGACCTTCGCCACCCCGCTGGAGGCCATCACCGCGCTGGTCGCGGCTCGCGACGACGGTGATGTGTCGGCGGCGCTCGCGTGCTACGCGCCGAACCCGACGCTGGTGGCCCAGCCTGGGACCGTGGTCAGCGGCAGGGAGGCCGCGAAGGCGGCCGTCGAGGGGTTGCTGAGTCCTTCGGCGGCGAGCTTCGCGATCTCCCACTGCTGGCTGGTCCAGCGGTGCGGCCGGCCGGCCAGCTCCGGCACGATCGCCCCACTGGCCCGCAGTTCTGCTCCGGCGCGGTCCTGCCACGGTTGGGCTTCGAGCTCGAGGAACGTTGCGCGAGCCGATTCCAGCATCGGCCGTGCCTCACCGATCCGCCGTTGCCGTCGCAGCCACTCACCGAAGTCCAACTGGATCAGGGCGCGCTCGAACGGCCAGCGCGCCGTGTCCGGGTCATCGACAGCACTCCGGTAGTGACCTTCCACGGCATCGGCGCGGGCCAGCAGCGCACGGGCGTGACCGAGGATCACCCGCAGCCGGCCGGACAGCAGGCCTGGTAGGTGTTCCTCGATGCCGTGCAGCAGGTGTCGGCCTTCGTCGATGCGGCCGGCGCGGGCGGCGGCCAGGGCCGCGGCCCCGGTCGGGGAGCCGTGCCAGTGCAGCGGGCTCCCGTCGGGCCGGAACATCCGCGTGAAATGCTCGAAGGACTCGAGGTAGCGGGTGGCGGCGAAGGCCGAAAGACCCAGTGCGTATCTCGCCCGGACCTCGACCGCCCGGCAGTGCTCGCCGCGGGTGCCGGCAAGGGCCTGCGCGGCCATCCGGTCGGCCTGCCCAACGTGGCCTGCAGTGGACCTTTCGACGGCTCGGCCAACCACCGTGTTTCCAGATCCCGCTTCCACAAGCGCCCGGTTGTACACATAGCGAACACAACCAAACGTCGCGGCAAGCTGCGCGGACTGCACCACATCCGGGTAGAAGCGATAGCGGTACGCCCGCTTCACCACCCGGCTTCCCATAACCCACAGAATAGCACACCTGTTCGACGGGCTGGCGCTGTTGTTGATGCGCCAAACCCGCCCTGAAGAACGGGGCCTACGCGCCACGTTTCATGGTCATTGGACAGCTCGGTCTCGTCGAGCAGCCATGCGGCGCAGCCCAGTCGCGACAGCGTCGGTTCGTCGTCTCCGGCGAGCACGGCCAACCGCTGCAGCCTGGTCGTCGACTCGGTGCGGTCATCCCCGGTGGACAGGTACGCCTCGATCCACAACTTCTTGGCCAGTTCCGGCACGTGCGCCCGTGCCGGTCTGGCCACGCTCAGGCGCGCATACGCCCGCCGCACGAGCGCTCGCGCCTCCGGCGAACCGGACTGCGTACCGACCGCGGCGGCAACGGCGAGGACGTCCCATCCGAAGTCGTCGGGCGGTCGACGTGACCGTTCCACGGCCGCGGCGAGCAGTCGGGTCGCGGCGGTGAAGTCGCCTCGGGAGGCACTGATCCACGCGACAGCCAGGCGGGCGCCGGTCTTCAGCTCGACCGTGGTCGCAATCGACCATGTGCGGGTGGCCATCGACACTGCACGCTCACCGTGGCTGTCGGTCTGTCCAGAAAGTGCGACAGAGCCGTTGTTCTTACAGCCCCAGGGCCGCTCGGGACCCTCGGGCCAGTTCTCCGGCGAGTCGCCAGGTACGCAGCCGGTCGTCGTCGGTACGGAAGGCGGCGGGGGAGATGCGCACGTCGGTCGCCCCGGCGTCCAGGTATTGCCGGATCCCGGCGGCGACGGTGTCCTCGTCACCGATCAGGGCGACGTCGGCGGGGTGGACCGCGCCCTCCGAGTTCAACACGGCACGGTAGGAGGGGACGTTGCCGTAGGCGGCCAGGGCCCGCTCCGCGTGGGCGCGGGTTTCCGCGATATCGGCGGTGACGGCGGCAGGGACACCGACCGCGATGGTGGGGTCGGGACGACCGGCGGCGCGTGCCGCCTCGACGATGGTGGGGACGATCGACTCGGCGAGGGTGCGCGGCCCCGCCAGGTAGGGCAGCGTTCCGTCGGCCAGTTCGCCCGCGGCGCGCAGGGCCTGGGGGCCCATGGCCGCGACGAGCAGCGGGATCGGAGGGGTGATGCCGTTCCGCGGACCCGTGGGCGACGTCGTGGGCAGGCGGGCGGTGACGGTCGGGCCCTGGACATCGGCGGTACCGGTCTCGAACACCGAGCGCAGGATGCGGAGATAGTCGCGCAGGTGGCGGATGGGCCGCTCGAACGGGACGCCGAAGGCGTCCTCGACCACGGCCCGGTGTCCCAGGCCGATGCCGAGGAGGAAACGGCCGTCGGCGGCGATCTGCGCAGTCCTGGCCTGGGCGGCGGTCACGACGGGATGGCGCGGGTACATCGGTACCGCCGCGGTGCCGATCCCGATGCCGGGGACCTCCCGTCCGACGAGGGCGGCCACGGTGATCGCGTCGATGTCGAGTCCCTGGGAGAACCAGATGGTGTCGACGCCGGCATCCGCCGCCTCATGGGCGCGTTCCAGGATGACACGCAACGTGTCGCCGATGGGGGTTGCTCCGGTATGCAGCGAGATCCCGATGCCCACGGATGACCGACTCCTTCGATGACGCGTCGCGAATCTGAACATCCTTCCAGACGCTCGAGGACGCTCCACTATTCCTGGCCCTCCCCGCGCCGGCGCTCCCGGCCGCGGGATGAGCCGCGGAGTTGCGGAGCGACGTGCTGTAGGCCGTCGTCAGCACGGCGACCCCAAGGAGAGACCGGGCTGCTGGAGGCATTGCAGGAGCCCGGATTCCGAGCCGGGGGGATGATGCGGGGAAACGCGATTCCAGAGCTGCTCCAGGAAGGTGAGGGCACCTTGTCCGCTGGCCTGTTGCAGCCGCACTTCCCGCGCCAACTCCTTGGCTTCCGCGTCGGTGCCCCCGAGGACGAATGTCACCCTGGGAAGGAGGCGAGGAGTGACCGCCGCTCGCCACCCCGCGCGAGGTTCGGTCTGCCGGATATCGGGCGAGGTCCACGGGCTGCTTGGGCGAGTTGTCGGGGGCGGCCAGGCGGAGCCGTCGGCGGAGGCGTCGGCGAGGCGGTGCACGGCTGTTTCCGCGCTGGCCTGAACCGGCCAGAGCTTCACCATCCCCGGCGACAATTGTGGGGTGCCGAACCATCATGACCGCGCCGACATCGAGCAGACCGTCGATCTGCTCGTCGGCCGGCTCGCCGCCCGCATGCGCACCGAGCAGGGCATCGATCTCACCCTCGGCCCGCGCGCCCGCGCCCGCCTCCTCGTCGAGCTCACCGCTGACCCACACCCCGACGACCACAGCATCGGCTCCTCACTCGAGGACATGCTGATCACCCCGCTCGATCAGGCCCTGAGCACGCACGGCCCGACACGGTCGGGCACCCTGACGGTCACCGACGTGGCCCGCGAGTACGGCGCCTGGACGGTGACACTCACCTGACCAGCGTGAAACACCCGCCCACCCGGTTGGCGGTTCTCGATCATGGGTCAGGGCATGGCGACCCAACCGCCACGCGTGAACATGACTGCCTGACCGTCATCGGTGCTCTCGCCCAGCACGGTGGACGGCTCGTCCCGGCACTCGATCCGACTGGCCTACCACCTCGGGCTACAGGTCGGCGGGCCATATGGCTTTGCCCTCGCCTGGCGTACCGAACTCCTCAGGAAATGACCACTGATGCGAGCACGGAGCGTAGCACTTCTCCCGGGTCAACCAGACGAAGATCCCGACCATTCAAGATCTTGTAGCCTCGCCCTCATGGACGAAGCGGATCTTCTGCCGGACCTCCTCGGGACAGAGCGCGGTCTCGTCGTGATGATGTGCGGCCTGCCTGGCTCGGGTAAGAGTACGTATGCGCGGGTCCTTGAGCGTCGCGGTTATACCCGACTCTCGATCGACGAGATTGTGTGGATATGGGCCGGCCGCGATGGGGCTGAACTCGATCCGGCGGAGTACGAGCAGCTCAAGTCGACGGCCGAGCAACAACTGTGGGACGACCTGATCCGCCTGCTGGTGGCGAAGGTACCCGTGGTCATCGACTACAGCTTCTGGAGCCGGTCCACCCGAGATCGATACAAGGCCGTGATCGAGAGCCACGGATGCCGATGGGAACTCGTCCGTCTGAAGGCGGACCTCGAAACACTCCGGCGTCGATTGGCGATCCGCAACCAGCGCAACAACGCGAACAGCGTCACCGTCTCCGATGAGCTCCTGGAACGCTACTTCGCCACCTTCCAGGAGCCCGTGGGCGAGGGGGAGCGCGTCATCTTCCAGGAGTGAGCCGGTGCGACGCAGCCTTGCCGGTCAGGACGCAAGCAGTTCGATGTCGATGCGGCGCTGGACCGGGCGATGCGGGTGTTCTGGCAGCAGGGGTACGCAGATGCCTCGCTGGATCTGCTCGGGCTCCGCCGCCGGGCTTGGCCGAGGGTCGCTCTACGGAGCCTTTGGCGGCAAGGACGCCCTGTTCCGCAAGTGCCTCGACCGCTACGCCTCGATCTACGGCGCTCAGTACGAGCGGGCGCTCGCCGCATATCCGGACAATCCGGTGCGCGCGGTGGAGGCGTTCTTCGGTGTCGTGCTGGACCGCATCGCCGACCCGTCGGCACCGGGCGGATGCCTCCTCGCACGGTCGGCCTCGCAGTCGCCGACCCTGAACGCGGTCAACCAGTCGCTGGCGGTGCTGAGCCGTGCCGGCACGACGGACGCCGACCTGCACTCCGTTGTCCGGATCGCCTGCACCACCGTGGCGGAGACGCTCGCACGAGCAAAAGCCAGGAGCACTCACGGACACTGACCGGTGCCGCTGCCGGTATGGGCGGAGAGCCGACACCCGTTCGAGCTGCCCGGGGTGACCGGGAGCATGCCGGGGATCGCACGGAAGAGGTTCGCGGCACCGCCGAACGGGACAGGCCCTCTGATGAGGAAGAGGAAGGAGCACTGCCTGATGCAGCCGTCCCCGATCAGCGATCGCCGCACGCCCGGTTCCGACCGCACTGTTCCGCCTCCAGGCCGCCCGTCGGCGTCCGGCCGCGAGCTCCGGGAGCCGCCGTTCGATGAGCCCCGGGTGCTCGCCGTCGTCGACGGCCCGGACACGGCCGACTACACGGACGCGGCCGACTATGTGGCGCACACGGCGACGCTGCGGGGAGTCGTCCGGCAGCGGCTGGTCACCCGCGCACTGACCGGGCATCTGCCGCCCGCGCCAGCGCGGCTGCTGGACATCGGCGGCGGGAACGGCGTGCAGGCCTTGGAGTTCGCCCGGCGGGGATACAACGTGACCGTCTGCGAGCCCGACTCGCGGATGTTGGCCGAGACGCGACGCGGGCTGGCCGACGCCCCCGAATCGGTCCGGCGGCGCGTCGAGCTGGTCCAGGGGGACGGGCGGGACGCCGTCCACCTGGTGGGGACCGGCTGGGACGCCATCTTCTGCCATGGCGTCATCATGTTCGTCCCCGAGCCGGCGCCCCTGTTGAACGTCCTCGTCGAGCTCACCCGGCCCGGCGGGATCATCTCCGTGGTCGGCAAGAATGGCCCGGCGCTCGCGCTGCGGGCGGGCCTGCAGGGTCGCTGGCGGGACACCGCAGCGCTGCTCGGTGAGCCCGGGTCCGCCGGAGCCGTCGGGCCGGGCCGGCAGCCGGCGGTGCAGCCGCGACCCGGCGACGATCCGGCGAACGTCGCCGCGATCCTCACCGCCGCCGGGACGCGGTCGCTCGCCTGGTACGGGATCAGGACCTTCACCGATCATCTCGGCGGCATCCCACCGGGGCCGGACGTGGACGCCGTCATCGACGCCGAGTGGGCAGCCGGGGCGCGGGACCCCTATCGCGGGATCGCCCGCCTCATCCATCACGTTCATCGCCGGACCGGGTAGCGCGGCGGCTGCCGGCGGGTCCGACCATCCGGATTTCTGGCCGTGCCGACGTTCGGCTCGGCAGTGTTCTGCCCGGCCCGGCCCGGCCCGGTGCGATCGCGCTCGGGGTGAGCTTCTTCAACGGCATGGCGGTGGCGACCGCGCTGGCGGTCGGGGCCACCATGATCGCCTCGCTTGGGGTACTGGGCCCGCTGGTCACAGTTCGTCGCCCGGCGCCGCGTCGTCGCGGTCGCCTCGGACCAGGCCTACCTGCAGCGCGTGCGGAAGACGCCGTCCGCCGTCCCGGCTGCCGGCCTACGACCCCGCCCGACGCCTCACCCAGGTCTTCGACACCTCCCCGGCCGTCACCACCTACCCGGAGGAACAATCCCGCCTGGTCTGGCAGGACCACTCCTTTCCGCCCCTCCCTCTAAGCGGCGAACAGTCCTGGTTCCGCCCGGCCCGGGAGAAATTCGGTGTCGTCAGCGCGGGTGTGCCGAGTATTCTGCGCGCCGTGGACCATGAAGAGCCTCGACCAGCAGACGGCGCGGGCCAGACGGTACGCGACCGCCTTCGTGGATCTCTTCGTGGCGCTATGAAGCGGCGGGACTCCGTTGACGTCATCGCCGCCCACCTCGACGGCCCAGCCCATGGCCGCCCACGCCATCGGTCCGGGTCGGCGTGACCTCGCCGCCGTCCGGTGACGACCGGACCAGAGCCATGATCATGGAGCACTGGCGGGCTTCCGAGCAGGGGGACAGCGCGGCCGAGCACGCCATCTACGCGGCGGACGCGATCCTGGACTATCCACAGTCCGGGGAACGGTTCCGCTCAGCTCTCGGTGAGCATGGTCCCGCCGACGAGGAACAGGTCGGCCTTGGCGCCGCGCCGGCCCAGTTCGTCGTTGAGCTCCCGGAGCAGGCCAATGATCGACTCGCGGCCGAGACCTGGGCCGGTCATGTCACGCTCGCGGGAGCGCGCCGCTGGTGATGAACACTCCTCGCGCGCTGAAGACGGGAGTCGCGACCATGCCGGCCGCGACGGCGGCGGCGTCGTCGTCGGTCTGGAAGGCACGCAACGGGTCCACGTTCCCACGGCACGCTGCTGATCATGCTCGCTGCCTGTCGAACCCGCCGGTGACACGCCACGATTCGGGGCATGTCTTCTGAGCAAGGTGCATCTCCGCGGCCCGGGCGGACGGCCAGTGATGTCTCGCCGCGAGCGCCTTCGTAGGTGGCCGGGAGGGGCGTGCGGCCGTTCAGTCCTCGTTCAGTCGGACTGGTCTTCGAGGATCTGGAGTGCGGCCTGGGCGGCTGACGGGTCGAGGCGCCCGGAGGCGGCCAGCCGGCGCAGGAAGGGCGTGGCGTCGTGCAGCCTGCCGGCCCGGGTGAGTGCGAGCGCGGCGGCGCCCACAGCGGTCAGGTCGTCGGGCGTGATCGCCAGTGCGGCCTCGATGTGGGCCAGGTCCTCGTAGAGCCCGTCCGGGCTCATGGCGTGGAGGAGATGCTGGAAGGACCGGTGCAGGTCCCACAGTCTGCGTAGCTCTCCGAATCGACGACCCGCAGCGCGGCGGACTGGCGGCCGCGTAGGTCGCCGCCCATCCCGTCCGCCGCTGCCAGTGCGGCGACCAACCGGGCGGGGAACGGCTGCGCCCACGAGGCGTCGTAGGCCGCGACGGTTCGCTCGGCGACGTCGGGATGCTCCATCCACCGCCGCGGCGCCCCCGCCTGCACCGCCACGGCGCCCACTCCCGGACGTAGGTGGGGGACACCCGCACCCACGGCAAGAACACGGCTCGCGGTCGCGACTCCCAGTCGGCCAGTCCCAGGATCACGCGCCACGATCGAGACCGTCACCTGTACAACCCCAACGGTCGACGCCTATATCCATCCCTGTCCCTCCGCGGGGTCGTCGACCAGGCCCGAGATATATGCTCGACCCGCGAGTCGAGAAAAAGTTGTCGGGTGGCTGGGGGCAGGATGGCTCGGATCAACCACGACACCGTCGAGCTGTGGCAGGGGTGGCAGCGGCGAGAGCTGCGCGTCGACCGCTGCAAGGACTGCGGCACCTGGGTCTTCCCGCCGCGGCCGTTCTGCCCCGACTGTTGGTCGGATGCCCTGGTGGGGACCGCGCTCGGCGGGTCGGGACGGCTGGTGTCGTACTCCCTGCCCCGCGTCGCACCGGGGTCACCGCCGGTGGTCAGCGGGGTCGTGGCGCTGACGGAGGCGCCGGGCGTGCGGTTGTTGGCCCGCATCGTGGGGGTCGAGCCGGAGCGGGTCACCCTCGGGATGCCGCTGACCCTCGGCTGGTGGGAGGACGCCGGCGGGGTGTACCCGCAGTT
>NZ_JANEZT010000819.1 GCF_025403405.1 Frankia tisae
CCTTCGTGGTCGACACCGACGCGGTGATCCGGTTCAGGTCGATCTCGGCCGACTACCGCTGGCGTGTCGGCCCCGAGGAGGCCCTCACCGCACTGCCCGCGCTCACCCGGTGACGCCCGGTGCGGGCGCGGCCGGACCGGAATCCACGGCCACGCCCGCGCCGCCGCCCGACCTGCGGCGGTGAACGCAGCGCACAACTACTTGAGGTGCGGCGGGGTCAAATGGTCGTAGCGACGCCTCGATAGGATGATCGTGTTGGCGTCGAGGGGCTGGATGGTGGATGGGTCGGCGGGAGAAGTTGACGATCGAGGAGCGGGAGGTTATTTCCCGCGAGTTGGGCAAGAATCGTTCGGCGCGGTTCATCGCGAAGGCGCTCGGCAGGCATCACTCGGTGATTTCGAGGGAGATCGAGCGTAACGGCGGCGAGAATGTGTACCGGGCGGTGGA
>NZ_JANEZT010000820.1 GCF_025403405.1 Frankia tisae
GTCCTGCACCGCCACCGACATGGAGGTGCGGCCGTCGGGCAGGGTGGCGTCGTGGATCAGCAGGTCGAGCATGGGGTCACCGGGGTTCGTGGATCTGGTGTCATCGGGAGGGCGGCAGAGACATCCTCTGCCGATTGCATATTCTGGGCCAGTCGCCAGCGTGCCGTGGGCTTAGGGCGGCTAACACGACCCTTCTGGCGTCGTTGCCGCATCTTGTCGTACGGCTCGTGCTGCCTGCGATGCGGCGCCTCGCCAGAACCGCTTCGCTGGGTCGCGTGAGCCGCTCTCAACGGCGGCGCCCTGCGGTCCTAGAATCGATGCCGTGCCGCGGAAAGCGCCTGCGGTACCTCGCTCTGCAGAAATACTGAAAACGCCAGGAGACACCCCATGCGCATCCTCATTGCCGAAGACGATCAGGTGCTGGCGGACGGCCTGCTGCTGTCTCTT
>NZ_JANEZT010000821.1 GCF_025403405.1 Frankia tisae
GTCGCAATGAAGATCTCGGAATTTACATCGGGATCAATAACGGGATCAGTGTCAGTGCCAGGCACCTATGAGCGGGTCGCTTCTCACCCCGCAGGCATTGGAGATATCACTAACGGGATGGTGACCGGCACGATTGAGGCCGTCGACATTATTGTCTTCATTCTCGTTTTGGGCGGACTCATTGGGGTAGTGAAAGCGAGCGGCGCATTCGAAGCTGGCCTTGGACGACTTACTGCGAGATCGAAGGGTAAGGAGTTTTTGCTTGTCTTCTTCGTATCTCTCTTCATGATCGTAGGTGGCACGACCTGTGGACTTGAAGAAGAAGCAGTTGCTTTCTATCCAATCTTAGCACCGGTATTTATAGTAATGGGATATGATGCCCTCGTTGTTGTGGGCTCAATCTTCCTTGCTGGATCGATTGGTACCTGCTTCTCGACTATCAATCC
>NZ_JANEZT010000822.1 GCF_025403405.1 Frankia tisae
ATATTGGTGGTTAGTACGCATGCAATTAAAAATGAAATTCCGCGACCACAAGCCAAAATAACAAACGGCAAGGAGACAAAAATAAGCACAAATAGCCAACACGTCCTCTGTTCACTTTAAAGGGAATCGCTGAAAAATACGCTCTGTTTAAGGGGATTCACCTTTCTCAGAAAGCTATTCCGCCCTTTTCCTGCTGAGAAATCGCCACATTCGGCATGACAACATTGTGAAACCCGGCATTAGATGTTAGAAAAAACAATAAACAATGCGATATGCGCGTTACTGTTTCGCTGTGAACAACAATCGGTCAAAGAAATGGATAAAATTCACGCAATGCAGTTGTTCATCAAAGTCGCGGAGCTGGAAAGTTTTTCCCGCGCAGCGGATTTCTTTGCTTTGCCAAAGGGAAGTGTTTCGCGCCAGATACAGGCACTGGAACATCAAC
>NZ_JANEZT010000823.1 GCF_025403405.1 Frankia tisae
GAATTGCCAATTGTGCCCGTCGACGGAGGCTTCAACACGTAAATGGCATGCGCGTTCTTGGTAAGTAACTTCGCGCCGGTTTCCGATGATAATTCGGTTGAGCGGGAAAATGTTTCTTAAATCGATTTGCCACCAAGGGTTTAATTCAAACTCCGTGTGGATTAAGAAGTCCTGATGGAGAGGTTGAACCAAAGCCTGAGCTCCATCTGGTAGACTCCATTGCGAAAGCGAACTCTGAGTCGCCTTTCCACGAGGCGCGATATCAATCAGATCATCAAATTCACACATTGAGATCTCAGCTATTTTGATACGGGCGTTGAACGTTAAAGGGGGGGCGTCGGTCTGACAAGACGCTCACCCGCTCGTACTCGGCCTCAAACGTCTCGCGTTGATGCCCCACGTTGGTCAGGGCCCTCGCGAGCGTTTCGTCATTTGCCATGGGT
>NZ_JANEZT010000824.1 GCF_025403405.1 Frankia tisae
GCCGGAAGGCGGGCAAGGGCGGGCTGGCCTATGGCTCGGCCGGCGCGGGCGGTCTGTCGCACCTGGCCTCCGAAGCGGTCAACCGCCATGCCGACGGCAATTTCACGCATGTGCCCTACAAGGGCGGTGCGCCCCTGGTGCAGTCGCTGATGGCGGGCGAAGTGGCCTGGGGCCTGCTGGGCACGGGCGATGTCCGCAGCTTCATCCAGTCGGGCAAGCTCCGGGCCATCGGCCAGCTGCGCCAGGGTCGCTCGGAACTGTGGCCCGACGTGCCCACCCTGACCGAGCAGGGCGTGCCCGGCGGCGTGGACTTCGACGTCTGGTTCGGCATCGTCGCCCCGGCCAAGACGCCCGCCCCCATCGTCCGACTGCTGGGCGAGAAGATCGCGAAGATCACGGCGGAGCCCGCCTTCCGCCAGCGCCTGCTGGACCTGGGCGGCGT
>NZ_JANEZT010000825.1 GCF_025403405.1 Frankia tisae
TCATCGCGCCTTGCCTCTGCCGGGATTAGTCCCGCTTCGGCTTCAAGAACTTCGTCCAGTGTTGCCTGGGTGCCTTCAATCTTCGAAGACAGGACGGCTTCCTGCGTGGTTATAGGAGAAAGCAAGACCGCCGCGTTGGGCAAGGTTTGGACCATGCCGTCGTACCGTGCCAAGCAGGCATTGGCGTGCCCAACCAGCGGCAGGAGCGTTCTCCACTCGAGCTGTTGCAAAGGCAATGGATCGGGTACGCATGGCTTCGGCATTCCGCTCGTGTCTAGCGTAAGCTCCTCATGCCGTCTACCTTTCGATAGCTGGGTAGCGAAAAGTGGACTTTGCAAAAGCTTTCTTGTGAGTGGTGCGAATCGCAGCCGCTTTGCAAAACCAAAATACCGAAACGCCCGCTTTCCACAAAGTGCGTCGCGTAAGTTACAACCTCACAA
>NZ_JANEZT010000826.1 GCF_025403405.1 Frankia tisae
CTCCAATGTTGCACGTTGGGTACAGAGGCGATCAAGCAGCCACCTGGACGCAACCAATGAGCCGCCTGATCGACTGACTTCTCTGGTTCATAAAGGTGCTCCAATACGTCGCCAAAAACAATGCAATCAAAACCCTCAGATGGCCTGCTAGCCAGCAATTGAGGATTTTCATCCCAGCGAGGGCAGGCGTCCAAATTGAGCAGTATGGAATTATCGAGCACGTGACGCGCCTGCGCCAAAGGTTCTGCAGCAATATCCACCCCGGTATAACGCGCATGTGGGATTTTTTTCTTCACAGCCTGGGCCAAAGACCCCGCACCGCAACCAAACTCGCAAAAATTGACGGCACTTTCCTCCACCAAATCGAGAATGGTGGAGTTGAAATTCTGATAATAATTCATGAAATATTTCTCAAAGATAGATGATAAATACTAATAATC
>NZ_JANEZT010000827.1 GCF_025403405.1 Frankia tisae
AGGCTGGACAGCATCGCGGCGCGGTCGGGGTGGTCGGGTGGGGTGGTCTCGACCGCGGCCCGGCCGGCGTCGATCGCCGCGTCCAGGTCCGTCATCTGCCCGACCCGCTCGAACCGGACCTGCAGGGCGAGGCCGAGGTTGGACAGGTACATGGCGCGGTCGGGGTGGTCGGGTGGGGTGGTCTCGACCGCGGCCCGGCCGGCGTCGATCGCCGCGTCCAGGTCCGTCATCTGCCCGACCCGCTCGAACCGGGCCCGCAGGGCGAGGCCGAGGTTGGACAGCAGTCCGGCGCGGTTGGGGTGGTCGGGTGGGGTGGTCTCGACCGCGGCCCGGCCGGCGTCGATCGCCGCGTCCAGGTCCGTCATCTGCCCGACCCGCTCGAACCGGGCCTGCAGGGCGAGGCCGAGGCTGGACAGCATCGCGGCGCGGTCGGGGTGG
>NZ_JANEZT010000828.1 GCF_025403405.1 Frankia tisae
CAACAGCTGCGTCTGCGTCTGCGGCGGGAATTGCTGGAGCCTGAGGACGGTTCCGGGCCGGCGAACCGTGATTAACCTCCAGCATCTGCTGACCGCTATGTGGCCAGGATCGGCACCATCTGACTGCTGTGGCTTTGCGTGATCAGTTAGGCGTGAGGATGTGCTGAAGTTGGCATGTCTGCGGCCCGAAGGCCGCAGTCGTTCCCCGATGCCATCGTCGCGACAGTCCCGGGTGGGCACAGCCGGGACGGCGGCGCCAGTCGTCCGCCCATACGGGCAGGATGATGTGATGGGTGCAGGGGGACCGAAGCAAGGATCGACGGTTCGACTGGCCACGAGGGAGACGCATGAACGGCCAGGGCAGCGGGAACACGTCCGGTCGGCCGGAGCCGGGCGCCGAGGGGGCCGACCCGGCCGACGTGACCGGGCCGCTGGGC
>NZ_JANEZT010000082.1 GCF_025403405.1 Frankia tisae
GTGCCGAGAGCCGGCCCGTCGGCGCAGGCCGGGGCCGGCACGCGCAGGTCACCGAAGTGGGCGACGCCGCCGACGACCTGTCCGGCCATCAGGTTGGTGCCGACGAGTCTCGCCACGAAGCGCGAGCGCGGGCTGGCGACCACGTCCGCGGTCGGGCCCTCGTCGACCACGCGGCCGCTGTCGAGGACGACGATCCGGCTGGCCAGGGCGAGGGCGTCGTTGGGATCGTGGGTCACCAGCACCGTGCAGCCGGGGTAGGAACTCAGATGGTCGGCGAGATCGTCGCGCAGGTCCAGGCGCGACTCGGCGTCCAGCGCCGCGAAGGGCTCGTCGAGCAACAGCAGCTCCGGCCGGGGCGCGAGCGCGCGGGCCAGCGCCACTCGCTGCGCCTGGCCGCCCGAGAGGGTCTCCGGCCGGGCGTCGGCGTATCCGCCGAGGCCGACCCGCTCCAGCCAGGCCGCGGCGGTGTCCGCGGCCACCCGCCGGCGCTGCCCCCGCGCCCGCAGGCCGAAGGCCACGTTGTCCAGGACGGACAGCCGCGGGAAGAGCCGGTAGTCCTGGAACATCACGCCCACGGAGCGTTGCGCCGACACGACGAAGGCGCCCGTGGACGGATCGTCGAGGACCGTGCCGCGCAGCTCGATCCGGCCGGTGCGCAGGCGGGTCAGCCCGGCCAGGCAGCGCAGGGCGGTGGACTTGCCCGCCCCGTTCGGTCCGACGACGGCGACCACCGTTCCCGGCGCCACCGCGAGCCCGGCGTCCAGGGTGAACGCGTCCCGGTTGACGCCCAGCCGGGCGCGCAGCCCGGCGCCCGGTTCGCCGCCGGCCGCCGACCCGTCAGATCCACCGCCGTCCCGGCCGTTGCGCCCATCCCGTTCGGCGGTCACCCGTTCGGCGGTCACTGATGGCCGACCATCCGGCGGCCGCGCAACACCAGCAGGACGGCGAGCGACACCACGAACAGCACCAGGCTCAGCACCACCGCATCCTGCGGCTTGGTCTGCAACGCGATGAACACGGCCAGCGGCGTCGTCTGCGTGGTACCCGACAGGTTCCCGGCGAAGGTGAGCGTCGCGCCGAGTTCACCCAGTGCGCGGGCCCAGCACAGGGTCGCCCCCGCCAGCAGCGATGGGCCGAGCATCGGCAGCGTGATGCGGCGCAGCACCATGAGCCGACCCGCGCCGAGCGTCTCCGCCGCCTCCTCGAAGCGGACCCCCGTCTGCACGATGCCGGCCTCCACGGTCAGGATCAGAAACGGCATCGAGACGAACGCCGAGGCCACCATGACGCCGAAGGTGGTGTACGGAAGCGAGATCCCGAACTCGCGGTAGCCCCACCGGCCGACCAGCCCGCCTCGGCCGAACGCGTACAGCAGGGCCACCCCGCCGACCACCGGCGGCAGCACCATCGGCAGGGTCACCAGCCCGCGCACCAGGCCGCGGCCGGGGAAGCGGCCGCGGGCGAGCAGCCAGGCGAGCGGCACCCCGAGCGCGATCGAGAGCAGGGTCGCCCCGACCGGGCAGATCAGCGACAGGTACAGCGCGTTGCGAACATCCGGGGTGCGCAACTGGGCCGAGATGTCGGTCCACGGCACATTCGCGAGCAGCCCGGCCAGCGGCAGCACCAGGAACGCCACTGCGAGCAGGGCCGGCGGGACCATCCACAGCGGCAGCCCGAACCCGCCCAGGCGGCCTGCCGACCATCGGCGGCGCGGCTGCCGCGGCGGGTCGGCAGGCGGGGAGGGGCTCAGGGGATCAGGAACCCGAGCTGCCGCAGCTGGTTCTGCACGCTCGGCGTCGTCAGGAACGAAACGAACTCGCGGGCGGCATCCGCATGCTTCGCGCCCTTGAGCACGGCCGCGCTGTAGGCCGCTGGCATCTGTTCGGCGTCCGGAATGTCGATGCCGGTGACCTTGGAGTTGCCCTTGAGGTCGGTGGCGAACGCGATACCCGCGTCGGCGTTCCCGGTGACCACCCGCTGGACCACGCTCGGGCTGCCCTCCTCCTTCGAGGCCGGCTTCACCGTCACCCCGGCCTTCGCCAGGGCCTGCTTCGCGTACATGCCGACCGGCGTGGACTCGTCGCCCAGGATCGTCGTCACGCCGGGCTTGCCGAGGTCGGCCAGCGAGGTGATCTTCTTACTGTTGCCCGCCGGGACGACGATCTCCAACCGGTTGTGGGCGAACACGGTCGGGTCGCCGGCGAGCAGACCGGCGTTCTTGGCCTGCGTCATCGACTCGACGCCCACCGCGAGGAACGCATCGCCGGGAGAACCCTGCTGGAGCTGGATCACCTGGGCCGGCGAGTGACCGAGGTTCGGTGACACCGGGGACTCGGGATGGGTCTTCATGAACGCCTTGTCCACCAGCGGGAGAGCCGTGGCGAGCGTGCCCGGAGCGAGCACGATGATCGAGCCCGGTGCGGCGGGGGCGGCCGACATGGACATGCCGCCCCCCATCGCCGCCATCCCCGACGGAGAGGCCATGGCCGGCTTCGTCGACGGAGCCGCACTCGCCTCGGCCCCCCCGGAGCTTCCGCTCGAACCGCATGCAGTCAGGGCTAGAGCGAGCGCCGATGCCGAGGCGAACAGCGGCGCCGACCTGCGAAGGATCCCCCGGGTTGTCATGGGCTATACATATCGATCCCTGGCGAGAGGCGCAACGCCTGCCTCGTAAATACGGCATTAAGTACGCGTTTCCCCCGTAGATGCGGACCATCTGGCGCCCACTGCACTCATCTGCGCCACCAGGAGCGCCGACAGGCCCGCCACCAAGACCGCAGTGAACACGGTGCCACACGCGGTCACTGTCACTCGGTGTCGATCTCCGTGCCGCCCGCTGCCGCGTCTGCTGGACGGATGCCCTTCTCCACGATAAAACGTCGCTCCCGCTCCGCCAGATGCGTCGCGCGGCTGGCGATGAAACCCTGGTCGTCTCCCTCGCGAAGCAGCGCCATCGCCTCGGGCGGGATGCCGTGGCTCGCCAGCACGGCGTCCGCGACGTCCGGCGCGAGGGTGAGCAGCGCCCGGCGGACGGACAGACCCGGCACAGTCGGCATGATCAGCCTGTTCGCCGGGCTCTGCCCGCTGTCACCCGCAGCGCCGGACGCGACGACGTGCCGATATGCCCTGGTGTCCGCTTTGACCAGCTCATCGAGGGCTTGGAACGTGGCTCCAGTCGGGTCCTGCCGCTCGGGCGATTCCTGGAGTTCCCAAAGCAGGTAGGTACGAATCCGCGCGCTACGCATGTCGAAGCGGTCCGGGAACGGACGGGCCTGCTCGTCACAGCCGTCGGGGTCGGGTCCGCCCTGTGCGAACTTCTTCATGGCCGCGAGATAGTTCTTGACCTGTGTCGTGTTGGCGCTCGCAAAGAAGCCGGACCAGGACGTCGACCAGAACCAATGGGCCAATATGTCGCGCTGACGCCCGTCAGGTTCGGGGCGTAGGCCGAAGAAAGCCGTCAGCAGTAGTACCTGGATGCTGTAAGGAACCAGTCGGGCGAGCGGAACCCCGACATCGGAGCGAAGGAAGTCGACTGCCAGACCAAGTGCTGTCTCAGTACGTTCGACCGCAGTGTCCAGCTTGCCCTTGGTCCGTTTGGCGAGGCTCTCCCACCGCCCTGTCTGGACATCTTCCTCACCGGCGACGGCAAGCACAGCCCGGAAGACTGTGCTGGACGGCAGCTCGGCGAATCCTCGACTACCCAGGCCTTCGAGAATCAACGAGATTCGATCACCCAGGTTGTCCTCCGAATCCGCGTCATATGTCAACGCGGAAACCATCTGCTGCGGAGTCATCGGGCTGCCTTTGCTGTTCAGCCGGGAGAACACCTCGACAGCCTGGTCCAGGGTTCCACCCTGGAGTCGGATCACAGCGAATCGATAGGACTTGATGCGTTGCGCGACTTGCTCAGCTTCATCGATCATCTTCCCGATATGGCGGAAATCGACGAACGATTCAGTCCCACCCTGAAGCCTCCGTGCGAAAGTCAGGAAGTCCAGCGTCCGCAGCACCGAGCGCATCGGAAGAAGTTGCGCGGGTGGCGTACCGGTCTGCTTCCAATGCCGGTATCGGTTCCGCGAGGAGCGATCGCCAAATTCCCGAGAAAAACGGTCGCCGAGCTCTCGGAAAATCTGCCATATCCATTCGCTCTGGCCATCAAGAACGACCTGATCAGCCGGCCTCATAAGCGTCCCGAATAGGGTGGATAGCCGCTGATGGCCATCGAGCACGAAGGCAGTGGGTGCCCCTGGAGGGGGCCCCGGAACCGCTATGTCGCCGACTCGGTCGAGGCTTGGGAGGGGAAGATTCGTCTCCCAGACGAGCAGGCTGCCGACTGGATATCCGCGTTCTAGACTGTCGAAAAGCTCCAGCATCTGATCAGGTCGCCAGACATACGGGCGTTGGAACCGAGGTATCCGCAATGTTCCCTGGGCGATCGCACCGAGAGTGTCACCCAGGAGCTGCACCTCCGGCTTCACAATCATCTCGCTCTGCCCCGGAAAGGTCTCCATCACAGCACCTCGTCGATCATTGCGAACAGTTTATCGAATTCGGCCCGGGCTCCCGGCGCGACGCCCTCGAAGTCCGCGGCCGTGAGAACGAGGTCTCGCCGTTTCAGACAATTTATGATCTTCTCGCCGAGACCGCGCCCCAGTTCATGCACCTGCTCCTGACCCAACTCGGCGAACAGATCCGCCTGCGCGGGCTTCACCGCTGCAGGCTTCGTATCGGTGGCGCCGAAACCTTTTTTCATGTCGTAGTACCCACGCTGCTCGGAGTTGAGACGAGCGAGAGCTGCGGCAGCACCATCCACACCCGGCCTCGCCAGCAACGGTTCCAGTGCCGCTGGGGGAATGTAGTTCTCCACTTCCCGGAGTTCCAGGACCAAGACGGTGACACCATGGTCACCTGACTGGTCAGCGTCCCGGTGGGCGCTCGTTCGGACTACGGGCACCAGCCGATCGCTGTCCAACACGCCACATACCCGGACGATTACGCCGTATTCGCGGGCGGCCTCCATGGCGATCTTCTTGAACATCACTCCACCGCCGCCTGCGTGCCGGAACGCCATAGCCCCCGATTCGAGGGCGTCGATCAGATCGGCACGGCCGAAGGCGCGGAACACCGCCCGGAGGAAGGTCCCGTCCGACTCCTGGTTCTCCAGGACTATCAGCGCCGACCGCTCCAGGTCCCGAATGCTGACGCGTGCCGACTCGGCGGTTATTCTCGGCCGGTGCCGGCCTGCCGGTGGCAGGTATGCGCCGGCGGTGACGCTCTTCTGCATGAGCTGGCGATACCCCTGCGCCGCGAGCGGAGCGAATCGGTCGAAATAGTCCCCGGCAAGTCTCGCGCTCTCCGGATCGACGTCCCAGTGGTGTCGTGCGTCCCGGACCAGCCGCATGAGGGCGATCAGTTCCTCGAAAAGATCGTCGTTCAGGAAGAGCGTCGGATCGGTCGTGATGCGCACAGCTCAGGCCCGTTCGCTCTGCGCGGCAACCAGGGCTCGCGCCTCCTCGAAATCCTCGGAGAAGATACCGGCCGGCCAGTTCTGCACGTTTCCGAGATCGTCGAGGTCGATACGACGAATGTCTGCCGACGAGCCGTCGTGCTCCACATAGTACAGGGCGATCTGGTCCGGGGATATCCGACCCTCGGCCACCCTGCGGCGAAGCCGGAGCACGAACGTCTCGCTGTGCGTCTCGATAAGGAAGCGGCACCGATTCTGCGCCGTCCCGGCTATGTATAGGTCAGCGAGGGCGGCGTGCGCGGCCGGGTGCAGGTGCAGCTCCGGCTGCTCGATAATCTCCAGGACCGGTCTGCTCGGCGGCCGCAGCTCGTCCATCGTCCGCTGCACAAGAATGGGAAGTACCTGCGCGAGGCCGGTACCGGTGTCAGCGAGGTTGACCCGGACGGTCGAATCGGCGCCCGAGGCCAGCACCAGCGAGTACAGACTGTTGCGTCGATCCACGTCTAGCAGCCAGCCAGGGAGCTCGCGGCGGAGATAATCATCGACCGCAGCCAGCAAACTCCCGTCACCGCGACTTACATCATCTGCGAGGATGTGCGGAGCATCCTCACCCAGCACTCCCACAGCGGCGGGCGCTCGCGAGGGGAGCCGATAGAACCGTTGCGGTTTTTCTCTGAACGGCCCCACATATCGCACCAGAGGATAATCATTCGGGATGGTCGTCCAAAGCGATCTACGCTTGGATGCATTTCCGTTTTGTAGCGGCCATGGGAGAAGTCCACGAAACGTCACATCGATTGCATCACGACCAGATCCTGAGGCACTCCAGGTCGGCCTCCTCGGATCATCCAGATTCCAGGTGACATGGAGATCCGAACCATTCCGGGACGAACCCCGAAACTCGCTGATCACCTGAATCTGGTACTCGTCGATATTCTGGACGGTCGCCTCTATCTCGGCGGCATCGAAGTGCAGGCCGAAGGTGACGCTTCCGTGTGGGCGCTGGCCGAAGATGAGGTCGGTGAAGTCGCCGGCCAGCTCGATCCCGAGGTTCTCCCTTTCGAGCGGGGCTTCGGAGTCGGTGCGCAGCCCGGTCTCCAGGAGGAGCGGCAAGCGGGCGAGCGCGCTCTTGCCGGAGTTGTTGCGGCCTAGCAGGACCGTGATGGGGCGCAGTTCGAGGGTCTGGCGGCGCTCGAAGCACTTGTACTTCTCGACCGTGAGGGCCACCAGCGACATGCGACCAGCGTAGCGGTGCCCTGTGTGGCATCCCGCCCGATCGCGGCGGGCGGCCCCTTACCCGGCAACCGACCCCTGACGCGGACCGGTCCCGGCTCGGCGGTCGATGCCGCCGGGCCGGGACCGGTCTTACGGGACGGGAGTCAGCCGACGCCGACGGTGTCGTAGTCGGCGATGCGCAGGGACATCGTCTCGGCGAGGCGGGCCATGCTGCCGTCGATGAGCTTGAGGTCGCGGATGGCGAGCTGCCCGTCGTGGACGGTGCCGGCCTGCTCCTCGCTGCGGCGCTCGGCCCGGTCGAACAGCGCGGAGGACCGGGTGTAGGTCGTGTCGCGCGGACCGTTCAGCGCGGCGGCGATGACATCCAGGGATTCGTGCAGGGTCGCGCTCGCCCCCTTGATCTCGCGCCGGCTGCTGAGGTCGAGCGGGCTGGCCCGATCGACGTCGTGGACGAGGTTTCGGCTGTAGCTGCGCGACGCGCTGGCCAGGCGCATGAGTTCCTCGACGGCCTCGTCGATCCCGCCCGTCACGTTGCGCCGCATCGGCAGGGCGGTGGCGACCAGGCTCTGGTAGGCGGCGTCGACGGCGCGGGCGTCGGCCCGCAGGACGGTCTCGCCGCGAGCCGGGTCGCCGACGGCCGGGTCGGCCACCAGGCGGGCGCTGGCGTGCTCGACGAGGTTCGCCACCGCCTGCACATAGCCTCGCACCGCGATCCGCAGGACCCGCCGGGTACGCAGCGGGAACACGACCATGACGGTCGCGATGGCGACCCCGGCGCCCAGCGCGGTCTCCTCCAGCCGCAGCCGCAGCAGTGAGTTGGAGAACTCGTCGAGCTGGACGTAGAGCTGGGAGACCATCACGGTGATCCCGATGACCATGAAGGCGTAGTTGATCCGCATCAGGTAGAAGCCGAAGAACAACGAGATGAAGATGATCGCGAGCGAGAGCGCCGTGTTGTGGCCGACGGCGTGCGCGAGCACCGAGCCGATCAGGATGCCGACCAGCGTGCCGACCACTCGGAAGAGCGCCTTGCGGACCTGCTCGCCGGAGTTGTTCGCCCCCATGAAGGTGATGAACGCGGCGATCACCGCCCAGTAGAACCGCCGGCCCGACAGCAGGTCGCCGAGCGAGATCGCCACCGAGACCGCCACCGCCATCTGGATCGCCGCGCGGACGTGGGGCGCAAGCCGGATGCGCCCGCCCGGGCGGGCACCCCGCTCCAGCGAGGCCGTGGCACTGGTCACCGCGGACCCCGGCAGCCAGCCGCCGAAGAGCATCACCGACGGTTGGAACACGCTCGCCGCCCCGTCCTCGGTCTTCGCCGAGCCCAGGGCGAGCCACTGGCTCATCGCCTCGGTCAGCGCGAGCACCGACCCGGCGAACCGGTGCGCGACGACGACCGCGGTGCGGTCACTGCTGCCGGCCAACGGATCGGAGTCGTGATCCACCGCCCGTAGCAGCTCGATCAGCGCGTGCGCGTGGGTGCTGGCCGTCTCGTTGTCGCGGTCGAGAAGACCCTGCAGGGCCCCGCGGGCCTCGGCGAGCTGGTCGGCGGGAAGGTCGAGCCGGGTCATCGCCTGGGCGAACCGGGCCACGTTGGTCAGGGCCAGCTCGACGTCGAACAGGCGCTGGTGCAGCAGCTGACCCGAGGATCCCTCCGCCACCGCGGCCGGGTCGCCGAGCTGCGCGTCGATCATCAGGGCGGCCTCGTTGAGCCGGACCAGCTGCCGGTGCAGGCGCTGCTCCTGCCGTTCGCTGTGGTCGGGGTCGTCGAACAGCTCCAGGGCCAGCTTGGCGACCTTGCGGGCACGGGCGGCGTAGGAGCGCTGGGTCCGCCGCAGGTCCTTCGCGGGGCGCGGAAAGAACAGCCCGAAGCGGACGGCGAGCGCCACCGCCAGCCCCACCCCGATCTCGGCGCACAGCCAGCCGAGATCATCCAGCGACACCGCCGCCCCGAGGAAGAACCCCAGGAAGGCACCCATGAACAGCAACATGCCGCCGATGAACCCGCGCAGGCCGAACCGCCGGCAGTAGGTGCCGACCGCCAGGGACGCGGCGATGACGATCAGCGAGATCGTCCGGTGATCGGCGATGCTGATGCCGAGCACGAGCATCGGGATCATGGGGACCGGCAGCAGCAGCATGGTCACCAGCTGGCCCCGCGGTGTCGGATCCGCCACCCCGAAGACCGAGATAAGCCCGATCAGCGCCCCCACCATCATGGCGATGACCTGCATGAAGTGGTTGATCGTCGCCACCTCGGCCGCCTTCGCGGCGGGCAGCGGCGCACCGTGGGTCTGGACCTGCATCGCGTGGGTGGCCCGGACGAACAGGTATTCGACCAGCAGGATCAGCGCGATCGTCACGACGCAATGCAGCGCCATCCGGAACCGGTTCAGGCCGGGGTCCGAACCAAGGAAGCGATCCACCCAACCCCGGCGGAACCGCTCCGCCGCGCGGGCCGGCGTAGCTGGGGTGGCGACTTCGAGCTGGACTTCGGCCACGCTCAACGCGTACCTCCAACGGGGTCACGATCCGCCCTGGTCAAGGACCGGATCGGTCAGATGGGCGCAACATCGGATGGCTCGTTGCCCCTGGGAGGCAGCATCGCCCGGCGAACGACTTCGGTCGTCGAGACCGCGCCCGAGCGGGCGATGAACTTCGGCCCGGCCGGCAACTTTCGCGGCGATCCACGCACATAACTATCCGATGCGCAGCATATTTGTATGCTAGCAAGAATTCCGCGAGCGGAAGGCCTGCTCCGCATGTGGGGGACGTGACAGTGGGCGGGGGAATAGGGGATTTCCCCGAGAGCCCTGGAGGCCGTTAAATGCAGCTGATCGAAACGAGGCCACCCGCCCGAACGGTCCGCCGCCGGCCGGCACACGGGCGCCGGCAGCCCCGGCGGCGAGAGCGGCGGCCGGACTCAGCCCGGACTCTCCGTCACGACGTGCCCGACCGAGCAACCGAATCCCGTCGCGGTCCGCGGGGTGCCCGCCGCAGCGTCCCGGGACCAGGCTCACCCGACCGGTCCAGCAAACCCGCTCTCCCCCAGCGCCAGAACATGATCGTCCGGACGCCGGGGTGGCGAAAATATCACCGCAGGTCAGAGCGACGGGCTCCGAGCCGCAGGCCCGAATCGCCACGGGGTGTGACGCCCCGCGGCGCCTTGCCGACCCGTCCGCCGCCTGGCGGACCGCCGACCACCATCCGTCGACGATGCTGCGGCTGCGGCTGCGGCTGCGGCTGCGGCTGACCAGGCAGGCATCGCCTGGGGAGAACAGCGCTCCGTGAGCGAACCGAATGGCCGTACGTGGACCGATCCGGTACGCCGGCCAGATATTCCAATTCGGTGATTCTCCCCACTCCCCGAAGGGCCGGCCGTTCTAAATGCCGGGATCGCCGCCGGTGCCGGTATCGACGAAAAAGCGCGAGGATTCGTTTTCTGGCCAACCGTTTCCCGGATCACGGCCGTTTCCGCAACCGGCCCAGCCCGTTGTTCTCGTTGAACGACGAAGGTCCCCGGTATCCGGCCGATGGATCCTCCCTCCCGGCCGACAGCTCCTGCCCGCCGATCGACAGTTCCTGCACCGCGGCCGAGGGTTGCCGCTCCGCGGCCGAGAGTGCCTGCTCCGGGTCCACAAGTTCCTGCTCCGGGTCCGTGGGCACGGTGGCGGCGGAGCGGTCGCCGAGCAGTCGGGTGCCGTCGGGGAGGCCGCCGGTGCTGGCGGCGTGGCGCAGGTACTCCCACAGGGTGCGCTGGAGCTCGACGGCGGCGCGGGTCGGCTCGACGTCGCGGCGCCGCGCCAGCCCGATCGTGCGTTGCAGCCCGGGTGCCACAAAAGGGGTCACCCGCATGCCGAGGCGGCGGGCGACCATGCTCGGAATCACGGCGCTGCCGAGTCCCGCCGCGACGAAGCCCAGCACCGCGTCCATCTCCCCGCCCTCGATCGCGAAGGTCGGCTCGAAGCCGACCTCCCGGCAGGCGGTCACGGTGGCGACGCGCAGGTCGTACCCGCGCCGGAACATCACCAGCGGATGGTTGCGCAGATCGGCGACGTTCAGCGAGCGGCCGGTGACGACCGGCGGCTCGTCGAGGGAGGAGACCAGCACCAGGCTTTCCCGGATGAGCGGCGAGGTGGCCAGGGCGGGGTCGGAGCTCTGCAGCGGCAGGATGATCAGGGCGAGGTCGAGCTCGCCGCCCGCCAGATCGCGGACCAGGTCACGCGACCCGCCCTCCTCGACCAGCAGGCGGATGCCCGGATAGCGCTGGTGGAACAGGCGCAGTACGTCGGGCAGGAAGCCGGTGCACAGGCTCGGCGTGGCCCCGAGGCGAACCGTGCCGTGGCGCAGGTCGAGCAGCTCGGTGACCCGCTGACGGGCCGTCTCCGTGTCCGCGAGGATGCGCCGCGCCAGCGGCAGCAGCGTCTCCCCGGCCGCGGTCAGGCTGATGTTGCCCCGGGCGCGATTAAACAGTGGTGTGCCGAGCTCCTGTTCGAGCGACCGGACCTGTTGGGACAACGAGGGTTGCGCCACATGCATCCGCTGCGCGGCCCGGGTGAAATGCCGGGTCTCCGCGACGGCGACGAAATAGGCGAGCTGGTGGAGCTGCACGCCCGCCAGCGTAGACCTCGATAGATGGCGACTATGGAGTCCAGGTTTATCATGTCTTGGACCACTCGAGGTGGCGGCTCTAGGGTGCGTGCGTGGCTGTAACAACCCCGACGCGACCGGCGCCCGCTGGACGCCCCCCGCGCCCCGCACGTTCCTCCTTCGCCCCGTTGAACTTCTGGCGTTCGACGATCGGCAAGAAGACCGTGATGGCGGTCACCGGTCTGCTGATGCTGCTGTTCCTGATCGTCCACATGCTCGGGAACCTGAAGATCTTCTTCGGCCGAACCGACTTTGATCACTATGCCCACTGGCTGCGCACGATCGGGAATCCGGTCCTGCACGAAAGCTGGTATTTGTGGATCCAGCGGTTCGTCCTGGTGGTGGCCGTAGTGCTACACGCCGTGTCGGCCTACCAACTCAGCCGACGTGATCTGAAGGCCCGGCCGACGAAATACTCCCACCACCAACGGGCCAAGGCCGGCTACGCCACGCACATCATGCGTTACGGCGGTATCACTCTGGCGCTGTTCATCGTTTACCACATCCTCGACTTCACCACGCTCACCCTGAACCGCCACGGAGTCGACGGCGCCGCCTACGACAACGTCGTGTCGAGCTTCAGCGTGTGGTGGGTCACGGTCATCTACATCGCCGCCATGATCTGCCTGGGCCTACACATCCAGCATGGCTTCTGGAGCGCGGCTCAAACCCTCGGATACAACCGGCCGAGCCGCGACCGTGCCTTCAAGGGCATGGCGACGGGTCTCGCCGTGCTTCTCACGGCGGGATTCCTGATCGTTCCGGTGTCGGTCCTCGCCGGCCTCGTAGACTGAGAACGAAAGAGGCTGACATGTCGTTCTACAGACTCGGCGACGATATCGCCGACACCACCGCGCCGGACGTGCCGATCGAGCAGCGCTGGGACAAGCGCCGCTTCGACGCCAAGTTGGTCAACCCGGCGAACCGCCGGCGACACACCGTGATCGTCGTCGGGACGGGCCTGGCCGGCGGAGCCGCCGGGGCCACCCTCGCCGAGCAGGGCTACCACGTCATCCAGTTCTGCTACCAGGACTCGCCGCGCCGCGCGCACTCCATCGCCGCGCAGGGTGGCATCAACGCCGCGAAGAACTACCGCAACGACGGCGACTCGGTCTACCGGCTGTTCTACGACACGGTGAAGGGCGGCGACTTCCGGTCCCGGGAGTCCAACGTCTACCGGCTCGCGCAGACGTCGACCCAGATCATCGACCAGTGCGTGGCGCAGGGCGTGCCGTTCGCCCGTGAGTACGGCGGCCTGCTCGACACCCGGTCGTTCGGTGGCGTGCAGGTCGCGCGCACCTTCTATGCCCGCGGCCAGACAGGCCAGCAGCTGCTGATCGGCGCCTACCAGGCGCTGTCGCGGCAGATCGACGCCGGCGGCGTGGAGATGCACGCGCGCACCGAGATGCTCGACCTGATCGTCATCGACGGCCGCGCCCGCGGCATCGTCGCCCGCGATCTGATCACCGGCGAGATCTCGACCTACCTGGCCGACGCGGTCGTCCTCGCCACCGGCGGGTACGGCAACGTGTTCTACCTGTCGACAAACGCGAAGAACTCCAACGCGAGCGCGATCTGGCGGGCCCACCGGCGCGGGGCCTACTTCGCCAACCCGTGCTACACGCAGATCCACCCGACCTGCATCCCGCGTTCGGGCGATCACCAGTCCAAGCTCACCCTGATGAGTGAGTCGCTGCGCAACGACGGCCGGATCTGGGTGCCGAAGAACCCGGGCGACACCCGGTCGCCGGACCAGATCCCCGAGGCCGATCGCGACTACTACCTCGAGCGGATCTACCCGGGCTTCGGCAACCTGGTCCCCCGCGACATCGCCTCGCGCGCGGCGAAGAACCAGTGCGACCTGGGCCGCGGGGTCGGCCCCGGCGGCCTGGGCGTCTACCTCGACTTCGCCGACGCGATCAAGCGGATGGGCGAGGCCGCCGTCCGCGAGAAGTACGGCAACCTGTTCGAGATGTACGACCGGATCACCGGCGAGGACCCGTACAAGGTCCCGATGCGGATCTACCCCGCCATCCACTACACGATGGGTGGCCTGTGGGTGGACTACGACCTGCAGAGCACCATCCCGGGCTGTTTCGTCGTCGGTGAGGCGAACTTCTCCGACCACGGCGCCAACCGGCTCGGCGCGAGCGCGCTGATGCAGGGCCTGGCCGACGGCTACTTCGTGCTGCCGCCGATGCTCGGCAACTACATCGCCTCCACCAAGCTCGACAAGGTCGACGCCAGCCACCCGGAGGTGACCGCGACGGTCGCCGAGGCGACGGGCCGGCTGGACCGGCTGCTGTCGATCGATGGCGAGCGCACCGTCGACTCGTTCCACCGCGAGCTCGGCGAGATCCTCTGGAACGAGTGCGGGATGGCGCGCACCGAGGACGGCCTGCGCAAGGCGCTCGGCCGCCTGCCCGAGCTGCGCGAGGAGTTCTGGCGTTCGGTGAAGGTGCCCGGCAGCGGCGCCAGCCTGAACCAGAGCCTCGAGCGGGCCAACCGGGTGTCGGACTTCCTGGAGCTCGGCGAGCTGCTGTGCGTCGACGCGCTGCACCGCGAGGAGTCCTGCGGCGGTCACTTCCGGGTCGAGAGCCAGACCCCGGACGGGGAGGCCCGCCGCGACGACGACCGGTTCGCCTACGCCGCCGCCTGGGAGTTCGGTGGCACCGGCGGCACCCCGGTCCTGCACCGCGAGCCGCTCGAGTTCAACTACGTCCACCTCGCCCAGCGCAACTACGCGTGAGGCGGGGTCGAACAACCATGATTTACGGAACACAAACGACCAACGCGCAACCCATGACCCGCGCGCTCCCGGAGAACCACGACAGCGCAGACAGCGCAAGGAGCCGACCGTGAAGCTCACCCTGCGGATCTGGCGCCAGGCCGGCCCGGCCGAACCCGGCAGCATGGTGGCCTACGAGGTGCCCGACGCGAACCCGGACATGTCCTTCCTGGAGCTGCTCGACGTGCTCAACGAGCGACTCACCCTGGAGGGCGGGGACCCGGTCACCTTCGACCACGACTGTCGCGAGGGCATCTGCGGCTCCTGCGGTGTGGTCATCAACGGCCAGGCGCACGGGCCGCGCGCCCTGACCACCACGTGCCAGCTGCACGTGCGCTCGTTCTCCGACGGAGACGTGATCGACATCGAGCCCTGGCGCTCGGTCGCGTTCGGCGTGCTCAAGGACCTGATGGTGGACCGGTCGGGCCTCGACCGGATCATCCAGGCCGGCGGGTACATCAGCGCGCCGACGGGCAGCGCCCCCGAGGCGCACTCCACGCCGGTGCCGAAGCCGATCGCGGACTCGGCGTTCGACAACGCCACCTGCATCGGCTGCGGGGCCTGCGTCGCTGCCTGCCCCAACGGCTCGGCGATGCTGTTCACCTCGGCGAAGGTGGCGCACCTCAACAGCCTGCCGCAGGGTGCGCCGGAGCGGGCGAGCCGCGTGCTCAACCTGGTCGAGGCGATGGACGCCGAGGGCTTCGGCGGCTGCACCAACACCGGCGAGTGCACCAACGCCTGCCCGAAGGGCATCCCGATGGACAGCATCGCGACCCTCAACCGCGAGTACCTGCGCGCCTCCCTCGGCCGCAAGTAGCCCCACCTCGCCAGAGCTCGCACCACCCCGCCGACTTCCTTGCCCTTTCGGGGGACGAAACGGACGCAGAGCCCCCCCGAAGGGCAAGGAACAGGCCGGCACGCGCCCCGTCGACAGCACCCCCGTCGGCGGGGCGCCGCCGCGTGGCAGCTACCCGGCGATGCCCGGCGATCATGACAAACGTGGCATAGCTCGCGGACGGGACGGAACCGCAGCACTACCGCGCCCACCGGCGGACCATGGTGAGGGTGGGCAGACGGACGCGGGACGTTCCCGATCAGGTGGCAGTGATCGGCGGCGGGATGGTCGGGCTGTGCGTGGCCTGGTTCCTGCAGGAGCGCGGCGTGCGGGTGACCGTTTTCGACCGGGACCGGCTCACCACCGGGCCGACCTGGGCCGGCGCCGGCTCGTCGTGGGGCAACGCGGGCTGGCTCACCCCCGGTCTCGCCACTCCGTTACCGGAGCCGGCGGTGCTGCGCTACGGGCTGCGGGTGCTGCTGCGACCGGACTCGCCGGTCTACGTGCCACCGGTCGCCGACGCCGGACTCGCCCGCTTCGTCGCCGGATTCGTCCGGCACAGCACGAACGGTCACTGGCGGCGCGCCATGCGGGCGCTCGCGCCGCTGACCCGGGCGGCTCTCGGAGCGTTCGACGAGCTCGCGGCGGGCGGAGTGAGCGCGCCGACGCTGGCCGCCGCGCCCTTCCTCGCCGGCTACCGGGACCGTGCCGACCTCGACGCGCTGCTCATCGAGCTCGCCGAGGTGCGCGCCGCCGGCCAACCGGTCGACGCCGAGGTGCTCGACCCGTTCGCCGCCCGCGACCTGGAACCGCTGCTGTCCGAGCAGGTCCGGTACGTCGCCTCCGTGCACGGGCAGCGGTACTGCGACCCGGGGCGGTTCGTCGCGGCCCTCGCCGACAGCGTGCGGGCCAGGGGTGGCGTGGTCCACGAGACGACGACCGTCGCGGGCGTGCGGGAGGTCGGTGACCGGGTCGAGGTGGTCGGCCCGGCCCGGACGGCGGGCGCGTTCGACGCCGCTGTCCTCGCCACCGGCGCCTGGCTGCCCCGGCTGGCCCGGCCCTTCGGGGTCCGCCTGCCCGTGCAGGCCGGCCGTGGCTACAGCTTCCACGTCACCACCGAACAGCCGCCGAGCGGGCCGATCTACTTCCCGGCCTCCCGGGTAGCCTGCACGCCCATCGGCGATGGTCTACGGGTCGCCGGGATGATGGAGTTCCGCCGTCCCGACGCGCCGCCGGATCCGCGCCGCACCCGCGCGGTGGTCGAAGCCACCCGAGGCCTGCTGCGCGGGGTCGACCTCAACACCCGCACCCACGAATGGGTCGGGCCACGTCCCTGCACGCCAGACGGGCTGCCACTGATCGGCGTGAGCGCGTCACCACGGGTGTTCGTCGCCGGCGGCCACGGCATGTGGGGCATCACCCTGGGCCCGGTCACCGGCCGCCTGCTCGCCGACACCATCGTCGCCGGCATGCCCACGGCGGAGCTGGCCCCCTTCGACCCGCTGCGCTGAGCCGCGAACCCACCGCACGCATCAGTGTGGCCGAGGTGGGTTGACGCACCCGCCCCGGCCGCACTACCTGGTGTTACCGAGCTCGATCAGGCCTCGGTACGGGTGGTGGCGCCAGCAGTCCGGCGACGCCGAGCCGCGACCCGCAGTAGCGCACCGCCGCCGAGCAGGGCCACCGCGATCGAGGCCATGGCCCCAGTCTCGACCCCGGTGAAGGGCAGCGCTCCGCCGGCGGGCGCCGCGGCACCCGCACCGACGCCGGCACCCGCACCGACGCCGACGCCCGCACCGACCACGCCCACTCCGACGGCACCGCCGACGAAGCACGGGTCACCGCCCTGCTTGTCGCCGTCCTTGCCGTTCTTGTCGTCGAACCAGTCCCCGTCCTTGCCGTCCTTGCCGTCACCGCCGTTCCAGCCGTCACGGCCGTCCTTGCCGTCACCGCCGTCCTTGCCGCTCAGCTCGTCGGCCTGCGGCAGCTTGCCGTTGTTCAGACCGTTGTTCAGACCGTTGCCGAAGCCGTCCTTGATGTTCTTACCGCCGTCGAAACCATCCTTGCCGCCGAAGCCGTCCTTGCCGTCACCGCCGTCCTTGCCGTCCTTGCCGTCAAAGCCGTCCTTGCCGCCGAAGCAGCCGTCGCGGTCGTCCCGACTCCTGCCGTCGTGGTCGAACACCCAGTTGCCGATCCAGTTGCCGATCCAGCTCGGGTTGAACGGCAGGCCCTCGATGCCGTTCTCATCGAACCCGATCACCAGCACGGAGGCGCTGACGACGCGGGTCTGCAACGCCTGCTTCGCGGGCGTGAGCGGAGCCGCCAGCCCGATGTTGATCGGGGGCAGGAGTGGCTTGTCCTTGCCCGGCTCGTAGCCGGGTGGGACGCCGGGGCCGCCCGGCCCGGCAACCAGACCCGGGTCAGCCGGGATGCTCTGCTCGTCGAGCGACTCCGGACCGCCGGGCACAGCTGGCGAAACCGGGCCGCCCGGCGTGACAGCCGGCGTGACTGGACCGCCCGGCGTGACGGCCGGCGGGGACGCGACCGACGGTGGAGCGATGATGCCCTCGCCGACCGCGGTGATGGTGTGCTGGCCGGTTTTGGGAAGGTTGACCGGCACGCTGAACCCACCCGTGCCGCCCGTTGACTGGGCGTGGTAGAGGTACTCCCCGTCGAGCGCGATCTCGACCTCGGTGCCCGGGAGGAATCCGCAACCACTGAACGTCACGGTCTCACCGACAGTGACAACGGAATCATCGACGGTACCCGCCCCGGTCGGACCGGCACACGCGGTGCCCACCGGCGGATAGACGCCGCCCGGACCGCCCGGACCATCCGGACCGGCGAGGCCGCCTGGGCCGTCGGGGCCGAAGATGGGCTTGTCGAACGCCACGGCTGGAGAAGCCGGCAGGGCGGCGAGCGCCATGCCGCCGCCTGCCACCAGCGCGACTCCGAGGGATCGGAACTTCATACAGGCACTCTCCCTGCGGATCATCAGGTCAAGCAGTTGGATGATTGAATACACGGAGAGTAGCGATGATTACTCTCCGTGTCTACAACCTTCCACAGTCAGTTACTAACTCTGCGTGACCAAGGAGAGGTGACCGGCACCCCCTCGACGTCGAGACGCTCGGGAACCGGCAGCGGCTGGGGGCGGACCGCGAGCGCGGGGCCCGCCTGCGGCTCCAGCACCTTGAGCTCCAGCGTCCTGGTCTGGCCGCGGTCGACGGTCAGGTAGGTGGAGACGATGGGCAGCCCGTCCTCGGAACCGCTGGTCATCCCGACCGGCTGACCGTCGAGATGCGCCCCCGCGAACAGGCTGTCCCGACCCGTGTACACCGACAGCCACAGGTTGTTCTGGGCCTGCGGATTGCCCTCCAAAATTCGATGATCTTCCCGATTACGGACGTACTGTGGCAGGCCGTCGGGGGCCGCGTTGGTGAGTTGGATGGCAATCGTGACCGCACCGGCGCCGTTCGGCAGCCGCTGCACGTGATAGCTGGTCCGGCGGCGTAGCCAGTAGTCGAGCTTGCTCGCCGTGGCATTCTGCGTAACAACGGCGAGAAAGGGGCCTGGTCCCGTCGGCAGCGCGCCACCCAGCGCGGTCGTCGAAAGAACGTCCTGCTCGTCGGCGTGGTTGCTGGACACAGTGAGCCGACCCTCTTCTGCGGCCCTGGACATGGCGGTGAGAAGCTTCACCATGTCCCCGCTGCCCGATTCCACCGCCGCATAGACAGCCTGGCCTACCTCGGCGAAGTAACGGTCCCGGGCTGCCACCGTCGGAATGCGGGCGTACACCTTGGACTCGACGAGGTCGACCAGGTTCGCCGCGCTGACGACCTGGCCGCCCGGCAGCACCGCGGGCCGGCTTGCCGCCAGCAGATAGGACAGGGTCGTCGGGTCGACGCTGATGGTGCCATCCACATCAATACCGGTCCCGGCCCGGTAGAGATGGGTGTAGAGCTTGCCGGTCGTGGGGTAGTCGGGCGTCAGGTTGGCGTTGGCCCACACTCGGTCCGGCCAGAACGGGCCGTAACGCGCCGCGAACGGGCCCTGCAGCACGGCGGCCGGGGTCCGCTGGGTGGGGCCGCCGGGCAACGCGCCATTGCCGGAGATGCCTACGAGGGACAGCCGCCCCCGATCCGCGGTCAGCAGCCCGAAACCACCGATGATCCCGCCGTTCGCCCGGGACTCGGCGGGGTTCTGGACGATCAGCAGGTAGCGCCGCTGCTGCGAGGCGCCGAGCATCTCCGGCCCGATCCGGGCCGCCAGGGCCACGCTGTCCAACGCCCCGGACAGGGACCGGCCGCGGTCGATCATCTCAGCACGGGCGTCGTCGACACCGCTGACCCGCCCCGGCCAGCCGCAGGTCCCGGTGTCCTCGGCGGCCGCCTGCAACGCCGACAGCGCCGCTGCGGCCCGCTCGGCCGGGATGCGAGCCGCCGCCAGCGCGGTGACGTTGATCGTCATCTGATGGCGCAGCCGCTCCGGGTTCAGGTCACCGCCGAGATCCGCGACGGCGGGCAGCCCGGCGCCTGCCATCGTGTCGATGGCCCGCACAAGCGCCGCCGCCGAGCGCAACGGGCACCCGGCCCACGGCACCCGACCGAACGCCGACCACACGGGGTCGCCGGTGAGCGACCGGGCGGCCCGGGCCCGCTCGGCGATACCCGCCACCTGCGCCCGCAGCTCTCCCTCGGCCGGGACGTCCCCGGCCTGCACCTGATGCTGCAGCGCCGCGATGCGCGCGCGAGCATCGTCGAGCTGCGAGCGAGCCATCAGGCCACGGACGGCCACCCAGCCAGCGAGGCCCACGATCACGGCGAACGCGATCGCGAGGCCGCCGACCGTCCAGCGGGCCCACCCACCGCGTCGGCGGGACGTCTCAGCCCCGCCCGCGGGCTGCCCCCCGCCCAC
>NZ_JANEZT010000829.1 GCF_025403405.1 Frankia tisae
TGAGTGCACAGTGCATGGCACAAACCGCACGAAAACTTTTTCATTTAGAATTTTCATTGTGAGCGACCTGCGTCTGAAAGCACAGGCGAGCAAACAACGCACCCAACCAGACGTCATAACAATATGGCAGACCTACCCAGGACGCCTCGAAAAGACAGGACCAAGGCATACACAAGCACTTATGGTGACCGGTTTATCCCGAGTCGTGATGGAACTGATTTGCAAGCGGCGTTTCAGCTATTGCCAGAAGAGATCTGGACGCCCGGAGGTCGGCACAAGCGGAAAAAAATGCCCGATGTTGATGCACAGATGGGTATGTTGTCATCACTCACATGTACAGAAGAAGCGAACGAAACCTATTCCATGCTTCTCAGTTCTGAATTATTCGGCACGGACCGGCCCGTGACCTCGTCGCCATCTTCGCATGGTAACTGGGG
>NZ_JANEZT010000830.1 GCF_025403405.1 Frankia tisae
AGGAAAACGTGCCAAAAAACACATTACTTCATATAGCGATATAGATTTAAATGACGTTAAACCAGAAATTACAACTGAAGATTCATTGTTAAAAAGACCAAAAATGCTTATACCAAATGCAATACTTACAATTTCACTCATTGTCTGTTTGGTAATTGGTATATTGCCAATCCCAGTAATGTTCATGCTTTGGTTTGGAGCAGCAATTTTATTAAATTATCCAAATCTTAGTATTCAAAATTCTGTGGTAAAAAAACATGCAGGAGACGTTCTATCAGTTATCAGTTTAGTATTTGCCTCGGGTATCTTTACAGGCGTAATGAACGGTACAAAAATGGTTAACGAAATGGCAAACGCCTTAGTTAGCATTATTCCTGATGCTTTGGGTAATCATTTTGCATTAATAACTGCCATATTAAGTGGACCATTTACATAC
>NZ_JANEZT010000831.1 GCF_025403405.1 Frankia tisae
TCTACGGGTTGGATGACGCCCAATTATTCTGGCGCCGTCAGCGGATCAGCCGCACCAGCCTGGACCTGTTCCGCCAGGAGTATCCCTGTTCGCCCGAGGAGGCCTTCATCTCGACCGGCCGGCCGCTGTTCGACCAGGAGGGCGTGTTGGAGTCCCTGCGGGTTGCGCCCGACCCCGTTGCGCGTCTCGGATGGTTCCCGGGCGCCGGCTTCGAGCCGGATCCGCGCGGCGAACTTCTAGTCTACGCGGAGCCCGATCCGATGCGGAACTACTTCATCGGGGTCGACGTGGCCTTGGGCGTGGAAGGCGGCGACTACTCGGTCGCCCAGGTGCTGGACGACAGCGGCGCGCAGGTGGCGACGTACCGGACGCATGTCCATCCCGACCCTCTGGCGGACGTTCTTCTGGCTCTGGGTCGTATGTACAACGATGCAC
>NZ_JANEZT010000832.1 GCF_025403405.1 Frankia tisae
CCTCATGGTCACCGAACATGACACCACCACGCGCCTTCGCGAGGACACCGACCGCGTTCGACGAGCCGCGGTTGATGACCTCGTTCACCAGTGTCTTCGTCGTGATGATGCTGACCCGTGCGACCTTACCGTCGGCCGCATTCGCCGACCGGATGACGCCGTCAATCTCACCCTTCGCCGCCACCGCGCCGAGAGCCGACGTCGGAACCGTCACCGACTTCTTGTCAGCCGACAGTGCCGCGCCCTCGACCTGATTCAACAGGCGCTTCGTCGCGGGCGAATTAGGTGACGCGACCGGGATCGACACGGACCGGCCGTTCGCGCTCACCGCCGCGCCGTCAACACCCTCAAGAAGCCGCTTCACTGCTGCCGCGTTCGGCGTCGACGCCGGGATGATGACGACGCGCCCGTCGGCCTGCAGCGCGATATTGTCG
>NZ_JANEZT010000833.1 GCF_025403405.1 Frankia tisae
CGGTTATCCGGCCACATGCTGAGGGTGCTGTCCGGGTGCAGCTCCGGGTCGGGCAGGCGGTTACCTGCCGGGTCTGTGGCATACGGGATGCGGATATCCAGATTCGCTGCGGTGGTGTGAACGCCGGTCAGCCTGCCGGTGGTGCTGTAGCTGTAACTCCGGGTCTGGCGCGGGCTGCTGATGCGGATGAGTTCGCCGTTGTCGTTCCAGGTGTAATCGCGGTCAGACAGCAGGCTGTTCAGGTGCTGGCTCTGTAACTGCCCGGCAGGGGTATAAGCGGTGGTGAGTTCATAACGGCCGAAGCTGCGCAGCGTTTCCCGGTGCAGGCGGTCGCGGGTGTACTCCACCAGCGGTGTGTCGCCGAGTTTCATGCCTGCCAGGTAACCGCTGCCGTAGGTCAGCCATTCCACGGCGGGCAGGCTGTCCGGTATAC
>NZ_JANEZT010000834.1 GCF_025403405.1 Frankia tisae
CCCCGGCGACCGGGACTGCCATGGCCGGCGACATGCTCGGTGGTGACAGCCCCGGTCGTCGTGCGTTTCGGGGACACCCGGCCCTGTCCGCCCTCCCGCGTCTCCCCGCGTCTCGGGTGCCTCGCCGCGGTCCGTTCGCGGCGTCCCGTGCCTCGCCGCGGTCCGTGTTTGCTACTCCGCGTAGGGGTGCTGGGTGGCTGGGCGCCTTTGTGGTCGCTTGCTATGGATAAATCGGACGCGAAACCGTCTAGAGGGACCACCGTGGTCCTTCTGAATTGCGGCGGCCCCTGATGGTCGTCACTGAATGTGATCGTCGTGGGCCACCGGTGGCCGTTCGCCACGCCGTTTCGGGGCGGCCGGGTCGTCGGGGGAGGACTACACCCATCGCCTGGAGGTAGGCGGATGCCGTGGGTGCGTGCGGCTCCGCCGTGG
>NZ_JANEZT010000835.1 GCF_025403405.1 Frankia tisae
TCGATGCACGGCAAGTTGATCGAGTACGGCAAGCAACTCCAAAAGCGAGGCGTTGCAGTTCTCGAAAACCCTGCGTTCGGTAAGGTTCACCCTGAGCACATGAAAGGCTCACTGCACTACAACGGGCAAGCTCTTGACGTTTCAGGTGGCCCTGGTTGGCCTTCGAGCGGTCAGCGCATCTACGAAGAAGCTCGGAAGTTGGGCTTCGCTGCCATTTGGCAATCGGCAGGTCACTACGACCACGTTCACATTGACACGGGTATGTGGTCGAAGTACCACGACAAGCTCATTAAGACCGGGCGTACTGCCGGTGACAACCTTTCCGACCTTGCCGGTGATATTGTACATACTCTTGGCGGAGCACCAGCTGAGTTGCTGAAGAAGGCTGTCACGGCTGTCACTAGCAAAATCCCTGGGGTAAACTCACCGT
>NZ_JANEZT010000836.1 GCF_025403405.1 Frankia tisae
CCACCAGCCCCCGCCGCAGACACCTACTCCGAGGAAGTCCGGTAAGCGACCACCCAGGCCGATGCGTTCCAATCCGAAACCTGGAAAATCTTATGGGTATACCCTTTTATCGAGAACGGATCGGGCACGGCCAGGAAGGCAGCGCATTACCGCAGATCCCGGCCGCAGATCCCAGCTACGGATCGCGGCCGGCACCGGCGGAGCGGTCGAGCCCCCTCGATCGCGGCGGGGAGAGACCGGCATGGCTCCGGCATCTTCGATCTTGGTGTTCCGCGGAACATGCGCCACGCGCTCCGGCTCCGACTTCCGCTCCGGCGACCTTGACGACCCCGCCCCCCTTCGCCTCGTTCCCTGCCTGAATGGTCACGCAGAAATGTGCAGGTCGGCGGGGGCTGACCGTGGCCACGACGCGGTCGGCAGATGCTGGAGG
>NZ_JANEZT010000083.1 GCF_025403405.1 Frankia tisae
ATCGTGGGGGCCGCGGGGCGGGTCGAGGCCCGGCCGGCCTCGCTGGTCCCGCCGGCCGGGTGCGTCTCGGCGTGGTCGTGCGCCGTGAGCCGCCGGGTGCGCCGGCCGGCGGGGGTGGGTCAGTCCGCGGTGGGTTCGAGCACGAAGACCGGGATCTCGCGCTCGGTCTTGCGCTGGTAGTCGGCGTAGTCCGGGTACGCGGCCACGGCGTACTCCCACCACTGGGCCTTCTCGTCGCCCGTGACCTCGCGGGCGACGTAGTCGCGCCGGACCGGGCCGTCCTGGAGCTCGACGTGCGGGTCGCCGAGGATGTTGTAGTACCAGACGGGGTGCTTGGGCGCGCCGCCGAGGGAGGCGACCACCGCGTAGGCGCCGTCGTGCTCGACCCGCATCAGCGGCGTCTTGCGGATCTTGCCGGACTTCGCCCCGCGAGTGGTCAGGATGATGACCGGCAGGTCGCGCATGGTCGTGCCCCGCGTACCGCCGGAGCCTTCGTATTCCTCGACCTGGTCACGGACCCACTGCTGGGTACTCGGCTCGTACTCTCCGGTGAGTGGCATGCGTACCAGTCAACACCACCGGGTACCGCCGTGACCTTGTCGCCAGGCCGGCTGCCAGGCTGGCCCGATGGCGACGGCACAGATGGCGGACGGCGGCGGCCTCGTCGCGGCCCGGCTGGCGCAGAAGGGCGTCTCGCCGGACGCCGCCGAGCGCGGCGTCGTCCGAATCGAACGCGCTCTCACCGACGAAGGCCCCCTGTCGCGCGCTGAACTGCGGGAACGGGTCGACGCGGCCGGGGTTCCGACGGCCGGGCAGGCCATGGTCTACCTGCTCATCGTCGCCTCGGTGCGGGGCCTCGTCGTGCGCGGACCCGTCGTCGCCGGCGAGCAGGCCTACGTTCTGGTCCGCGACTGGCTCGGCCCGCCGCCGTGGGCGTTCGACCGGGATGCCGCCCTCGCTGAGCTGGGCCGCCGCTACCTCGCCGGGCACGGCCCGGCCGACGATCGCGATCTGGCCCGCTGGGTGGGCCTGCCACTGCGCGACGCCCGCCGCGGCCTCGCCGCCGTCGCCGCCGACCTGGTGACATGGCCGGACGGCCGGCTCGACCTGCCCCGCGGCGAGGGCCCGGGACCGGGCCTGCCGGCGCCGCGGCTGCTCGGGCTGTTCGACCCCGTCCTGCACGGCTGGTACGGGCGGGACGGGGTCGGCGCGGCCGGCCGGGTCGTCACCAGCAACGGCATCTTCCGGCCCGTGATCCTCGTCGACGGGCAGGCGGCGGGGACCTGGTCGATGCCCGCCGGCCGCGTCGAGCTGGCGCCGTTCACCGACCCGCCGGTCTGGGGGCCGGCGGTCGCCGCGGCGCTGCGCGACGAGGCCGCGGACGTGCGGCGCTTCCTGGCTCCCCGCCCCACCTGAGCACTCCGGGAGGGGCGCGTCAGGTCGGGCGCATCCCGGGGGCAGCATGGCCAGCTCGGGGCGGCCGACCGGGTCGCGGTGCAGCCGGGCCAGCCGCGCCATGCCGGCCAGCAACCCGGTGTCGATCCCGTCGGTGTCGATCCCGTCGGTGTCGATGCCGCCCGACTCGGTCAAAGCGCCGGTTTGCGCAGGCGCCAGATGCACTCGGACGGCCACCGCCGGGCCCACGCCTCGTCGGCCCGCTCGGGCTGCTCGGCGCGGTCCCGGGTCGAGCCGTCCGCGGCCTCCACGTCGTACACCTGCTCGCCCGAGTACACCGGCGCCGACGGGCGGGGCTCCAGCAGATCCTCGATGATCAGTCCGCAGTCCCGGAACAACCTGATCCACGCGCCGTAGGGCAGGTTCGCGCTGACCAGGCCGTCCGCTTCGGTCAGCAGGCGCAGCGCGAAGTAGTCCCGGGTCAGCCGGGTGCCGGGGGTGTCCCGGCCCGGCCGCACGGTGATCTCGTAGATCGGGCTGACGTGGCTGAACGCCAGCAGGCCACCCGGTCGCAGCACCCGCGCCGCCTCCGGCATCGCCCGCATCGGGTCGGCGAAGCAGAACGCTCCGTGATCGGCGAAGACGATGTCGAACGACTCGTCGGCGAAGGGCACCGACTCCGCGCTCGCCTGCACCAGCGGGAAAGTCAGCCCGGTGTCCGCGGCGAGCTTGCGGCTGTGCTGCAGCTGCCGTTCCGACAGGTCGAGCCCGACGGCGCGGGCGCCCCGGCGGACCAGCGCCGTCGACCACTGCCCCCCGCCGCACCCCATCTCCAGCACGTCCCGCCCGGCGACCTCGCCCAGCACGTCGAGGCTGGACTCCGGGATCGCCCACAACCCCCAGGAGATGTCGCCGGTGAACGCCTGCCGGCGGATCTGCGGGGCGTTCACCCGCTGGTAGTCGTCGGAGATCTCGTTCCAACGGGCCCGGTTGGTGCGTACGTGGGCGTCGGTCCGTGCGCGGGCGTCGCCGTCGATCATCCTGCCTCGTCCTTCTCCCGGCGCCCGCGGCGCCGCTGCGCGCCCGTGCCGCCTGCTGGCGGGCCCGGGCCGGGACGGCCGGAGGTACCGAATCGCCAGGCGGGATTTTCGTACCGCGCGGCGGCTGTCGTGATGGATCTGATCGGTCAATCGGTTATCGTATTGAGACCGGGACGAACGTGAACTTCCCCCCTGGCTCGCGGGGCCCTCGTGAGGCCCTCGCGGGGCCTCCCAGCGGGTCCGCCGGGCTGCCCGTAACCGGCGGCGGGAAAAATCGTCCGAGGTCGGCGCATGACCGATCAAAAGCACGAGACGTGCAATGAGTAAACCGCTGGACGGCCGGGTGACGTGTTGTCCCATCCGTTTGCCGTCGGCCGGACGGCCTGGACGGAGTTCGGTGCGCCGGGCACCCTCGATCTCGTGGCGAGAGAGCGCAAGAGATCGAGCCGGTACTTCCGGCCGCCCGACGAGCAGCTCGTCCTGGGCCTCATGACCTGCCCGTCCTGTAACGGGACGCGGTACCAGACCCGCCCGCAGGCCGAGATCGACACCGACGGGCTCTTCGACGGCGATGCCAACATCAAATGCCGGGAATGCGGCGGAAACGGCAAGGTTTCGCCGCCATGAAAAAGCCTCTTCCGGTGCAGGCGGACTTTCTCTACCTGCGGTGCCCGGAGCATCGGGGCCGCCAACCCCGGCCGGGCCTGAAAACGACGCTGCGGCCCGGCGCGGAGTGCCCGCGGTGCCGTCTGGTCCGGGCACCGGACCCGCCCGGCACCGGCGGACGGCCGGGTAAGCCGGGACACCCGGTGGACGGCGGACCGACGCCGCCCGCGTGACCGGCGCCGCCCGCGTGACCGTCGGGGAACGTCAGCCCTTGGGACCGGTGACGGACGTCGCCGTGCGGGTGCCGTCCGCGACCGTGGCGCCGACGGCGACCTGCGCACCCTGGTGGAAGTCGGCGATCTTCGCGGCCTTCCCGCCGACGCGGAACCTGGTGTCGCCGTTGATCACATACGTGGCGGCGAAGCCGTCCTCGCTGGTGAGGCTGATCGACGCGGCGGTGATCGCGGTGATCTTGCCGCGCTGCCCGTCGACGACCTGGTAGCCCTTGTCCGTCTTGATCGTCGCCTCGCCGTGCAGGCCGTGACTCGCAAGCCTGCTCTCACGCAGGCGCAGGCGAGCCTCGGCCAGCCTCGGATGGTCGCCGTGAACCGACCGCGCCGCCGAGGAGGTGTCCGCCGCCGGTGCCGCCGGTGCCGCCGGTGCTGGTGCGGCGGACGCGGCCGTGCCACTGAACCCGAGGCCGACCCCCAGCCCGAGCCCGAGCAGACCCGTCGCTGCCAGACCTACGCCGATCCGTCCCGTCAGGAAGCTGCGCATCTGTGCTGTCCTTTCCCTGCCTGTGCCCGTCACGCCACGTCCGGATCGCCCGAGTATGGGGACCCGAGGTTGCCGTCCGGGCAGGCGTAGCGCGCCGCTGCGGCGCGCTGGCGGCACCACAGTGCGGCGGCCAGATGTGAACGAGATCGGAACGCGGTGGGGAAAGGATGTAGACGGACGGTCCTGCCGATCGCGGTGGCGGACGGATTACTGAAAGCTGACCGCTGTCGGCCGGACCGCGTAGGCCACCCGGTGCGGCGCGTCCGAGGGCGGCCCGTCGAGCTTCATCGAGTAACGGTCGGCAAGCCGCATGAACAGCTCGGCGTTCGGATCGGGGTCGATCCGCTCGACGACGCCGCGGATCTCCAGGTAACGGTAGGGCGCCTCGGGATCGTTGACGGACACCGCCACCTGCGGGGTCCCCGTCACGTTGCGGTACTTCTGCCGGGTCGTGGTGTTCGTGAACCACAGGAACGTGCCGTCCCAGAGCACCCACATCGGGTTCACCTGGGGGGTGCCGTCCGGCCGGACCGTGGCGAGGTGCCCGAACAGGGGCCGCTCGAGCAGATCACGATGGCTCTCGGGGATGACTGTCATACCTCGATGGTATATCAGTACCCTGATGGTTTGCCCGGCGGCCTTGCCCTTCCGGAGGCCTAAGGAGGCTGGGGAACCGGTGGACCCAGCGGCGCTGCCAGGGGGTCTCGATGGCCCGCGGGTGATGGTGCGCGCGGGTCCAGGCGACGGCGTCGGCGGGGGGCAGGCCGGCCAGCACGGCGAGGCAGGCGAGCACGGTCCCGGTGCGGCCGACCCCGCCGCCGCAGGCGATCTCGATCCGGCCGGACGTCCGCGTATGCGCGTGCAGCGTGCGTATGCGCGCGGCCGTCGCCACCGGATCCCGCGGGAGGAGGAAGTCCGGCCATTCGACCCACTCGTGCGGCCAGGTCAGCATTCCGTCGTGCCGCCGGCGCAGGCGTGCGCCGCCCAGGTAGAGGCCGCGTTCGGGGGACGGGCCGGACGGCGGCGGGTGACGCAGCCCGCGGGGCCGGATCCAGCCGCCATCGGGCAGTAGGATTGCTCCTCGCAGCGGCGTGCCGCTGTCGCCTACATGGCCGTCGCCCATGCGGTCGAAGCGTACGCGTCCGGGGTCGACGCCGGGGGCTGCCAGAGCCCTCGCCGGATCGGATCGGTCCGGACGACGATGGCGCGGCCAGGCCTGTTACCGGCGAGCCCGGACCGGCCGCGGCCGGATCGGCATGAACGGAATCGACACCGGTGGGGGATGGCCCGACCCCCTCGGAGGTGGAGACCACTGGCCCGGACGGTCGCATGGTGGCAGGCCCGATGCTGCCCGGGACGGTGGGCGGCGGATCGGTCAGAGGCCCGCGCAGCAGTCATGGGTTCGTGGATCCGCGGTAGCCTCGGACGAGGATGGCCGTTCTGGCCATCCGGGGTCGCCCACCCCAGCCGAGCCGAGCGGGCGCAGTGAGGACCGTGGCCGCCAGACCACGCCCGGTCGACGCCGGAGCCGAGCGCCTCGGGCTGGCGATCAAGCGGGCCGAGCAGGTGCTCATCGCCGAGAAGACCCGGGTTCTGCGGCCGTTCGGCCTCACCGTCCCGCAGTACGCCGCGATGTTCGCAATCGCCGCGGCGCCGGGCATCTCCGGTGCGCGGGCCGCCCGGGAATGCCATGTCACGCCGCAGACGATGGCCGTCGTCCTGGCCGGCCTGGAGGCGAAGGGGCTGATCGAGCGCCAGCCGTCCGAGGTGCACGCCCAGGTGCTGGTCACCCGGCTGACTCGGGCGGGTCACGCACTGTTCCGGCGGGCTGACGCCGCAGCCCGCGAGGTCGAGGACCGGCTCGCCGCCGCGTTCACCGACGCCGAGCTCGCGACTCTGCGCGAGCTGCTCGGCCGGGCCGCCGAGGCGATCCCCGCCCCCTGACGACCGTTTCCGCGGGATCCCGAAGACGGGCCCGGACAGGACGACGACCGCCCGGCGGGAGCGCTCCCGCCGGGCGGTCGTGATGGTCGTGGTGCGCGTGACTCGGCTGCCGGGTCAGACCCTGGAGGGTTCCCGGCTTCCGCTGCCCGTGGCGTTCGGCTGCGGCGGTACCTGCGAGCGGGCCGCGCCCGTCCAGGACGGCGCATCGCCGGCCTTGGGCGGCAGCGACGGGGCGAAGTTCTCCCCGAGCCGCTCCAGCGCCGCGCGGGCGAAGATCTGCTGCTGGGTGACCGTGCGCTCCGACCTGCCCCGGCCGATGAAGCTCACCGTCCAGTGCAGCAGGGTGGTCAGGCGGTGCTTGAAGCCGATGATGTAGACGAGGTGCACGGCCAGCCAGACCAGCCAGGCGAAGAAGCCGCTGAACTGGATGTTGCCGATCTTGGCCACCGCGCTGAAGCGCGAGATGGTGGCCATGCTGCCCTTGTCGTTGTACTTGAACGGGTGCCCGGTCTGCTTGCCGGCGACCCAGGCTCGGATCTCCTTCGCCGCGTGCCGGCCGCCCTGGATCGCGACCTGGGCGACACCCGGCAGCCGGTTGAGGCTCATCATGTCGCCGATGACGTAGATCTCCGGGTGGCCCGGGAGGGTGAGGTCGGGGAGGACCTCGACGCGGCCGGCGCGGTCGATGCCGGCGCCGGTCTGCTCGGCGAGCTGCTTGCCGAGCGGGCTCGCGGCGACGCCGGCGGCCCAGACCTTGCAGACCGAGTCGATCCGCCGGCGGGTGCCGTCGCTGTCCTCGACGTCGATGCCGGTGGCGTCGACGTTGACGACCTTGGCGCCGAGCTGCACCTCGACGCCGATCTTCTCCAGCTTGTCGGCGGCCTTCGCGCCGAGCCGCTCGCCGAAGGGGGGAAGCACGGCGGGCGCGGCGTCGAGCAGGATCACCCGGGCCTTGGTGGGATCGATGCTGCGGAAGTCGCGCCGCAGCGTGCGCCGCGACAGCTCGGCGATCTGGCCGGCCATCTCCACGCCGGTCGGGCCGGCGCCGACGACGACGAAGGTCAGCAGCCGCTCGATGTCGGCGGGGTCGGTCGAGCCCTCGGCGAGCTCGAACATGCCGAAGATCCGGCCGCGCAGCTCGAGGGCGTCGTCGATGCTCTTCATGCCCGGCGCATGGGTGGCGAACTGGTCGTTACCGAAGTACGACTGCCCGGCGCCGGCGGCGACCACGAGGCTGTCGTAGGGGTGGACCGTGGTCCGGCCGAGCAGCTGCGACGTGACGGTCTTCGCCGCCACGTCGATCGTGGTCACGTCGCCCAGGACGACCTGGGCGTTCTCCTGCCGGCTGAGCACCTCGCGGGTGGTCGGGGCGATCTCGCCCTCCGACAGGATGCCGGTGGCCACCTGGTAGAGCAGGGGCTGGAAGAGATGGTGGGTTGTCTTTGCGACGAGGGTGATCTCGACGGGCGCCTTGCGAAGAGCCTGCGCGGTGAACAGGCCCCCGAAGCCCGAGCCGATGATCACTACGCGGTGCGGGGAGCTCTGCCGCCCCTCGAGCCGTTCCGGTTCGTTGGCATGCCCTGTGCGGGCGCTGTCCTTGCTCACGATCCTTCTCCGCTCAACCTCTTGACTCCCAGCGGTGCCCGTTGGCGCCGCGGAGACCTTATCCCCGATAGCACGTCGGTCTCCACTAACTATTTTCCGCCGTATACCGGCCGCTGGATCGTGTTCATCGTCACCCTGGGCCGGAAACGTCGGCCACGGACTATGTGGCGTGGAGCACACTCTCAGTGGCGGGCGGTAGGCTTAGCCCGGATCTTGATCGACGAGTGCGGCCGGTCCCTGCTACCGGTCGCCGGGGAGGTGCCGCGTGCCGGCTCGTAAATACGGCCCGTCGGCGCCCGCTGTCGACCATACCGTCCGCGCCCTGGCCGAGATCGGTGGGGATCTGTCTGGGCAGACACATGATCACGTGGCCTTCGTCGACCTCGAGCTGACCGAGGTGCCGACCACGGGCGCGGTGCTGGACTCGTGTACCTTCCGCGGAGTCCGCTTCAACGCATCGAGTTATTCGGATACCGCTTTCATCAACTGCGTCTTCGTCCGGTGCTCCTTCTTCGACACGAGCTTCGACGCGTGCAAGTTCACCGGCAGCCTGTTCGACGGATGCACGTACGACCTCATGAAGGTCGGCGGCGGGGATTGGTCCTTTGTTGGCCTGTCGCGGGCAAAACTGAGCCGCGCGTCCTTCGTCGGAGTCCGGATGAGGGAGGCCGACCTGACCGGTTCGCGCTGCGACGGTGCGACGCTGCGTGACGACGATCTTTCCGGTGCGCTGTGGGACGGCGCCGACCTGTCCGGCGCCGACCTGCGCGGCAGCGACCTGTCCGCGCTGGATCCGCTGGCCGTCACACTGCGGGGCGCCCGCATCGACTCCTGGCAGGCCATCATCATCGCGACCGCGCTCGGCCTCACGGTCGACTGACCGAGGCGTCGCTCACAGAGCCCGGCGGCGGGCCGTCGGTGCAGGTCGGTGCAGGTCGGCGGCCCGTCATGTGGTTGCCGCCGCCCCCGCGGGCATTACTCACCATGCCGGTCAGGCGCGTGGGGAAGGCGGCGGTGGATGGATCTCGATCCGTTGATCACGGTCGCCGGTTTCGTCGTCGGAGTCGTCGTCGGGATGACCGGTATGGGCGGCGGTGCGCTGATGACGCCGCTGCTGGTGCTGCTGTTCGGTGTCCAGCCGCTCGCCGCCGTGTCCAGCGACCTGGTCGCCTCGGCGGTGATGAAGCCGGTCGGCGCCACCGTCCACCTGCGCCGCGGCACGGTCCACTGGGGCCTGGTCGGCTGGCTGTGCCTGGGCTCGGTGCCGGCCGGCTTCAGCGGCGTGCTGATCCTGCGGGCGCTCGGTGACGGGGACGCCGTCCAGGAGCGGATCAAGGTCACCATGGGGGCGCTGCTCGTCCTCGCGGCGGCGGGCATGCTGGTGAAATCCCTGGTCGACCGCGGACGACCGCCAGCGCCCGCGGGCGAGATCGACATCCGGCCACGCCCGCTGCCGACCGTCCTGATCGGCGCCCTCGGCGGGCTGGTCGTCGGGCTGACCTCAGTGGGTTCCGGTTCGCTCATCGTCGTGATGCTGCTCGGGCTTTACCCACGCATCCGCTCCTCCCAGCTCGTCGGCACCGACCTCGCCCAGGCGGTGCCCCTGGTGGCCGCCGCCTCGCTGGGGCACCTGCTGTTCGGTGACTTCCAGCTCGGCCTGACCGGTTCGTTGCTGCTCGGCTCCCTGCCCGGGGTCTACCTGGGAGCGCGGATCTCCGCCGGCCCGGCGACCAGCCGGGTCATCCGGCCCGCGCTCGTCGTCGTGGTCTCGTTCAGCGGCCTGAAGCTGGTCGGTGTGCCGACAGCCTGGCTCGGCGGGGCCCTGGTCGCGATACTCGGCGCGGCGGGGATCTCAGTCGCGCAGCGGGTCGTGGGCGAACGCCGCCATCCCCGCGGCGAAACCGACCCGAGCCCGGTAGCCGAGCAGTTCGGCGGCGCCGGCAGATGAGGCGACGATGTGCCGCACGTCGCCGATCCGATAGCTTCCGGTCACGACGGGTGGCGGGCCGCCGACGGCGCGGGCCAACACGTCCGCCATGTCCCCGACGGTGTGTGGTGCCCCCGAGCCGATGTTCAGGGGCGTGAGCCGTCCAGGCAGGTCCGGGCCACGCGCCGCCAGCAGGTTGGCGCCCGCGACGTCGTGGACATGGACGAAGTCCCGCACCTGGCCGCCGTCCTCGAACACCTGCGGCGCCCGCCCGGCCGCCAGCGCGCTGCGGAAGATCGACGCGACGCCCGCGTACGGGGTGTCCCGTGGCATCCGCGGCCCGTAGACGTTGTGGTAGCGCAGGGCCATGACGGTGCCCCCGGTCGCGCCGGCCCAGGCGGCGGCCAGATGCTCCTGGGCCACCTTGGTCGCCGCGTAGACGTTGCGCGGATCGATCGGGGCGTCCTCGCGGACCGGGACGGACGTGAGCTGCCGGTGGCAGCGCGGGCACGGCGGCTCGAACCGCCCGGCATCCAGATCGGCGCGCACCCGCGGGCCGGGGCGCACCGCCCCATGATCCGGGCAGCTGTAACCGCCCTCGCCGTAGACGACCATGGAGCTGGCCAGCACGAGACGGCCGATCCCGGCGCGGGCCATCGCGGCGAGCAGCACGGCCGTGCCGAGATCGTTGTTCGTGGCGTACATGGGCAGATCGTCGAGATCCACCCCCAGACCCACCATCGCGGCCTGATGGCAGACCACGTCGATCCCGTCGAGTGCGGCGTCCACCTGGCCGCGGTTGGTGACGTCACCGACGACGAGCTCGGCGTGGCCGTTCACCGCGGGCGCGCCCCGGTGCACCGCCGGCAACAGCGCGTCGAGGATCCTGACCTCGTCGCTGGCCGCGACCAGCGCGTCCACGACGTGGGAGCCGATGAAACCGGCGCCGCCGGTGACGAGAACCCGCATGCCGCCGACGCTAGCCGCACCGAGGGCCGCAGGACCTTACGAACTGCGGATGGTGGGGCGTCAGGACGTCGGGAGGGCGACGACGAAGCGGCACCCATCGGCCTGGTTGTCCACGCTGACGGCGCCGCCGTGCGCCTCGATGATCCCGCGCACGATGGCCAGGCCGATGCCCGAGCGCATCCGCGGCTGGCGCGGATCGTCGTCGCCACCCGGCGTCCGCGCGGGCTCACCACGGAAACCCAGGTCGAACACCCGGGGCAGGTCCTGCGGCGGGATGCCGCCGCAACGGTCCGCCACCGCGAACAGCGCCCGGTCGGCGACCATGGTGGCGGTGACCTCCACCGTTCCGTCGTCGGGGGTGTGCCGGATGGCGTTGACCAGAAGGTTCGTCAGGGCCCGCCCGACCTCGGCGGCATCGGCGTCGACGCAGCCGAGGTCGTCGGCCTCGCCGCGCACGACGACCCCGCGGGCCCGCGCGATCGGATCGACGGCGGCGACCGCATCCGACACCACGTCGGCGACGCGTACCTTCGCGAGACTCAGCCGCAGCGCCCCGGCCTGCAACCGGGCCAGCTCGAACAGATCGTCGACCATTCCGGTGAGCCGCTCCGCGTCGGTGAGCATCCGCCGGTGGTAGCGGTCGGTGGTCTCGGCGTCGGTGATCAGGCCGTCCTCGAAGGCCTCGGCCATCGCCCGGATCCCCGCCAGCGGGGTCCGCAGGTCATGACTGATCCATGCGACGAGCTCCCGGCGGCTCGCCTCCAGGGCCCGTTCGCGTTGGAGCGACTCGACCAGCCGGGTGTTCGTGGCGTCCAGCGTGGCGGCGAGCGTGGCGAGCTCCGTCGTCGGGACGCGCCCGGCGCCGGAGTAGCCGGGTCCGCCGAGGGTCGCCGCCGCCCGGGTGAGGGCACCGGTCCCGGCCACGACCGGGCGCCCGACGCGCAGCGCGAACGCGGAGGCGACCACCGCCGAGACCACGACAATGATCATAACGAGTCTCAGGTCATGATCGGAGAGGAACATCATCCGCGCCGTGACGACGACGCCCACGACGACCGCGACGATCGGCCACACGCACAGCACCGCGGCCATCGCCCACAGCGGCCGGCGGCGCAGCGCGAGCAGCAGCGGCACGCCGCTGACGGCGGCGGCCGTCGAGCACCCCAGCGCGATCCCGGCGACCTCCAGCTCCGCGTTCATTCCACCCCCGCGCTCGGTTGCCCGGCGTCGCTCACCCCGTCGCCGGCGCGGCGTCGTAGCGGTATCCGACGCCCCACACGGTGACGAGCAGGCGGGGGGCGGTCGGATCGTCCTCGATCTTCTCCCGCAGCCGGCGGATGTGCACGGTCACTGTCGACGGGTCGCCGTAGGTCCATCCCCACACCTGCTCGAGCAGCTCGACCCGGGTGAAGGCGTGGCCGGGTCGGCGGAGCAGGAAGGCCAACAGGTCGAACTCGCGGACGGTGAGGCCCAGGGGCACCCCGTGGCGGGTCGCGGTCCGCGCCGCCGGGTCGACGACCAGGACGCCGGCCCGCAGGACGCCGAGCTCCGGGGCGGCGGCGGACTCGGCCGCCCGCCGCAGCACCGAGCGCACCCGCAGGGTCAGCTCCCGCGGGGAGAACGGCTTGGTCACGTAGTCGTCGGCGCCGACCTCCAGGCCGGCGATACGGTCCGCCTCGTCAGCCCGCGCGGTCAGCATGATCACCGGGACGGGTCGATGGGCCGTGAGCCGGCGGAAGACCTCGATGCCGTCGATGCCGGGCAGCATCAGGTCGAGGACGACGAGGTCGGGCGGGCAGGCCCCGGCCGTGCGCAGGGCGGCCGGGCCGTCCGCGGCGCGGTCGACGTCGAAGCCGGCGTGGCGCAGGTAGCGGTCGACGACCTCGGCGACGAGGGAATCGTCATCGACGACGAGGACGCGGGCCATGCGGCCACCATAGGCGGGTCCGCCCTGGCTCGCGCCGCTCGACCCGAACGTTCCCCGCTTCGTAATGTCACCCGGACGGTGGGGGGTCGGGACACCTCGGCACAGTGCCGGACCGGCCGCTGCCGGCACCGCGGCGACCGCCGTCACCTCGCCGAAGCGCCAGGTCGGCAGGCCGCTGCCCGCCGAGGTCATTCCTCGTTCCGTAAGGATCGATCATGGTTGGCTGGCATTACAGTCCCGACCATGTTCACGGAAAGTAACGGCAGCCGGACGTCGGTCGACGTCGTCCTGCCCTGCCTGGACGAGGCCGGGGCGCTGCCCTGGGTGCTCGACCGGATCCCGGCCGGCTACCGGGCGATCGTCGCCGACAACGGGTCGCGCGACGGATCCCCCGCGGTGGCCCGCGGCCGGGGCGCCACCGTCGTGGACGTGCCCGAGCGCGGCTACGGGGCGGCTGTGCACGCCGGACTGCTCGCCGCAGACGCCGACGTCGTCTGCGTGTGCGACGCCGACGCCTCCCTCGACCCGGCGCGCCTGCCCGATCTCGTCGCCCTGCTCGCCGCCGACCTGGCCGACCCGACGGCCGGCCGGGCCGATCTGGTTCTCGGCCGGCGCCGCCCGACCTCGCTGCGGGCCTGGCCACCGCCCGCCCGGCTCGGCAACGCCGCCGTCGCCCACCGCCTACGCCGCCGCGGCGTCCTGGTGCGCGACCTGGGGCCGATGCGGGTCGCCCGGCGAGGTGACCTGCTCGGCCTGCCGATCGCGGACCGCCGCTTCGGCTACCCGCTGGAGCTGCTGCTACGCGCCGCCCAGGCGGGCTGGCGCATCGTCGAGACGGACGTCGCCTACACCCCCCGGATCGGTCGATCCAAGGTCACCGGCACGCCGCTCGGCGCCGCCCGGGCCGCCCGGGACATGTCCGCGCTGCTGGGGAGCATCCGGTGAGGCTGCTCGTGATGGCGAAGGAGCCGGTGCCCGGCCGGGTGAAGACCCGGCTCACCCCGCCGCTGCGCCCGGAACAGGCCGCTGCCGTCGCGGCGGCGGCGCTCGCCGACACCCTCGCCGCCGTCGCGGCGGTCACCGCCCGGCCCGGATTCACCGACCTGCGCCCCGTGCTCGTCCTCGACGGGACGCCGGGGCCCTGGCTGCCGGCCGTCGGCGGCTGGCCCACCCTGGCGGTGGCGCCGCAGGCACCCGGCCCCTTCGACGCACGCCTCGCCGCGGCCTTCGACGCCGCCCACTATCCGGGCGGTGCCGAGCCCGCGCCGGCGCTGCTTATCGGCATGGACACCCCGCAGCTCAGCGTCGACCTGCTCGCCGCCGCCTGCGACGCGCTGCGCCGCACGGACGCGGTGTTCGGGCCCGCGGCGGACGGCGGCTGGTGGGCACTGGGGATGGCCCGACCGGACGGCAACCTGCTGCGCGGCGTCCCCACCTCACGCCCGGACACCGGCGCCCACCAACGGGCCCGGCTCGTCAACGCCGGCCTCGCGGTGACGGGGCTGCCGATGCTGCGCGACGTCGACACCATCGCCGACGCCGAGGCGGTCGCCCGACTGGTTCCCGACAGCCGGTTCGCCGCCGCGTTGCGTTCTACCGGGGACCGCCAGCACGTTCCCGGGGCCTGCCCGACCGCGGCATGCTGACCTCCTCGGTGGACGGTGGGTGGGAGCCCACGGACATCTACGAGGCGGGACTGCGCTCCGCCACCGGCGGACTGTGGGCGCACCATCCGGATGGGCGACGCATCCCACTGCCCGTGGACCGCTGGCGGGGCACGCCCGCCACCGCAACCGGGCTCGAAAGCGGGCTCGGAAGCGAAAGCGGGCTCGGAAGCGGGTTCGGGGTCGGGATGTCGTCGGCGCAGGCCGGCATGGCGCTGAGCGCCGGGGACCTGTCCCTGCTGGGGCACTGCGCCGGTCCGACGCTCGACGTGGGCTGCGGCCCGGGGCGGCTGGTGGCGGCACTCGCCGCCCGCGGGATCCCGGCGCTTGGCATCGACGTCGCACCGCTGGCCGTATGGCTTACCCGGCAGGCGGGCGCGGTCGCGCTGCGCCGGGACGTCTTCGGCCGGGTTCCGGCCGAGGGCCGCTGGGCGGCGCTGCTGCTGGCCGACGGCAACATCGGCATCGGCGGCGATCCGGTCCGGCTGCTGCGCCGCGCCCGGCAGCTGCTCGCCCCGACCGGGCACGCGCTCGTCGAGGTCGATCCGCCCGGGGCTCCCGCCGGGCCGGTCCGGCTGCGGTTGGAGGACGCCGCCGGCCGCGTCTCGAAGCCATTCGCCTGGTGCCTGGTCGGCGTCGACCAGCTCGCCGCCGTCGCGCCGGCCGCCGGGCTGCTCGTGGCCCGGTCCTGGCAGAGCACGGGGCGCCACTTCGTCGCCCTTCGCCGCGACCAGTCATAGGTTGCCGCCGCCCGATCGTTCCGGGCCACCGAAGATTTGTTGGTCCGGGTCAGGCCCATCGTTACTTCTGGTGGTCGGTGAGGTGGACGAGACCAGGGGCGTGTGTGGGAACGGTGCCACCCGGGACCCTGTCGCGGGCCGTCAGCCGGCCTTGGGAGCATCCCGACGGCCGGTGCGGCCGGTGCGGCCGGTGCGGCCGGTGCGACGAACCCGGACGGCGCGGCTGATCATGAGGAGCGCGGCGCCAGCCCAGACCGCGCCGAGGACGATGGCCAGGTTGCGGCCGTAGGGCAGCGGGTTCACCGACCGGTTGTCCACGGACCCGCCGTACCCGCGCCAAAGCGGCAGGGACATCAGCGCCACCGCTCCGCTGACGATCAGCGCACCCTGGGCGACGGCGCGGTACGGCGCCCGGACGAGGCGGCTCAACGCGAAACCCACGAGCATGGCCCCGGGCACGAGCAGCGCGTCATGGATGACGATCCCGCCGATCAGCCAGGCAGCGGCGTTCGACGGGTGGGTCGCCCGGGGCATCGTCAGCAGACCGTCGACGCCGTAGCCCAGTGCGGCGAGGCCCGCCGCCACCAGCACGACGCGCAGGGCGAACCCGCCGACGCCCAGCCCGGCTCCGGATCCGGTCCTGGCTCCGGCCCCGTCATCGGCATCGGCCCCGTCATCGGCCCCGTCATCGGCATCGGCATCGGCGTTCAAAGCATCACCACCCGGTGCACCCACTTCGTCTGCAGGACGCCGGGCCGGTCGGGTGCGATGAGCCGGGCCGGGTAGCCGTGGTCCAGCTCGAGGTCGGCGCCGTTGAGGCCGGTGGCCAGGAGGGTCAACGGATCCCGGGCGTGGGCGGGGCGCACCTCGCTGGCCCGGTAGCCGCCGCGGGCCTCCAGCGATTCGACCCGGACGGTCGCGTCGACGGGGATGAGCGCGGCGTCGAGCAGGTCGCGCAGCCGCGGACCGTGCCAGGTCGCGTCCGCCGACCAGCCTTCGACGCACGTGATCGGCAGCCGCACGGTGTGGCTGGGCAACGCGTGCAGCTGCGCGAGGTTGTAACCGACCCGGCGGGTGCCGACCACCTCCAGGCGGTACCCGGGATCGCGGGCCACGGCGGCTACCCGGGCGGCTCGTGCGGTCCGGTTCACCGGTAGCCGCTGCGGACCAAGGTCGGGCCGGCGGGGGGCGAGCAGGTCGAGCGGCGCCAGCGCGGGAACCGCCTGGCCGGCCGTCGTCACGACGATGACGGCTGCCGCGGTGCCGGTCGCCACCGCCAGCCCACGGCGGGTGAGGCCGCCGGTCGGCGGCGCACCGTCTCGCCCGTTCCCGAGGTTCCCCTGCTCCTCGAGGTCCTGCCCGCCGGCCGTCCTTTCCAGCGCCGCTGACACGGCTGTTCCGGGGATGCGTTCGTGGCGTCTCCGGCCCACGTTCGCGCGTACGGTCGTCAGTTTTGCCGCTATATGTACGACCAGCGCGCCGATGGTGATCCAGGCGACCCAGTAATGGGTCACAGTGAAGAAGAAGTGGAACCGGTACCACTGCGCGATGTTGGCGATTCCGGTCGCGAGCTGGAAGATCGATCCGGTGATCAGTGGCACGATCGTGAGCCGTTCCAGGGCGTGCGCGACCGACCGTACCGGCGGCCATTCCCACAGCCGTGGATACACCGTCCACAGCTTCACCAGCAGCAGCGGGACGCTGGCGAGACCGGTCGTGACGTGCAGACCCTGCGTCACCCGGTACAGCCAGACCGGCCGGGCCGGCCAGGACAGCCAGTTCGGTGGATGCTGCATAAAATGCGACACGAGCCCGGTCAGGAAACACGTTCCGAAGGTGATTCCGAGCGTAATGCCCAGCAGGGACGCCATCCGCTGATCGTGCAATGTGCTCGGGAACGCCCCGGCCCGCAGCGGGCCGCGGCGCACCGCCGCCAGCGGCTTTGGCAGCCTCCCGGAAAGCACGCGGCCCACGCGGCCCACGCGGACTGCGCCGGTCGGCCGGCCGGTACGGAGCACCCGGGAAAACTGTCGCACGAGACGAACCGTAGGTCGCCACGGCCGGAAAGACGCCTGATCCAGGTATTACGGAACGAGGAAACCAGGGGCGACACCCGGGCGTCACGCCGCTCGCCTGCGAGGCTCGGGGCATGCCGCCCGCCGCCGTGCCGCGAAGCCGTCCGGACCGTGCTGTTGTCGGCGCGGGCATCGGGCTGGCGGGGGTGCTCGCCACGCAGGTCGCCGTCCGCGCGATGCCCGGCTATCTGCCCAGCCGAGCAGGTGTGCTGCCCGGGGTGCTGCTGTGGTGGGTTCTCGGGGCCACGACGGCGGCGCTCCTGGTGCGCTCGGCGAACCGGCGGGCGGCCGCCGGCCTGCTGCTGGCCGGAATCCTCGCCGTGCACACGGTCGCGGCGACCGGTCCGCCCCAGCTCTCCGACGACCTGTATCGCTACGCCTGGGACGGCCGGGTTCAGGCCGCCGGCATCGACCCCTACCGCTACGGCCCGCTGGACCCGCACCTGGCGGGGCTGCGCGACCGGTGGCTGTTCCCCGATGCCGCCGGCTGCGCGGCGATCGAGCGCGGCCCGCACTGCATCCGCCTCAACTACCCCCGCGCGCACACCATCTACCCGCCGGTGGCCCAGGCGTACTTCACGGCCGTGCACTACCTGCCCGGCCCGCCGCGTGAGCACAAGCTCCAGCTCTACGGTTCGCTGCTGTCGCTGGCGTTGACCGGCCTGCTGATGCGGATGCTCATCGCCCGCGGCCGCGACCCCCGGTACGCGGCGTTCTACGCGCTGTCCCCGCTGGCCGGCCTGGAGATCGGCTCGGACGCCCATGTCGACGTCCTCGGCGCCCTGCTCGCGCTGGCCGGCCTCGCCGTCCTCACCCGTCGCCGCCTCCACCCGCCGCCGGTGCCGCTGGAGTCCGTGCCGCCGTCACGACGGCGTGCGGCGGCGGCCGGGGCGCTGCTCGGCGCCGCGGTCGCGGTCAAGCTGTATCCGGCGTTGCTGCTGCCGGCCGCGGCCCGGCGCCGCCCGGTCGCGCTGGTCGGCGCCGCGCTGGGGGTCGTCGGGCTGGCGTACCTGCCGCACCTGCTCGCCGTCGGCACCGGCGTACTCGGCTTCCTCCCGCAGTATCTCGACGCCGAGGGCTACGGCCAGGGCGCGCGGTTCCTGCTGCTCGTCGGCGTGCTGCACCTCGGCGGGGCGGCGGCGAAGGCGGTCGCGGTGGCCGTGCTTGCGGCGGTGACGGTGGCCGTGTGGCGCACCGATCCCGACCGGGTGCCGCCCGAACGGGCTGCGCTGTGGACGGTGGGCGCGGCGTTCCTCGTCGCCACGCCGGTGCAGCCCTGGTACGGCGTGCTCCTTGCGGCGCTCGCCGTCGTCGCCGGGCGGCTGGAGTGGCTGGCCGTGGCCGCCGCCGCCTACCCCGTCTACGTCTCGCTGTTCACCGATCTGCCCGGCGACGCCTGGACCCTGCGGGTGGCCTCCTACTCAATCGCCGCCGTCGTCGTCCTCGCCGTGACCGGCCTGCGCCGCCGGTATGCCGTCCCCGGCTCGTCCGTGAACCGGGACGGTGGCCGAAAGCGCCCCGCGCTGCCGCTGGATTCTGGAGTGTCAGTTCCAGAGAGGTAGGGTTCGTCGGTGACCTCACCCGTCCCGGACGCCGCCGGTGCGGGCGGCGAGGATGGTCGACGGCTCACCCGTAAGGGCCAGGCCAGCCGGGCGCGGATCGTCGTGGCGGCCGCCGGGCTGATGTACGAGCGGGGCGTCGCCGGTACCAGCACCGAGGATGTCCGCGTCGCCGCCTCGGTGAGCAGCTCGCAGCTCTACCACTACTTCGCGGACAAGAACGCGCTGGTCCGCGCCGTGGTCGCCTACCAGACCGAGGCCGTGCTGACCTTCCAGCAGCCGCAGTTCAGCCGCCTGGACAGCCTGGCGGGGCTGGCGGCCTGGGCGGACACGCTCGTCGATCTCCACCTGCGCCTGCGCGGCGGCTGCCCGTTGGGGTCGCTCGCCAGCGAGCTCGCCGGCGCCGATCCGGTGGCGCGCGAGGCCCTGGTGGCGGCGTTCGCCCGCTGGGAGGCGGCCATCCGCGACGGGCTCGCGGCCATGCGCGCCCGCGGGGAGCTGCGCGGCGAGGCGGACCCGGACCGGCTCGCCGTCACCCTGCTCGCCGCCGTGCAGGGCGGACTGTTGCTCGCCCAGACCCGCCGCGAGGTGGCGCCGCTGCGGATCGCCCTCGACACCGTCCTCGACCACATCCGCTCACTCGTTTCCGACGCGGTCCGTCCGTATCCGGTCGGGTCGGCCTCGGCAGTGGTGACCTCCGGCGTCCCGGTACGGGTCGAACGGCACTGACCTGGGCGTTGTTCATGCCGGAGGCTGGAAGCAGCCAACAGCTGAACACGACTGCGCATTGGCGCGCAGGGCGGAGGAGGAGCAATGGCCGGTGTGCGGTTTCCCCGTCACAAGCCCGTCACAGTGTCCCGCGAGATGACCATCGTCGAGGCGGCCCGGCGGATGGACGTGCAGGGGGTGGGATCACTGCTGGTCATGGACGGCGAGGACCTGGTCGGGATCGTCACCGACCGGGATCTGGCGCTGCGATCGCTGCGGCGGCGTATCCCCTTCGACGGCCGGATCGAGGCCGTGATGACCCGCGGCGTCGTCACCTTGGATGTGGATGCCGACCCCGCCGACGTGGTCCGGATGTTCCGCGAGCACACCGTCCGGCGGCTTCCGATCACCGACAACGGCCGGGTGGTCGGCCTGATCGCGCTCGACGACGTCGTCGCGGCCCCGGCGTCGGCCGCGGTGCTGGCCGGCCGGGCCGCCCGGGCCGGCGCGCCCGCCGCGTCTGCCCCCGCCGACCTGCGGCCCCGGGCCGAGCTCGCGGACCTGCCGGAGCTCGCGGACCTGCCGGGACTGGCGGATCTCGCCGCCGCGGTGGCCGCCGAGATTCCGCGTTCCTCCCACGAGGGTGGGCTGCCTGGCCCGAAGACCGTCACCTGGCTGCCCGAGCCCCGCCTCGGTCGCTGGCGCGCGTCTGTCGGTGACCGGCTGGTCGTGTCGCCGCCGAACCCCGACCGGCCACCGTGCGGCGGCGAGATCCTGGAGGTCCATTCGCCCGCCGGCGACCCGCCCTACCTCGTCCGGTGGGGCGACGGAGGTCATGCCACCTTCGTCTACCCGGGCCCGGACGCCGAGGTCCAGCACCTGCGGGGCGGTGCCGGCCCAGTGGCCCCGGTCTAGATCGCTCCGGTCTGGTGGGGCTCCGGTCTGGTGGTCGCGGT
>NZ_JANEZT010000837.1 GCF_025403405.1 Frankia tisae
ATCGGGTTGTACGACGCCTGCAGCCAGACCTCGCGCCCGTCGCGCGCGATGCGGCGGTACACGCCGGCCTCGAACTCGCCATCGCCCAGTTTGCGCCAGAAGTCGCGGTAGGCGGGGCTTTCGGCATATTCGGGCTGGCAGAAGATGCGGTGGTGCCGGCCGAGCACCTGCTCCATCGTGTAGCCCATCGTCTCGAGGAACAGCGCGTTGGCCGTCAGCACCGTGCCGTCGACCGAGAACTCGACCACCGCCGTGGAACGGCCGATGGCCTCCACCCGGCCCGCGTTCTCGGTATTGCGCTGCTTGGCCTCGGTGATGTCGGTGGCGTACTTCACTACCTTCACCGGCCGGCCGTCCTCGTCGAGGACGGGGTTGTAGGACGCCTGGATCCACACGTCCTGCCCGTTCTTGCCGATGCGGCGGTACTC
>NZ_JANEZT010000838.1 GCF_025403405.1 Frankia tisae
CAGCTTCGCCGTACTCGTCTCAGCCACTTCAATGAGCTTCGCCGCCAGTACCGTGATGGTCGGCGGAGCGGAGATGTATCCCACCAGGACCATCGTCCAGAACGCCATCAACTCCAAGGACCACACGACCCTGGTCGCTGCGGTCAAGGCAGCGGGCCTGGTCGATACCCTCAATGGCGCCGGCCCCTTCACCGTCTTCGCGCCCACCAATGCAGCCTTCAGCAAGCTGCCCGCAGGTACGGTCGATACGCTGGTGAAACCTGAAAACAAGGCACAACTGACCAAGATCCTGACCTACCACGTGGTGCCAGGCAATTACAGTTCAGCGCAACTGATGGCCGATGCCAGGAAGCACGGCGGCAAGGCGACGCTGAAGACCGTTGAAGGTGAATCCCTCACCGTCGCACTGCATGACGGCAAGCTGTGGG
>NZ_JANEZT010000839.1 GCF_025403405.1 Frankia tisae
GTTTGCAATTTGTTGGGTTGCATATATTCAATGGGAGTCTACAATCGCATCATTTACACAATCTATTAATATTTCAATGGCACAATATAGTGTCTTATGGACAATTAACGGAATAATGATTTTAGTAGCACAACCATTAATTAAACCGATTCTCTATCTGTTAAAAGGAAACTTAAAGAAGCAAATGTTTGTCGGCATCATCATTTTTATGTTGTCGTTCTTTGTCACGAGTTTTGCTGAAAACTTTACAATATTTGTTGTCGGTATGATTATTTTAACTTTTGGAGAAATGTTTGTATGGCCAGCAGTTCCAACTATAGCCAATCAGTTAGCGCCAGATGGTAAGCAAGGACAGTACCAAGGTTTTGTGAATTCAGCTGCTACAGTAGGAAAAGCATTTGGTCCATTTCTTGGTGGTGTATTAGT
>NZ_JANEZT010000840.1 GCF_025403405.1 Frankia tisae
GAGCAGATGTTTGGCGACGTCTGGGAGTGGACGCAGTCCAGCTATGCCGCCTACCCGGGCTTCCGGGTGGCGGAGGGGGCCGTGGGCGAGTACAACGGCAAGTTCATGGTGAACCAGTACGTGTTGCGCGGCGGCTCGTGCGCGACGCCGGCCGGGCATGTGCGGGCCACCTACCGCAACTTCTTCCCGGCCACGGCGCGGTGGCAGTTCTCGGGCCTGCGGCTCGCACGTGACGCGTAGCATCGGGCGGCACCGCCATCGGTGGCTAGACCGCGTCCAGCGCCTGCGCGAGGTCGGCGGTCAGGTCGTCGATGTGCTCGATGCCCACCGACAGGCGCACCATGCCTTCGCTCACGCCGGCCTGCTGCAGCTCCTGCGGGTCGAGCTGCCGGTGCGTGGTAGAGGCCGGGTGCGTGGCCAGCGAG
>NZ_JANEZT010000841.1 GCF_025403405.1 Frankia tisae
CGTCTATGCCGAGGACGACGAGGCCTACGACATCTGGACGAAGGAGATCGGCCTGCCGCCCGAGCGCGTGATCCGCATCGGCGACAACAAGGGCGGCCGCTACAAGTCCGACAACTTCTGGATGATGGCCGACACCGGCCCCTGCGGCCCGTGCTCCGAGATCTTCTACGACCACGGCCCGCACATCGCCGGCGGCCCCCCGGGCAGCCCCGATGAGGACGGCGACCGCTTCATCGAGATCTGGAACAACGTGTTCATGCAGTTCGACATGGCCGAGGACGGCTCCGTGTCGCCGCTGCCCGCGCCCTGCGTGGACACCGGCATGGGCCTGGAGCGCCTCGCGGCCATCCTGCAGCACGTGCACAGCAACTACGAGATCGACCTGTTCGCCGCGCTCATCCAGGCGGCCGGGCGCGAGACCGGCA
>NZ_JANEZT010000842.1 GCF_025403405.1 Frankia tisae
GTGGTAGGTGATCATGAGCCCGCCTTCCGGCGTGACGCGCTCGGTGATCTGGATGAAATGGCCGTTGGGCAGCATCTGCTCGTGCGTGCCGCGCGTCTCGCGCTGCAGCAGCAGCCGCTGCGCCACCCATTCCCGGCGCATGCCTTCGTCGGCGTCCGGCAGATGGTGCCTGGAGGTGGCCTCCAGCACGGTGCGGAACGGCAGCCCCACGGCCATGATGTCGCGCAGCCAGGGGAAGATCTCTTCGTAGCGCCCGTTCCACTGGAGCACGCGGTGCCCGGGGTCCAGCAGCACGAAGCCGCTGACCATGGCCCCCAGCGCCTGCTCGAGCGTGGCCTTGGAACGGGCGAGATCCTTGCGCGCACGGCTCATGCGGCGCAGGTAGGCCATCGAGAAACCGCCCGCGGCGAGCGCGGTGGCGATC
>NZ_JANEZT010000843.1 GCF_025403405.1 Frankia tisae
ATCAGCGACCCGGCGATGTCCAGGCGGCGGCGCATACCGCCGGAGAACTTCTTGACCTGACGGTCGGCCGCTTCGGAGAGCCCGAAGGCCTCCAGCAGATCCAGGCCGCGACGCCGGGCCGCGGACTTGGAGAAGCCGAGCAGCCGACCCAGCAGGATCAGGTTCTCGATCCCCGTGAGGTCCTCGTCCAGGGAGGCGAACTGGCCGGTCAGCGCGATCTTCTCGCGGATGGTCTTGGGTTCGGCGAAGACGTCATGGCCCAACACCCGGGCCTCGCCCGCATCCGGGCGCAGCAGGGTGGCGAGCATACGGATCGCGGTGGTCTTGCCAGCCCCGTTGGGGCCCAGCACACCGTAGATCCCGCCTCGCGGGATAGTCAGGTCGATGCCGTCGACAGCAGTGTTCTCACCGAAGGTCTTGACC
>NZ_JANEZT010000844.1 GCF_025403405.1 Frankia tisae
GACGCTGGCATGGACGACAGCGGTATGCGCGAAAGCTGCTTGAGTCGCGAAGGCAAGCGGCACCGGTGGCACGACCGGGAAATGTGCGAGCAATCCGCAATAGCCGCATGCTTCCCAATGAAACGCCAGCGAATGCGAGTCACTTGCGCCACTGCTCGCCGACGCGTCGGCCTGCGCCGAGCAATGGTCGACCAGCGCCGCGTCGAGACGATCCCGCGCATTCAACGCTTGCGACACCGTAGGTGCGAGCGTTGCCATCAGGATTGCGAGCAATCCGAGGATACTGCCGATCTTCTGCAGATGGCGGCGCAGCATAGGGCGAGATGTTGGAGAAATGAAAGCCGGGAGATTATGCCACGCAGCTTCGCCGAAATCACACGCCGATCGACACGTAATGATGGATATAGCGGCCTGCATGAGAT
>NZ_JANEZT010000845.1 GCF_025403405.1 Frankia tisae
CGTCCAGGACGCGGGCCGTCACGTTCGCAATCGGCCGTCCGATGGTGACGGCGCCGGGCTCGATCCGCGCGACGACGGCGTCGACCGTGCTCTCGCTCGGTCCGTAGAGGTTCCAACCGTCGATGTGGTCGGCTTCGGCGACCTCGTTCCAGAAGTCCGCGGGGACGGCTTCTCCGCCCACCGCGACGGTCAGGTGACCGTCGTGCTCCGCGACGGCGTCGAAGAGTCCGACCGCGGCCAGCTGACGGGCGTACGACGGCGTGGTCTCGATCACGTCGATGCCGTGCTCGACCACGTCTCGAACGACCGTCTCCGCGTTCGTCCGGGTGGCGTCGTCGGCCACCTCGAGCGTCGTGCCAGCGACGAGCCAGACGATCGGGTCCCACGCCGCGTCGAAGCCGAGCCCGGACAGGTGCAGCAT
>NZ_JANEZT010000084.1 GCF_025403405.1 Frankia tisae
GGGATGGAGTGCTCGACTCCCGTCCGCCAGACGTCGACGTCACCCCCTCGGTGGGCCGGCGGAACCGCCGGGATCTTCGTGGGACCTCAACCAGCATGCGTGACCCGGCGCTTGGTCGCTCATCGGCACCGGGCGCTCGCGGGCTGACGGAGCAGTTCGGGCGAAGCAAACCTGGCTGTGGGCGGGCGCCGATTCACGGCAGTTGGCATGGACGGTCCTATACCGCTGGTAACGGTAGACGAGCGTTTCCTGTCCAGGCGAGCCGGCGGGCCAGGTGTGAGCGGTACGCCTCGGATTGTTCAGTGACCGTTAAGGGCGTGGGGGTCCGATGGCCCGGATTCGGCGGGCCGGACGGGTCCCCCCAGGTGCCGCGGCCGGCGAGCGATCTGCGCCTCGAAGTCGAGCCGCGGGGATCATGACCGGCGCTGCCCGGCGAGCCGTGCGTAGGCCCGGCGGGTGCGCTCCGCGAGCACCGCCGACAGGTAGGCCCAGCCCGGCGTGCCGGGGGGTGGTGGCGGCGTGACGACTGCGCGCACCTCGTCGACCAGGCCTCGCCCGAGGCGGTCCAGTGCCTGCGGTGACAGGGCATGGGAACGGCTCAGGAACTGCCGGGCGCGCAGGGCGAGGTCGTCGTCGAGTCCGGTCAGGTCGAGCAGGGCCGCCCAGCCGAGCAGCGGCGGCGGGACGAACGGCGCGGCGCCGACCGTGCGCGGCACGCTCACCTGCAACACAACCGTCCCGGCGAACACGTCCCCCAGGCGCTTGCTGCGCCGTGAGGCGATCATGCTGATGATGGCGGGCAGGCCGATCAGCATCCCGGGGCGTTCGATGATCGCGCCGATGAGCCCGCGGGTGAGGGCGTGCCGGAACCGGATGGGCCCGCCGTCGTCGCGGACCACCCGCAGGCCCAATGCCATCTTGCCGAGGGTCCGCCCGCGGCTCAGCGTCTCGCACGCCACCGGGTAGCCCAGCACCATGGTGACGTAGATCAGCAGGAAGGTTGTGGCGACCAGCGCGTCGTCGTCGGGCCGCACGACAAGCACGACGAGGGCGCCGAGAACGTAGAGGATGTAGAGCTGGGCGAGCAGGTCGATCAGCCCGGCCACCAGGCGCGAACCAAGCCGGGCCACCCGCAGGTCGATGGCGACCGCCTCGCCGGTGATGATCGACTCCGTGCCCGGCGCCATGCCGGCGTGCCCCGCCCCGGGGGGGCCGCTCCGGACGACCTTGTTCATGGGGCCCCCGGGATCTCGATGCGCGTGCGGATCTCACCATATGGTGTCTGCCGGGTACCCAGGGCGGCCCGTCCGGGTGATCCGGAGCGGGTCCGGCGCCCGCCAGCGGTGTCAAAACGGTCTGCATCGGTCTGCGTCGGTCTGCGTCGGCAGACTACCGTCACTTACTCCGCAGGCCCCGACACAATCTGCCGGTATCCAGACGTCTGGGCGGCGGCCTCGATGACAACATCGGGAAGTACCCGACGATCGCCGCGATCGCCGCCGGCCTCGCGGACTTCGCCGTCCTGGCCCTCGATGGCGGCGACGGGTCCTGACGGACAGCAGGGTCACAGGCGGTGGTGGCGGGGTGTCCCGGTGCCGCCGCCCGTCTGCGAGGATAAGGCCGCCATGGATCTCGATGCGTTCGTCGCCGTGCACCGTCCGGAGTGGATCCGCCTCGGCCGGCTCGTCGACCGGGCCGCCCGGCCGCGCCGGATGAGCGCCGACGAGCTCGACGAGCTGGTCGAGCTCTACCAGCGGACCGCGACCCATCTGTCGGTGATCCGCACCCGCTCCTACGACACCAGCCTCGTCGACGACCTCACCAACCTGGTGACCCGCGCCCGCGCGGTGGTCGCCGGGGCCCCCGACCCCGGCTGGCATGTCGTCGGCCGCTTCTTCGCCGTGACGTTCCCGCTCGCCGTCTACGAGCGCCGGCGGTGGGTGATCGTCACGGCGCTCGGGTCGCTGCTGGTCGCGCTGGCCGCCGGGCTGTGGATCTTCCACGATGCCGACGCGCAGGCCAACCTGCACACACCGAGCGCCGTCGCCGACCTGTGCCGCTCCGACTTCGCGTCCTACTACACGGAGAACCCGGCCTCCTCGTTCGCCGGCCAGGTCTGGACGAACAACGCCTGGGTATCCGCGACGGCGGTCGCCACCGGCGCGCTGCTCGGCCTGCCGACCCTGCTGGCGCTGCTGGTGAACGCGCTGAACACCGGGGTGGTCGGCGGGTACATGGCCAGCTGCGGGCAGAGCGGCCAGTTCTGGAGCCTGATCCTCCCGCACGGCCTGCTGGAGCTCACGGTCGTGTTCCTCGCGGGCGCGGTGGGGCTGCGGCTGGGCTGGTCGATCATCGAGCCGGGCCCGCGGCGCCGCGTCGAGGCGCTGGCCGCGGAGGGGCGGGCGGCGGTGCCGATCACGCTCGGCAGCGCGCTGGCCCTGGCGGTCTCCGGCTTCATCGAGGCGTTCGTGACGCCCTCTGGACTGCCGACGGCGGTCCGGATCGGGATCGGCGTCCTGGCCTGGGCCGGCTTCATCGCCTACATCTGGGGCTTCGGGGCGCGAGCGGCCGCGGCCGGCGAGACGGCCGACCTCGATGCCGCCCACGGCGGTGTCGACCTCGCCCCCGTGGTCTGACTTCCGGCGCCCGGCGCCCGGCGCCTGGCTTCCGGCGCCCGGCGCCTGGCGCTGGGCGCCGCATACGCTGCCAGGATGAGTCCGACCGCAGCCAGGGATGTCAGCGTCGACCGCGCGGGCCTGCTCGACTTCGTCCGCCCCCGCCACCGCGGCATCCTCGTCACCACCCGCCGCGACGGCGGCCCGCAGCTGTCCCCGGTGACGATGGGAGTCGACACCGCGGGCGACGTCGTTGTGGCGACCTACCCGGAGCGGGCGAAGACCCGCAATGCGCGCCGCGACCCGCGGGCGTCGATGTGCGTGCTGTCGGAGGCGTTCAACGGCGACTGGGTCCAGGTCGACGGCACGATCACGGTGGTCGACCAGCCCGGCGCGGTCGAGGAGCTGGTGGAGTACTTCCGCTGCATCAGCGGCGAGCATCCTGACTGGGACGAGTACCGCGAGGCCATGCGCCGCCAGGAGAAGGTGCTGCTCCGGCTGCGGATCGAGCGGTGGGGGCCGATCAGCCGCGGCGGCTTCCCCGCCCGACTGCTCGCCCCGGCCGACGAGGGCTAGCCCGGCCCGGGGGCCTGCGCGCGGCCGCCAGGCGTTCAGAGTGATCGGCGTTTGGCCAGCCGTGCAGCAGCAGCAGCACCGGCGGCCCGTCGGCGGGCCCCGTCACCTCGACGGAGATGTTCAGGATCTCGGTGCGCGCAGCGGTGGTGGCCATTGCCGATCCTCCGCGTGCCTAGAACCCGTGGTGGACGGCCTCGACGTTGTGGCCGTCGGGATCGCGCAGGAAGACGGCGTAGTAGGTCGGGTGGTACTCGGGCCAGAGGCGCGGCGCGTGCAGCACCTCGACGCCGTCGCGCACCGCAGCCTCGTGCACCGCGTCGACGGCCGCCCGGTCCGCGGCGCGGAAGGCCACGTGCACCTCCCGAGTCTCGGCGCCGGCCGCGGGGCTGAGCCAGAACGACGGAAACCCGTCCGGCCCGGACAGGCCGACCATCACAGAATCGCCGAAGGGGAATCGCTTCGCTTCGCAGATGCGGATGGCCGCGAAGGTACGCAGGTAGAAGGCGACCGACGCCTCGACGTCGGCTGCCTGGACACTGATGTGATCAAGCATGGTGGCATGGTAGCGAGGAAATCCGACAGTTTTTGGGCTCCGCTCCCGGGCTCCGCTCCCGGGCTCCGCGCGGCACCCGGCGCTCTCCGCCGCGGTCCTGCTCGTCAACGCCGAGCCAACCTGTGTCACGGACCACATTCCGTTCGGCTGGGAAGGGCCGTCGGCGGGATTCCTGTTCGGACAGGTAGTCCGCGACCGCGCTCGGCGGGGGCGTGACGGCGACGAGAGGAAGTCCGGTGACCACCGCCTTCGATCCGATCGATCTGGCTGGCCTGCGTCTGGCGAATCGCATCGCCATGGCGCCGATGACCCGTAACCGGGCGTTCGGCCCCGGCACCACCCCCACGCCGTCGATGGCGACCTACTACGCCCAGCGGGCCACCGCCGGACTGATCATCACCGAGGGCATCCAGCCCTCCGCCATCGGCCAGGGTTACCCGAACACCCCCGGCCTGCACAGCGCCGAGCAGGTCCAGGCGTGGCGGGCGGTCACCGCCGCCGTCCACGACGCCGGCGGCGTGATCTTCGCCCAGCTCATGCACGCCGGGCGGATCAGCCACCCGAGCCTGCTGCCCGCGGGCGCGGTCCCGGTCGCCCCCTCCGCGGTCCGCCCTGCCGGTCAGGTGTTCACCGGCGCGGGCATGGCGGACTTCGAAACCCCGGCCGAACTGACCGAGGAGCAGATTCCCGAGCTCGTCGCGGAGTTCGCCGCGGCGGCCCGCAACGCGGTCGCCGCCGGCTTCGACGGCGTCGAGGTGCACGGTGCGAACGGCTACCTCATCAACCAGTTCCTGGCCACGAACGCCAACCGCCGCACCGACGGCTGGGGTGGCTCGGTCGCCGGCCGGATCCGGTTCGCCGTCGAGGTCACCCGGGCTGTGGTCGAGGCGGTCGGCGCGAACCGGGTCGGACTGCGGATCTCACCTGGCGGCAGCTTCAACGACATGGTCGTCGACGACGTGCCCGCCACCTACACCGCACTGGTGGACGCGGTGCGCCCGCTCGGCCTGGCCTACCTGCACATCGCCGAGAACGCCGAACGTTCGCTGACCGTGCAGCTACGCCGCGGCTTCGGCGGCACGCTGATCCTCAACCCGGCCACGGGCGACCGGCCGACCGGGCCCGCGGACCTTCCCCTCGTCGAGGACGGCACCACCGACCTGCTCAGCTTCGGGGCTCAGTTCCTCGCCAACCCGGACCTGCCCGCCCGGCTCGCGGCCGGCGGACCGTTCAACCCGGCCGACCGGGACACCTTCTACGGCGGCGACGACCGCGGTTACCTGGACTACCCGCCGCTGCCCCCGGTGGCGACCGGCGCTCCCGCCGTGCCCGCCCAGGAGCCAACCGTCGCGGTCCTGCCTGCCTGAGCCACAGCGAAGATCAGTGTCGGGCCGAAGGTCAATGCCGGGCTCTCGTATACCGTCTGGAATTGACCTGCAGCCCGAGAAGGGAAGCGCCCGCCCATGGCAGACACCGACGACTTCAACGCCCGGATCATCGCCGATTTCCGGGCAACGCAGGGGCACCCGGGTGGTCAGTTCGCGGGAACGCCGATCCTGCTGCTGCACACCACCGGGGCCCGCAGCGGCAACCCGCGGATCAACCCGGTGGTGTACGCCGAGGACGGCGGCCGATACCTGGTGTTCGCCTCGTACGCCGGGGCGCCCAAAGATCCGGCCTGGTACCACAACCTGAAGGCGTATCCCGAGGCGAAGATCGAGGTCGACGCCCGGACCCTGGCCGTGCGCGTCGACGAGGTCACCGGCGCCGAACGTGACGCCATCTACGCCCGGCACGCCGCGAACTACCCGGCCTTCGCCGAGTACGAGGCGAAGGCCGGCCGGAAGATCCCCGTCATCGCGTTGACCCCCGTCGCCGCAACCTGACGGCGCCCGCCGCGGCGATTCCGGCGACTCCGCCGGCACCCGCCTGCCGCGGCGGTGCGCGCCGGGAGCTGGCGGGCCGGCTCGGGGTGGGTCAGAGCCGGCCGAGGGACTTCAGGGTGAGGTAGGCGTCGGTGACGGCGGCGGCGTGGGCGGCGGGCGGTGCGTCGACGACCTCGACGCCGCGGCGGCGCAGCGTCTCGATGAGCTCGCGGCGGCGCATCAGGGTCTGTTCGGCGGCCGCGGCGGCGTACACGGAGCGGACGTCGTCGCGGCCGGCGGCCAGTTCGTCGACGCGGGGGTCGCGCAGCGCCGCCACCACGACGGTGTGCCGGGCCGTCAACGTGCCCAGCGCCGGCAGCAGACCCTCCTCGATGACGGCCGGCACCAGCTCGGTGAACAGCACGACCAGGGAGCGGCGCGAGGTCTCCCGCAGCACCGTCGAGACGATCCCGGCGTGGTCCGCCTCGACGATGGCAGGCTCCAACCGGGCCATGGCGTCGGTCATCCGGGCCAGGAACGCGTGGTCGTGCGAACCGGGCAGTGTCACCCGGGGCACACTGTCGTGCGCGATGAGCCCGACCCGGTCGCCGGCCCGCAGCGCGACCGCGGTGAGCAGCAGCGCGGCGTCGAGCGCATGGTCCAGCCGAGGGACGTCGCCGATCCGGCCGGCGGAGGTGCGCCCGGTGTCGAGGACGCAGACCACCCGCCGGTCCCGCTCCGGCCGGAAGGTCCGGACCACGACCGCCCCGCGCCGCGCGGTGCCCCGCCAGTCGATCAGGCGGACGTCGTCGCCGATCACGTAGTCGCGCAGGCTGTCGAACTCCGAGCCCGCGCCGGCCCCGCGGATCGCGACCTCACCCTCGATCTCCCGCAGTCGGGCGAGCGCCGCGGGCAGGTGCCGGCGCGACGTGAACGGCGGCAGCACCCGGATCCGCCACGGGCAGTGGTGGCGGCCCTGCCGGCCGGCGAGGCCCAGCGGGCCGAGGGAACGCACCGTGATCCGGAAGGGCTCTCGGTCGCCGCGCCGCGTCGGGTACAGCGTCGTCTCCAGGAAGCGCCGTTCCCCGGCGGGGACGACCACCCGGTGCACCCGCGGCCGGGCGCCCGCGGACGGCGGCCAGGCGTCGCGCACTCGGGCTCGCACGGTCCGGGCGCCGTCGTTGGCGATCCCGAGCACGAGTCCGACCGGCTGGTCGAGCCGGGCGGAGGTCGGCCCCGACCGGGTGAACTCCAGGGTGCGGACCCCGCCGGCCAGCGTGAGGTCGACCGCGACGAGCCCCACGACCACCAGGTCGACGAGCAGCATCGCCAGGCCGGGCGCGGGGGAGAGCAGGACGACCAGCACCCCGAGCAGGGCCAGCGCGACGGCGCGGCCAGTGATCGCCACCGGGCCTACCGGGGCACCGGGACGGTGGCCAGCACCTGTTCCAGGACTATGTCCGCGGTGACGCCGTCGAGCTCGGCCTCGGGCCGCAGGCTGATCCGGTGCCGCAGCGTCGCCCGGGCCAGGGCCTTGACGTCGTCGGGGGTCGCGTAGCCGCGCCCGGACAGCCATGCCCAGGCCCGGCTGGTCGCCAGGAGCGCGGTGGCCCCACGCGGCGACACTCCGAGCTGCACGCTCGGCGCCACCCGGGTCGCCCGCGCCAGGTCGACGATGTAGGCCAGCACCTCCGGGTGCACCGCGACGGCGAGCACCGCGGCCCGCGCCGCGGCCAGCTCCGCCGGGCCCGCGACCGGGCGCACGCCGGCCGCAGCCAGATTTGTCGGGTCGAAGCCGCCGGCGTGGTGGGCCAGCACCCGGATTTCGTCGTCGCGCGGCGGCAGCGGCAGCGTCACCTTTACCAGGAAACGGTCGAGCTGTGCCTCGGGCAGCGGGTAGGTGCCCTCGTGCTCGACGGGATTCTGGGTTGCCAGGACGGCGAACGGGGTGGGCAGCAGCCGGGGCGTTCCCTCCACGCTGACCTGCCGTTCCTCCATCACCTCCAGCAGGGCGGCCTGGGTCTTCGGCGGGGTCCGGTTGATCTCGTCGGCGAGCAGCAGGTTCGTGAAGACCGGACCTTCGCGGAAGGTGAACGCCGAGCTGCGGTTGTCGTAGACGAGCGAGCCGGTGACGTCTCCCGGCATCAGATCCGGGGTGAACTGCAGCCGCTTGGTGTCCAGCGACAGCGCGGTCGCCAGGGTGCGCACGAGCAGCGTCTTCGCCACGCCCGGCACGCCCTCGAGCAGCGCGTGCCCGCGGCAGAGCAGGGCGACGACCAGCCCGCTGACGGCGGCGTCCTGGCCGACCACGGCCTTGGCGACCTCGCCGCGCAACGCGATCAGCGCCCGGCGCGCCGCGTCGGCGTCGGGCGGTGCGGCATCCCGGGCCGGTGGTACAGCGGGTACCGGGCTGGCGGGCTCCCCGGGCAGCTGGGCGGGCTGCGCCGCTGCGGCGGCCGGCTCCGCGTCGATGTTGCGGGAGGTCACCGTCCACCTACCTGTCGGTCGAGTTCGTCGAGCGCCCGAGCCAGGGCGAGCAGTGCGGCATCCTGCTCGCCCGGCCGGCCGGTGCCGCGGCGGGGGCCGGGCCCGCCGTCCGCCGCCTGCGCTGCCGGCCGGAATACGTCCGGTGGGAGGCGACGCGACTGGTAGCGGTCCCGGGCCCACCCGATTGGGCTGGGTACGCCGGTGGTCTGCGGCGGCATGCCCGAACCGTACAGGAGCGATCCGATTTCCGAGGGTGACCGCCCGGTCCGTTCGCTGATGGAGGCCACGAGGGCTACGGGATCGGGTCCGGTTGCTCTGCCTGGTCCGGCGAATGCCGGCAGCCCGGTGCGTTCCGCCAGCCGAACCCGGGTGCCGGCCCGCAGCGCATCGGCGGCCCGGTCGCGGGCGTGCGCGGCGGCGTAGAGCCGGCCGCGGCCCTCCACCGTCTCCGCGGCCCGCACGATCACGGGCAGCGGCTCGGGCACCGGCGGCCCCAGCCGCCGCCCCCGCCACAGCGCCAGCAGCACCAGCACGACCCCGGTCTGCAGGCAGGCCCAGCGAAACCCGGCGGGCAGCAGTTCGGCCACGCTGCGGGTACCGACCCCGCCGTCGGCATCCGCGGCCAGGGTGATCCAGGACAGCGTGGGATGCCGGGCGAGCAGGCCGAGCGCGAGCGCCGCGTTGCCCGAATGGTCCAGCTCCTGATTGGTGAGGAAGTCCGCGGAGCCGAGCAGGACCAGCCGCCCGGCCGCGGGACCCGCTGCGGCCCGGCCGGGGGTGAGCACCGCGAGCTGGGCCGCGCCAGACGGGTCGCCGTAGCACAGAGTTAACTTCATGTCGCCGAGATCGCCATCGTCGGTCCGGGTAAAGACGCGACTCCCGCCGATCGTGACGCTGCCTGCCGCCGCCGCTTCGGGCATCGCGCAACGCGGGTCGGACTCGCCGCCCGCCGGCTGCCGGTCAGCTGTGACGACGCCCACGTCAAGCGCGTCTAGTACGGCGTCGCCCGGTGCCACCAGCACGATGTCGGAGCCCCGCCAGACGCGGCCGAGCAGGCCGGTGAGCGCATCGTGGGTCAGCCGTCCGGGGCGGACGACGACGAGTGTGTCCTGCTGACCGGCCGACTCCGCGGGCACGGCGTCCGCGGGGGACACCACCACGCCGCGGGCGCGCAGGATCTGGGCCAGCGCGCGGGTCCCATCGGACTCGGTCGATGCCAGGTCCAGCGCCGGGCGTCCGGCCGGGCGGGTGACCAGGGCGGTGACCATCAGGAAGCCAAGCAGCAGGGCGCCGACGACGGCCGCCACGAGGACCCCGCGGCGCACCGCCGGCGGCCGGGGGCCGCTGCGCACCGCGCTGGGCGAAACGCCACCCGCGCTGGCGCCGCCCGGGGCCAGGGTGCCGCTGGCCGTCATGCCGGCACCGCGAGGCTGCCCGCCGCGCTGTCCCGCCCGCCCGTGCCGCGCCGCAGGTGAGACAGCGCGGTGTCCGCGTCGACGAGCACCTGGTACCCGGCGGCGGTGGCCGGGCGCCCGCCGTACCAGATCTCGCTGAAGATCTCCACCGCGGCGGCCATGGCAGCCTGCCCGCCGCCCGGGGCATGGCCGGAGTCGCCCGGACCGCCCGGGACGCGGTCGGCGGCCGGGGCGATCCGGGCGACCTCGGCGACGAGCTCGCCGGCGGTGCGCCCGGGGCGCGGATCGAGCACGCCCTTCTCCTCGAGCATCCGCACGATCGCCCGCAGCCGGGAGCGCACCGCCCGCGCGTAGTCCTCGTCGGCCGCGTGCCGGTTGGCCTCGACCCGCAGCTGCGCGGCGGTCAGCGGGCTGGACAGGTCGTCCGCGGCCGCCTGCCGCGCCCGCGCGGTCCGCCGGACCGGACCCAGCCACCACCGCACCGCGATCGCCCCGACGACGAGCACCGCCACGAGCGCGAGGACCCCGAGCCCGTGCGAGCCGCCGCCAGTCCCGCTGTGCGGCAGTACCCAGTCGAACAGGTCCGCGACCCGGTCGTCGATCCAGCTGAGCAGCCGGTTCCACCAGTGCGGCCGGCTGTCGCCATAGATGCGGTTCGACAGCTCGCGGTGCGCCTCCTCCCGGGCACCATCGCGGGTGACCGGACCGCCCAGGGTCATCCGGGCGTCCTCACCCCGGCCGCGCGGGCCCGTGCGGCCTCGGCGAGGGTGACGTCCAAGCCCTCCCGCCGGATCCGTAGATCGATGTACAGCAGCACGACCGTGCCGGAGACGATCGGTGTCGAGATCGTCGTGGCCAGCAGGTTGCTGAGCCCCTCGACGATGTGGCCGGTCACCGTGAGGTCGCCGTCGAGGAAATCACCGAACACCGACGACGACCCCAGGATCACCGCGGTGACGACGGCGAGGACCCCGCTGAGCATGAACGCGATGAGCGCCGTGAGAACCAGGATGCCCAGCGTCCGCCACCAGGAGCCGCGCACGATCGTCACCGACCGGCGCAGGGCATGGCGCACGCTGCCGCCCTCGAGGACGTACGCGGGCGTCGACAGCCCCAGATAGACGCCCACGACGGCGGCGCCGACGAGCAGAGCGACCAGCCCGAGCGCCACCGCCACCGCGATGATGATTGTGAGGGCGAACAGGCCGCCGAGACGCGGGGCGACCCGTCGGACGGCCTCGATCGGGCCGATGCGGCTGCCCAGCGTCGCCTCGCTCACGACCACGCTGAGCACGCCGGACAGGAACAGCCCGAGAACGAGGTCGAGCGCGACGGTCGCGAGGGTGCTCAGCACCGACACCGTCGTCGAGGCGTGCTCGGTGCTGATCCGCACCACCGTCGAGATCGTCTCGACGACGGTCGCGGACGCGAGCGTCACACCGATGGTCGCGCCCGGGTTCTCGCGGATCGTGGCGAAGGTGCCGTCCAGGATCTCGCCGAGTGCCAGCGGACGCAGCGGGATGATCCCCGGCTTGGGCGCCGCCGACCCCCACCGCCACGGTCCCGGTGGACCCGGCGGGGGTCCGTGCCATCCGGGCGGCCCGCCCGGCGGGGGTCCGTGCCATCCGGGCGGCCCGCCCTGCGAGGGCGGGCCGGGGGGCACCGGCGGCTGGTCGGGTCGCCCCCACCCGCCGTGGGGCTGCGGCGTGCCCCACGACGGCCCGGCGGAACCGTCGCCCGGGGGCGACGATGTGCCGGGTGCGGCCCAGCCGGGTCCGTCGGTCATCGATGTGTCTCCACTCGTCGTTCGGGCGTCGCTCCTGGGCCGGGCGCCGCTCATCGGTCCTGCGGCCGTTCGAAATCCTGCGGTCGTTCAACGGTCCTGAGATCGCTCACGTCTCACGGCCGCTCATGGGGAGCATGGGGCTCCAGGTTTTCCCGGTCAGAGATCTGTCCGGGGGCGGACGCCGAGCGGCGCTGCTTCCCTGTCGTCCGGTTTCTGTGCCCTGGGACGGGTGTGCCGAGGCCGGCACGCGAATGGTGCCGGGTGCGGTCGGGATCGGCCGCCCGGATGTGCTCCCGATCGGCTGCACCACGCACGGTCCGTCTCAGGGAGATGATCCGCCCGGTACCGATCGTCTCAGACGGCGCCGGGTCACCGTGCGATGACCTGCCGATGCCGCTGGGCTCGGGCAGCTTGGCTCGGCCACCCGTGGGCGTCCATGCGTGGGTGTCCATGCGTGTCCACACCCCGCGCGCAATGCGCGGGGTGCGTTGTCCACAGATTGGCCGCGGGGCTGGCGAATGCCTCGGTCGACGGTGATCCTTCCCTTCATGGCCCACGCATTTCTGCCCCTGTTCGCCCGGAACCTGGCGATCCTCGCCGACCTGATCGTGCCGCTGTCCTGCGCCGGCTGCGGTGGTCGCGGGGCGTCGGTGTGCCGGGCATGCGCCGCGGAGCTGCGCGGTCCAGCCTTCCTCGCCGTCGCGGGTCCCATGGCCACCCCGCGGCGGCGGGGGCTGCCGCCGTGCCTGGCGGCGGCTCACTACGGTGGCCGGGTCCGGTCGCTGCTGTTGGCTTACAAGGAGCGCGGCCGGGTGGATGCCGCCCGCCCGCTGGGGGCCGCACTGGCCCGCGCGGTCGCGCGGGCGCTCCCGGCCGCCTCGGGTGGGCCCGCCGGCGTCTGGGCCCCGTCGCCACCCGCGCCTGCGTTCGTGCTCGTGCCGGTCCCCTCGACTGCGGCGGCCCGTCGCCGGCGCGGCTTCGATCATCTCGCCCTGCTGTGTTCCGCAGCAGCCGCTGTGCTGCGCCGCCACGGTCACCGGGTGCGCGTCGCGCCCGTGCTACGGCCGGTGCGCCGGCTCGCCGACCAGGCCGGGCTGGGCGCTACGGCGCGGGCGGCGAACCTCGCCGGCGCCTTCGAGCTGGCCAATCCGGCGCGGGTGGCTCGGCGTGCGGCGTTACCGGCGGGCGCGCGGGTCATCGTCATCGACGACGTGCTGACGACTGGGGCGACGGTGGCCGAGGCGGTGCGAGCGCTGCGGGCCGCCTCCGTGCGAACCGCTGCGGTCGCCGTGGTCGCGGTGGTCGATCCGACGCGCGGAAAAGTCGCCCTGCCCGCGATCCACGGCCTGCCGGGGTGAAACTGCCGGTACGCACCGTCCGGGTCCGCTCGCAAGGGGCGAAGGAACGGGCGGTGGCGGGCCCTCGTGCCTGCCGGCTTAGCGCACGTGTCGTGTGGATGCTGGGCCGACGGGCGGAGTAGGGCCGCCGCAGCGGGGAAGGAGCCGAACGCGGGCGACTGACCGCAAACGGCACGACGGAAGGTGCGACAACCGTGGACAGGGCGTCCGTGGATCGTCTCGGCCCGAGGCCGGGCGTATCCCGGGGGACGCCGCAACTCGCCGGCGCACGGCTGGCCGTTGGCGCAAGCCGCGTCGCCGGGAATGGCGAACGGGAGGTGGATCGCGTGGACATCGTGGTCAAGGGCAGGCACACCGTGGTTCCGGAACGGTTCCGCAACCATGTCGAGGCCAAGCTCGCCAAGCTGGAGCGGCTGGACTCGAACATCATCAGCGTCGACGTCGAGCTGTCGAAGGAACACAACCCCCGGCTGTCCCACGTCTGCGATCGGGTCGAACTCACCGTGTACTCGCGGGGTCCGGTGATCCGGGCCGAGGCCGCCGCCGCCGACTGCTACGCCGCCCTCGATCTGGCCACCGGCAAGCTCGCCGAGCGCCTGCGTCGCGCCGCCGACCGGCGGGTCCGCCACCACGCCAACCACGCCGGCGCGAAGCCGGCCGGCATCACTTCCGTGCCCCTGGAGAGCCTGATGCCCCTGGAGGGCACCCGGCCGGCCGACCTGCGTCCCGCCACCGAAGCGCAACCGTCCGTGGGAAGTTCCGCGCGCCCGGTCGTCGCGACCCCCGTCGACGCGCTCGCCGCCGCGGGCAGCCCAGCCGGCCGGGGAGAGGCGGCGGACCAGGCACCGCTGGTCGTGCGGGAGAAGACGCACGAGGCCGACGCGATGACGCTCGAGGATGCCCTGTCCAACATGGAGCTGGTCGGGCATGATTTCTACCTCTTCCTGGACGTCGACCTTGGCCTGCCCAGCGTCGTCTACCGCCGCGTCGGCTACGACTACGGCGTGATCAGGCTCGCGGGCTCGGCCGGGGCGGCGGTCGCCGCGTCACTGGACGCGCACCGTGAGGTGGACCGATCGGCGCAGGATCGCGGCGCGTTCGCGAGCTCGGCCGCTCTTTAGACGATCTGCAGGTCACGTCCACCGGCTGACGTGGGACCATTTGCCTCGGGTGTCGGAGTGCACGGCACGCCACCCCGCGCGTAGTCGCGCGGGGTGGCGTGACCGGGGTGAAAATGGTCCTTAGGAGGTCAGATGACGGTGGAGGAGCAGCGCTCTGAGGAGGTGCTGCCGACGCCATCGGAGGCGAACCCCATCCGGGTGCTCATCGTCGACGACCATGCCCTGTTCCGGCGCGGGTTGGAGATGGTGCTGGGCCAGGAGGTCGACATCGAGGTCGTCGGGGAGGCTGCGGACGGGTCCGAGGCCGTGACCATGGCGAAGGAGATGGCTCCCGACATCGTGCTCATGGACGTGCGGATGCCGCGCCGCGGCGGGATCGACGCCACGAGCGCCATCAAGGAGTCGGTGCCGAGTGCAAAGATCGTCATGTTGACGATCAGTGACGAGGAGGCCGACCTCTACGACGCGATCAAGGCAGGGGCCATGGGCTACCTGCTCAAGGAGATCTCCATTGACGAGGTCGCCGCGGACATCCGCGCCGTCTACGGCGGGCAGAGCCTGATCAGCCCGTCGATGGCGTCGAAGCTGCTCAGCGAGTTCGCGGCGATGATCAAGAACAAGGACGACCGGCCGCAGCTACCCACCCCCCGGCTCACCGACCGGGAGATGGAGGTGCTGCGTCTCGTCGCCAAGGGCATGAACAACCGCGACATCGCCAAGCAGCTCTACATCAGCGAGAACACCGTCAAGAACCACATCCGCAACATCCTGGAGAAGCTGCAGCTGCATTCCAGGATGGAGGCGGTGGTCTACGCGGTGCGGGAGAAACTTCTCGAAATCACCTGAGTCATCGCCGTGGGTCCCCGGGCGGGGGCGGGTCGCCCGGGAGCCGCGAGCCCACCCAGCAGTCGACCCGCCGCCCGTCGCCCACCACCAGGGCCTGTCGCAGGGTTCCCTCCAAGGTGTATCCGTTCTTCTCGGCCACCCGGAGGGAGGCGACGTTGCCCACCGCGGCCCGCCATTCGATCCGGGCCAGTCCCAGCGCCCCGAAGGCCCACCGGGTCAGCGTCGCCACCGCCTGTGACATCACGCCCTGGCCGCGTGCCGGCGCCGCACACCAGTAGCCGATCTCGGCGTCGCTGCGGGTGGTTATCTGGAGCAGCGCGACCGAGGCCAGCAACTGCTCGGTCGTCGCGTCGACCACCGCGAACGCGGCTCCGGTCCCGTCTGCCCAGCTCCGGGGGGCCTCCCGGGTGACGAAGTCCTCGGCGTGGTGGCGCCCGTACGGGGTGGGCAACCTGGTCCACCGGGGGATCTCCGGATCCTGGCAGGCCTGGTGGACGGCGTCGACGTCGTAGGGGCGCCAGGGGCGTAGATGGAGGCGGCCGGCGGTGATCTCCACCGGTTCGAGAGACGGCATGACTCAACCTTCTACCGGCTCACCGTCGCGCCGCGCCCCTCATGTCCGACCCGGGCACCGGCCCTGGGCCGGTGCCGGCGCCCACCCGTCCCGGGCACCCCGCGGCACTCCCGCTCGTTGGACCGGGTGACGGATCGTGCGTACCCGCGCCGTCGCCTGAGTTGCACTGGTCGTTTGTGCTTACGCAATCCCCGCCCCTGGGCGTCGGCGCCTCGTCCTTGCACCCACAGCCCGTCGCCGACCGCGGCCGGAGGAACCGCGTCCCGATGGATGTTGTGGGGGACGGTCCAGGGGCTAGCATCGTGGGGTCGGTGCCTCGCCGACATGCCAGCCGGAGGAGTTTCGCCCGTGGTTCTAGACAAGATCTTGCGTGCCGGCGAGGGCCGGATTCTGCGCAAGCTCAAGGCGATCGCCGAGCAGGTGAACCTGATCGAGGACGACTTCACCGGGCTGTCCGACGGCGAGCTGCGCGGCATGACCGACGAGTTCCGCCAGCGCGTCGGGGAGGGCAAAGAGTCCCTCGACGACCTGCTGCCCGAGGCATTCGCCGCCGTCCGTGAGGCAGCCCGGCGCACGCTCGGTCAGCGGCACTTCGACGTACAGATCATGGGCGGTGCGGCGCTTCATCTCGGCAACATCGCCGAGATGAAGACCGGTGAGGGTAAGACGCTGGTCTCCACTCTGCCCGCGTATCTGAACGCCCTGTCCGGCAAGGGCGTGCACATCGTCACGGTCAACGACTATCTCGCCCAGCGAGACGCCGAGAACATGGGGCGCGTCCACCGTTTCCTCGGGCTCACCGTAGGGGTGATCCACCCGCAGATGCCGCCCCCGGTGCGTCGCGCCCAGTATGCCTGCGACATCATCTACGGCACGAACAACGAGTTCGGGTTCGACTATCTGCGCGACAACATGGCCTGGAGCGCGGACGAGCTGGTCCAGCGCGGCCATAACTTCGCGGTGGTCGACGAGGTCGACTCCATCCTCATCGACGAGGCCCGTACGCCACTGATCATCAGTGGCCCGGCGGACCACCCGACCCGCTGGTACACGGAGTTCGCCCGGATCTCCCCCCTGCTGGAGCGGGACGTCGACTACGAGGTCGAAGAGGGCAAGCGGACGGTGGCCATCACCGAGTCCGGCGTCGAGAAGGTCGAGGACCAGCTCGGCATCGAGAATCTCTACGAGTCGGTGAACACCCCGCTCGTCGGCTACCTGAACAACTCGCTGAAGGCCAAGGAGCTCTACAAGCGGGACAAGGACTACATCGTCACCGACGGCGAGGTCCTCATCGTCGACGAGTTCACCGGTCGCGTGCTGCACGGCCGGCGCTACAGCGAGGGAATGCACCAGGCGATCGAGGCCAAGGAAAAGGTCGAGATCAAGCAGGAGAACCAGACTCTCGCGACGATCACCCTGCAGAACTACTTCCGGCTCTACGACAAGCTTTCTGGCATGACCGGTACCGCCATGACCGAGGCGGCCGAGTTCCACCAGATCTACTCGCTCGGCGTGGTGCCGATCCCGACGAACAAGCCGATGATCCGAAACGATCAGCCGGACGTCGTCTACAAGACCGAGATCGCGAAGTTCGACGCTGTGGTCGAGGACATCGCCGAGCGGCACGAGAGGGGCCAGCCGGTCCTGGTCGGCACCACGAGTGTGGAGAAGTCCGAGTATCTGTCCAAGCAGCTGACCAAGCGGGGCGTGCCGCACGAGGTCCTCAACGCCAAGCACCATGAGCGGGAAGCGACCATCATCGCCGAGGCGGGCAGCAAGGGCGCCGTCACGGTGGCGACGAACATGGCCGGTCGCGGTACCGACATCATGCTCGGCGGGAACCCGGAGTTCCTCGCCCAGGCCGAGCTGCGCCAGCGCGGACTGTCGCCCATCGAGACTCCCGAGGACTACGAGGCCGCCTGGCAGGAGGCGCTGGAGAAGGCCCGGCAGTCGGTGAAGACCGAGCACGAGGATGTCGTGGAGGCCGGCGGCCTGTACGTCCTCGGCACCGAGCGGCACGAGTCCCGGCGTATCGACAACCAGCTGCGCGGTCGCGCCGGCCGGCAGGGCGACCACGGCGAGTCGCGCTTCTACCTCTCCCTCGGCGACGACCTCATGCGGCTGTTCAACGCCGCCGCCGTCGAGGGGATCATGGATCGCCTCAACATCCCCGAGGACGTCCCGATCGAGTCGAAAATCGTGACGCGGGCGATCCGATCGGCCCAGACCCAGGTCGAGGGCCAGAACTTCGAGATCCGCAAGAACGTCCTCAAGTACGACGAGGTCATGAACAAGCAGCGCACCGTCATCTACGAGGAGCGCCGCAAGGTCCTCGATGGCGCCGACCTGCACGAGCAGGTCCGGCACTTCGTCGACGACACCGTCGAGGGTTACGTCCGCGGCGCCACCGCGGACGGCTACCCGGAGGAGTGGGACCTCGACACTCTGTGGACCGCTCTCGGCCAGCTCTACCCCGTCGGGGTGGAAGCGCCCGACACCGATGATCGCGACGGGCTCACCCCCGACCACCTGCTGGAGGACGTCCAGGCCGACGCGCAGGAGGCGTACGACCGTCGCGAGCTCGACCTCGGCGAAGGCGCCGACGACGAGCCGATCATGCGGGAGCTGGAGCGGCGGGTCGTCCTCGCCGTGCTGGACCGCAAGTGGCGTGAGCACCTCTACGAGATGGACTACCTGCAGGAGGGCATCGGTCTGCGGGCGATGGGGCAGCGTGACCCGCTGGTCGAATACCAGCGCGAGGGTTTCGACATGTTCCAGACGATGATGGAGGGCATCAAGGAGGAGTCCGTCCGCCTCCTGTTCAACGTCGAGGTCCAGATCGCCGGCCAGGAGACCGAACCGGCTCCCGCGGAGATCGTCGCCGTCGCTCCCGCGCCTCCAGCGGGAGCCGCCGCCCTGCCCGCCGCGGTGGCGTCCCTGGCCCTGCCGGACGCCGCGGACGACCAGGCGGCCGCGCGTCGGACGCCGCCGCAGGCCCCGGCCCCGCCGGCGCCGCCTGCCGCGCCGCCGGTCTTCGTCAAGGGCCTGGAACCGCGCCGCCCGACCGGCGGACTTCGCTACACCGCGCCGTCAGTGGACGGCGGTTCCGGACCGGTCACCACCCTGGCCTCGGGCGCCGAGTCGCCGGTCGGTGGCGGCGCCGCCCGCGGTCCCGCCGGCGGATCGGCGACGGAGGCGAGTGCCCGTCCCGCCCGCAACGCCCCCTGCCCGTGCGGCTCGGGACGCAAATACAAGCGGTGCCACGGCGATCCCGCGCGGCGCAACGCCGAGTAGGGCCGCATCACCTGCACCACCTGCACTCTCCGCTCCCGGTCGCCGGACGACGGGTGACGGGTGACCCCGCCGTCCGGCGACCGGGAAGCAGGCGCCGTGGCTCCGTTCAGAGTCAGCCGACCTGCAGGGTCGTGACTCGCCAGCGGCCGCCGGCGGCCTCCATCCGCAACGCCAGCGCCGCGGCCCGCGCGCCCCGGGTGATCACTGCCGACACCTCGGCCACGCCAGGTCGCGGCTCGCTCACCCGTACGCTGCGCACCTGCCCGCGGCGGCGGTCGCTGAGCTGCGCGGCGATGCGTTCGAGATCGCTCTGAAGCCTGGGCGTCGTCCAACCGGCGAGGTGGGACACGGGACGGACGCCGCCGAGTGCCTCGACGATCGCCCGAACGACGATCACCGCGGCCTCCCGTGCGGGCGCGACCGGCCTGCCGACTGCGGGGCCACGGGACGGCCGGCGTCCTGGCGCGGGTAGATCGTCTGGCAGCGGCCGTCCCGCCTCGCTGAACACCTGCTCCGGCACGGCCAGGCGCCGGGGCGAGCGGTCCACGGCGACCGTGCCGCCGCCGCCCCGCTGTTCGCCGCCCCGCTGCTCGCCGTGGTGATGGCCGCCCCCGGCGGGAGCGGCCGCGGGCCGGCCTGACCGGTCGGCGGGGGCGCCGGCTCGCCGGGAGGAGGGCCGGAGTCGAGCATGGCCTGCCCGGCCGGCGTTGCTCGCGGCGGGATCGAGCTCGTCGTCGTAGGGAGGTTCGTTCGGGGCGACGGGGAGCAGCCGTATGCCGGGGACCGACTGTGGTCGCCGGGGCAGGGTCAGGGCACAGGTGGCGGTCACGGCAGGCTCCGATGGTGGCGGGCGGGGTCAGGGCCCGGATGGCGGTATGAGGCGTTGGCCGGGAAGGATCACGTTCGGGTCGTGGCCGATAACGTCGGAGTTCGCCGCCCACCAGCGGTGCCATTCGACCGAGATCTGCTCGGGCGTGGCGGTGGGACCGAGATGGCGGGCGGCGATCGTCCACAGGCTGTCTCCGCGCAGGACGACAACCTCCTCGGCCTCGTCGGCGCGGGGCGACCGGCCGGTGCCCGACGGGCTGGCCGGGACGCCCGTGCCGCGGTGCGAGGACGGGACAAGCGGGTCGTGTGCCGGCGCCGAGGACGGGGGTTTCGGTGCGGGCGCCGTCGAGGCACCGCCGGCGGGGGCCGGGCCGGTCGGTGCGGTTGACGGCGCCGCGGTGCGCGGCGGATCGGTGGCCGGGCGTTCGAGATCCGGCCAACTCACCGACGTGCGTGCCGCGGTGAGCCGGACGGGGGGGCCGGGGTCAGGG
>NZ_JANEZT010000846.1 GCF_025403405.1 Frankia tisae
CGTCGTAATGATACGCGATTACTCGGAATTCCTACTTCATGTGGGCGAGTTCCAGCCCACAATTCGTACATTAATCTTTTTTGATGATTAGCTCATTGTTACCATTTCGCGTCATTTTGTAAAGATTCTTGTGGCACGTCTATTGCCCAGCTTATAAGGGCCATGAGGGTTTGTCATATTCCTTAAACCATTGATAAGATCAATTGGAAACTCCTAGAGAGACTAGAAGTAAGGATTGCGCTCGTTGTTTGGAATTAACCAGACACCATTAGCACGAGCTGACGACAACCATGCAACACCTGTCTAAGATTCAAAAGCTGGTAAGATTGTACGCGGGTTATCGTATTAAATAACATGCTTCACTCCGTTTGCTCTCAGGCCGTCTAATTATTTGTATTTCGGCCTTGCGACTATACTATAC
>NZ_JANEZT010000847.1 GCF_025403405.1 Frankia tisae
ACAATAGATATTGACGTATCTCTTGTTGCTCCAAGAGGAATCACCGATACTAAGGTTGTACAAAAAGCTATAACAGTTAATTAGGCTATAAATAAAAGAAAAATCAATCAAACAAAAATTGACGAACCTATCTGCAAACAATCAATCAAACAATACCCAATGAAAGAACAATTAACCGAAGGCAATCATAACGTTACGATTAGTGAAGTATCACCTGTTTTCATCGTAGGAAATAGTATTGCCCGGTTCACCATTAAATATACCAATCAGCATGGTTCTATCTACCAATCCTTTTATCAACATGAATTTGATAAAGCCAAGCTGAAGAACTTCCTGCATAAGATGGGTATAGAAGGCTTGCAGCAAAATGATGCTAATATCCTCAGGGCCTTACAAAGGCTCTTAGGAAAAGAATTAAAAA
>NZ_JANEZT010000848.1 GCF_025403405.1 Frankia tisae
GCCCGCCCCCAGATCGATGACGAGCGCCCCGCCTTCCGCCGCTTCCGGGTCGGTAGACGGGTTCTCCAGCGGCCAGGGGTCGGCTGGCGACGGTGGTATCCGCGTCGTGCCGGTCGGGATCGAACGGCGCTCGGTCGCAGCCGCGCCCGCCCCGGCGGTTTCCAGCCCGCCGGCCGTGCCCAGTGTCCCGGCCAAGCCCAGCCTCCCGGCCGGCCCCGGGTTGGCAGCGGGATCGGATTGAACCGGCCGACCGGCGCCGCCTTCCGAGGTCGGGGACGTCCAACCCGGCATCGCCGGCGCCGCGATCACCGTCGGAGGGGGCGGAGTCGGCGTGGCCGGTGCTGGTGCTGGTGGGGATGGTGCCGGCGTGGCCGGTGCTGGTACTGGTGAGGATTGCTGCGGGGCAGGGGCAGGACCGGCC
>NZ_JANEZT010000849.1 GCF_025403405.1 Frankia tisae
CTGCGGGTCGGAGTCGGGGTCCAACCGGTGGCGCACTGGATGGTCAGGGCCAGGCCGAGCGCGATGCAGAGCCCGTTGGCGGCCAGCCAGAAGGGACGCGCGGCCCGCCGGACGGCGGCCTGCAGATCCTCCGACGTCTTCGTCACCGCTGCGACGGCGCCGTCCGAGATCGGCAGCAGCCAGGGCTCGGTCGGCAGGGCTTGGATACCGGCCATCTCGTGGGAGCCCGGCAGGTTTTGGAACAGTCCGTTCGACATGTCCGTCCTCCAGATTCGTCCGTGATGTCCCGGCTTACCGGGCCATTCGTTCATCTACAGTTAAGGGACGATTGTGGCTGATGCAAGGTCAAGGCTCCTGCCTACGCGCTCTCCCACCGCCGCGAGGCCGGCCCCGGAGCGCCGGCGGCTCAGCAC
>NZ_JANEZT010000850.1 GCF_025403405.1 Frankia tisae
ATTGGAGGCGCAGCCCCACACGGGGGCTGGCACCCCCGGGGGTTGAAAGTCGGTTCAGATGAGACGTGCTTCCTTTGCGGCCCTGAAGAAGGACGCCATGGAAGCAGTAGCTAGGGGCTCGGGCGCTGGCTGCGCTCGGCCGAAGCAGAAGTACTGCCTGCTCAGTGGCAACCACACCGCCCTCGTCAGGCAGAACTTGGTGTCACGTTGAAGGCATCGGACATCACCGCTTTTGACGGTGAATTCCCCGAGCTGACAGCTGCGGGTGTTCTGACTGGTGCCGTAGGCGACAAGCGCCTCACGGCGCCCGCCTTCCTTCACCGCCACTTGCAGAACAAGCGCTGGCCGGAACTTCGGCCCAGGCTCCATCACTGCCTCTGATTCTGGGAACCAGACGCGCACGATCGCCC
>NZ_JANEZT010000851.1 GCF_025403405.1 Frankia tisae
GTCGCGGCCGTGCCGGTGGCCTTCTGCGCGTCGGCGCTGATGGGCGCGGTGCTGGAGCGCGGCGTGATCCGGTTCCTCTACGGCCGGCCGCTGGAAACCCTGCTGGCCACCTGGGGCATCAGCCTCATGCTGCAGCAGCTGGTGCGCAGCGTGTTCGGCGCGCAGAACGTTGGCGTGGAGAACCCCGCCTGGATGAGCGGCGGCGTGCAGCTGATGGACAACCTGCAGCTGCCCTGGAACCGCCTCGTCATCGTGGCCTTCGCCTTCGCGGTGCTGGCGGGCGTGGCCTTCCTCATCAGCAAGACGCGCCTGGGCCTCTTCGTGCGCGGCGTCACGCAGAACCGGCCGATCGCCTCGTGCATGGGCGTGAACACGGCGCGCATCGACACCTATGCGTTCGCGCTGGGCT
>NZ_JANEZT010000852.1 GCF_025403405.1 Frankia tisae
GGCCTGGACGTCGAGAAACGCGAAGCCGACGCCATGCGGGAGACTCTGAACCGTCTGGCCCGCCATGCCCACCATCACGGGCATAACCTCATGGTGATCATCGATCAAATCAATGAGAAGACGCGAGTCGAACGCGTTGCATCGATGTATGCCCACATCTTCAGCCGAGCCGGCGACTTTCCGGAGATGCGGTGCATCGTGGAACCGCCCATGCACGTGGACAGTTCGCTGAGCTCCAACGTGCAGTTCGCCGACTGGGTCGCCGCCGCCGTCACACGCGCTGTCGATCACCAGCTCAACGACTTGTCCAAGTACGCCTGGGTCACCGACCCCCAGCGGCTGGCATCCATGAGGGGCAGCTTCACCTACGAGTCTAAACTGCACCTGTGGAACCGCGGCGTGCAGGAC
>NZ_JANEZT010000853.1 GCF_025403405.1 Frankia tisae
CGGCTGGAAGGCCATCGGCAGAGCATCGTCCGGGGTGGTGCCGAAACCCATGGCGGTGCCGGTGTATTCGTAGTCGTCGTAGTTGCCGTAGTCGAAGATCTCCTTGACCGTCACCGACTCGGCACGAGTCACCAGGCTCAATGCGGCGTATGCCGCCGTGTCACCCGAGTAACCGGGGTCGATACCGTTGACGTACAGGGACGAATTTCCCTCTGCGCACGCCTTTTCCAATGGTCCGCGCAGCCAGTCGTCGGCTTGGCGCGGTGTCACCAGCCACACCATCGAGGTTCCGACGACGTTGATCCCGGCTGCCAGGAAACGTGACATCTGGTCGATGGCCTCCATCGGCCGGGTCTCCCCCAGAGCCGTGTAGACCACGCAGTCCGGCGCCAGGGCGATGAG
>NZ_JANEZT010000854.1 GCF_025403405.1 Frankia tisae
GGATGTCGCCGAACAGGTTCGACGTGGTCGTGGCGTCGAACCTGTTCGGCGACATCCTGTCGGATCTCGGACCCGCCTGCACCGGAACGATCGGCATCGCGCCGTCCGGCAACATCAATCCGGAGCGCGTGCACCCGTCGGTGTTCGAGCCGGTCCACGGGTCCGCCCCCGACATCGCCGGCCAGGGGATCGCCAACCCGATCGGCCAGATCTGGTCGGGCGCGATGATGCTGGAGCATCTCGGCGAGCACGAAGCCGCCCGGGAGATCGTCAGCGGGATCGAGCGGGTGCTGTCCGAGCGGACGCTGCGGACGCGCGACCTCGGCGGGAATGCGGATACGCAGGCCTGCGGGAAGGCCGTGGCGGAGGCTCTGGGCTGAGGATCAGCCGAGGGTCTTGAGG
>NZ_JANEZT010000085.1 GCF_025403405.1 Frankia tisae
GCCCCACCCCACAGCCGGTTCCGACCCCACCGCCGTCACTCGGCCCACCAGCGAAGAGAAGGAGCCGTCCGTGCGGGACGCCTTCACCGACGAACTCGAAAGCATCAACCAGTCCCTGATCGAGATGACCAACCTGGTCGCCTCGGCCATGGCCCGGGCGACGACAGCTCTGCTCGACGCCGACCTCCAGCTCGCCGAGAACGTCATCAGCGGGGACGAGACGGTAGATCTGCTGCGCAACGAGATCGAGGAGCGCGCATTCGACGTCATGGCGCGCCAGGCACCCGTCGCCACCGACCTGCGGATGATGGTCACCACCCTGCGGATCGTCGCCGACCTGGAACGGATGGGCGACCTGGCGCTGCACGTGGCCAAGGTGGCGCGCCGCCGGTACCCCGGGCGGGCGGTCCCGCCGGAGCTGCGGGGCACCCTGCTGGAGATGGGCCAGGTCGCGCAGCGCATCGTCGCGAAGGCCGGCTCGGTGATCGCCAGCCGCGACACCGACCTCGCCAAGCAGCTCGAGGCGGACGACGACGCGATGGACGGGCTGCACCGCACCCTGTTCCACGTGCTGATCGAGAAGCCCTGGCGGCACGGCATGGAGGCCGCGATCGACATCACCCTCTGCGGGCGCTACTACGAGCGGTACGCCGACCACGCGGTCTCCGTGGCCCGCCGGGTCATCTACCTGGTCACCGGGGAGATCACCACGTCCTGACCGATGCGCACCGGCCGGCAGCTCCGCCGGGACGACGAGCCAGGCCCGCGCGCGTGCCGCGGGCCTGGAGGCTGACCATCGTTACTTCTTGCCCTGCGCGGCGACAGCGGCCGCCGCGCTCGCGGCGGCATCCGGGTCGAGGTACCCCGAGCTCAGCACGCCCAGGTTGTCGTCGAGTTCGTAGCGCAGCGGGATGCCGGTCGGGATGTTGAGCCCGGCGATGTCGGTGTCGCTGATGTGGTCGAGATGCTTGACCAGGGCCCGCAGCGAGTTGCCGTGCGCGGCGACCAGTACCGTGCGGCCGGCCCGCAGGTCGGGCACGATCTCGTCGTACCAGTAGGGCAGCATCCGGGCGACGACGTCGGCGAGGCATTCGGTGCGCGGGATGAGGTCGGGGGCGAGGTCGGCGTAGCGCTCGTCCACCCCGCTGACCTGCTCCGGGCCGATCTCCGGCGGCGGCGTGTCATACGAGCGGCGCCAGAGCTGAAACTGCTCCTCGCCGAACTTCTCCAGCGTCTCGGCCTTGTTCAGGCCCTGCAGGCCGCCGTAGTGCCGTTCGTTCAGGCGCCAGCTCCGGCGGACCGGTACCCAGGTCCGCCCGGCGGCGTCCAGCGCCAGCCAGGCGGTGCGGATCGCCCGGGTCATCAGGGACGTGTGCACCACGTCCGGGAGAACACCGGCCTCGAGCAGCAGTTCCCCGCCGCGGGTGGCCTCCTTCAGGCCCTTCTCGGACAGGTCGACATCCACCCAGCCGGTGAACAGGTTCTCGCGGTTCCAGTTGCTCTCACCGTGGCGGAGCAGAACGAGGGTCGGCATATCCGAGATCCTGCCTGCTCGCCCGGGCCCTCGGCCAGCATTGCCGGTTCCTGCCGCCGGCCGGCCGGATCGCCGCCGGTCGCGGCCGGGATCGGGCGACGCCGACGCCCCACCGAACGGGCCAGCAAAGATCGTCCGATCCGGAAAATGAAGCGACCCCCGGGCGCTCCGCCGCCGCAGAAGCGGTGGCGGTCCGTCGGGACTTGTCGACGGCGCCCGGGGGTCGGGTGATCTGCCTGGTACTCGCCGGTGCCGGTGCCCGTGGGGCCACCCGGCTAGAGGTGAGGACCACGAGACCGGCTAGCGGACAGTCACCTCACGAGTCCTATGAGCATACAAAGTGTGGACCACCTCCCTTCTCGTGTACCGCAGACGCTACGCGGCCAGGGGGCCACCTCGCAACGCCTTTTCCGGGCGCGTCGATGGGACGCTTGCAACACTCCTGACGGGAACACGGCAAGCCACCGCCCGCTGAGACACCCGCGATAGCGGTCGTCGGAATAACCTGGTCGACCCCGCATCGAATGATCACGTCTGCCCGGCCGGGCCGCGGACGGCGGCGTGGGGCCCGCGCGGCGACCTAGACTCGACGCCATGAGCGCTGGGCCGACCCCGAGCACCGAAACCACCCGATCCCCGCTGCTCGACCTGCCCGGCGCGGTGCCGGCGGCCGGCGACGACGCGGCGGTCGCCGCCCACTACGGCGACCCGTTGCGGGAACAGCGCGCGCTGCGCGACGGCGCCGCCCTAGTCGACCGGTCGCACCGCGAGGTGGTGCGCATCGGCGGCCCGGACCGGCTCTCCTGGCTGCACAGCATCACCTCCCAGCACCTGTCCGGGCTGGGCGCGATGCGCGGCAGCGAGGCGCTGGTGCTGTCCCCACAGGGCCACGTCGAGCACCATCTCGTCCTCGCCGACGACGGCACAGCCACCTGGGTGGACGTCGAACCCGGCACCGCCGCCGGGCTGCTGCGCTACCTGGAGTCGATGCGCTTCATGCTCCGGGTCGAGCCGACGGACGTCAGCACGGGCACAGCCGTGCTCAGCGTGCTCGGGCCGGCCGCGGTACCCACCGTCATCGCAGCCCTCGGCGATGCCGATCTGAACCTGCCCGAACCGCTCACCGCCGAGTCGACCGGTGCCCCGGTCACCGGCCCCTACCCGGTGGCCAGAACCACGGACGGCATCCTGGTGCGCCGGATGACGTACGGCGTGGATCTGCTCGTCGACCGGGCGACCCTCTCGGCAGCGGCGCAGCGGCTGCTCACCGCCGGCGCGGTGCCCGCCGGGCTGTCCGCGTTCGACGCCGCGCGGATCGCCGCCCGCCGGCCGCGGCTGGGCCGGGAGACCGACCATCGCACGATTCCGCACGAGGTGGGCTGGCTCGCCGGCGCCGTGCACCTGGACAAGGGGTGCTACCGCGGCCAGGAGACGGTGGCCCGAGTGCATAATCTGGGCCGCCCGCCGCGCCGGCTCGTCCTGCTTCACCTCGACGGCGCGGTGGCCGCCCCGGGTTCGGCGGTGACGGCCGACGGACGCGAGGTCGGCTTCGTCGGCACCTCCGAGATGCACGAGGAGCTGGGCCCCATCGCCCTGGCGATCGTGAAGCGTTCGGTGCCGGTGGGCACCGCCCTCGTCGCCACCGACCTCGACGGCGCCCAGGTCGCCGCCGCGATCGACCCGGACGCCGACGAGGCGACGGCCGCACCGAAGCGCCCGGCGGGCCGGCTGCTGCGGTCCCCCTGACGCTGCCGATGTCCCCTCAGGCGGTGCGGGAGAGGGCCTGGTCGAGGTCGCGTGCCTCCGGGTCGGTGCCGTGCCGACGCAACCGGCGTCGCAGCTCGTCGGCCCGGCGGGCGTTCCGCTTGGAGCGGGTCGCCTCCAGCATCGGTATCGCCTCCCGGGTCAGCGAGCAGCCCTGCTCGACGTTGCCCAGGTCGATCTGGACGGCGGCCCGGCGCAGCAGGTAGGTCGCCCGGTCCCGGGTTCGCGAGGTCGGCAGGATCCCCAGGGACCGCTCCAGCCACCGGTCGGCCTGCGCGAGGTGGCCGAGATCGATGTAGCAGCTGCCGATCTGGGCCTGGTACTCGCCCTCGTCGAAGTAGTCCGCCCAGGCGGGATCCTCGGGTCGGGCGGCGTCCATCGCCTCCTCCGATCGGGCCAGCGCCTCCGCGCAGGCGGTGGCCTCGCCGAGCGCGGCATGGGCGCGGGCGCGGCGCATGTGCAGCATGGCGCCGACCCGGCCGGACTCGCCGCCGATGCTGTTCACGGCGGCCTCCGCCAGATCCACCGCTTCCCGAGGACGGGCGAAGTCGACGCACTGCAGGGACATGTTCTTCAGCACGTTCGCGCCGAGCATCCGGTCGCCGCCGGCATGCGCGGAGTGCAACGCGGTGATCCAGTAACGCTGGGCGGCGGTCTGGAAGCCGGCATCGAAGGAGACCCAGCCGGCGAACCGGGCGAGCTCGGCCGCGACCACGTGCAGGTGCCGGCCGACCTGCTCGGTGTAGGACCCGCGGACCAGTAGATCCGCCACTACCCCGAGCTCGGCGTCGACCAGGCGCCGGACGCTCTCGCCACCGAGGCGCTCGTCCATCACCCGCAGGCCGGGGATGTTGTGTTCGATTCGATTGACGATCTGGTCGTCGACCCGTCCGCCGTTCAGCGCGGCGGACAGCCGGCTGGGCTCCAGGCCGAGCCACTGCGTCGCGAGCTCCGCGACGCCGACCCCGGTGATCGTCAGGAAGCCGCGCCGGTCGGACAGGGCGTCCTCGACAACGTCCATGATCGACGTGATGCTGCCGGTCGGCGTCCACGGGTACTCGGTGCGCACAGCGTCGCCGGTCGGCAGCCACGCCGGCCACGGATGTGACTCCAGCCGGTCGTTCGGCACGCCGAGTTCAGCCGCGAGCGCGAGCTGGGAGACCCGGTCCGGGACGACGCCGCGGTGCTCCCACCGCCAGACTTTCTGCCGCTCGGCAGCCATGTTCGCCACCCCGAGATCACGGGCGCGACGGGCCACCACGCGGGCCAGTCGCTGGTAGGACCAACCACGCTGCAAGCGGACGAATGCAAGCGGATGAGTGCAGGCGTGCGCGTTGTCCGTCAGCATCGACGATCTCCTCGAGTCGGAACTCCTGGGAAATTCTGTGAGCGCCCACTGACGCTATGTCGCGACATCTTGGTGTCCATAGTGATGACCCCGGTGCGATGCGTGCACAGAGGTCACGTCCGGACCACTGGCGGCCTTGATTGCACGGGTGTGGACAGAACTGCCCGGGTATCCGGACGTAATGTCCATTTCTCGAACGACGCGATCCCGCGGCCATGACCTGGGCATTGACCGGCCGATACAGGTACGGACACCGCAGGTGGCGCATCTCGGTCATATGCGCCTATCCCGATAAATACCATACGAACCATCCGAGGGGTGGGGCCCGGTTGGACACCGTCTGCGCGACGAGTGTTTGACAGACAGCAAATCACATACAAGCGCCCGCCGTCACCCATCTTCCAAATCGCCGCCGCTCGCAGCTAGAATCAGAATTAATCGCATTCTGATTAACCGGTTACGGCGATTCGGGGTTGCGCTACCTGTCGCTCCCGTTAAAGCGCGGGCAGCCAGGATCTCGGCGGCGAACGGCGATCGCGCCGAGGGTTGGCTACGGTTTCCAGCCAGCCCCTCACGGTTCCCGCCTTCTTGTCACTTGCCGTGACGCGCAGCGAAGTGGGCGAGGCTACGGATGCATGGGAGAGCGCCTATCTGGTTCTTCTATAGGGTTCAGCATCCGATTTGTCCCTACAGAAGCCAACCGGCGCTGCTCCCCTGCACCCGACCGCCACTCCGCCTCCCCACCCACCCTCACCGACTACCAGAAGTAACGATCCCACCCAGCCCTCACCGGCAGCGAACAGATGAGCGGCTGCCCAGCCCAGGCAGGGGCTGACCGGTCAGGGGAGGTCGAGGCGGTCCCCGCCCGGCCCGAAGAAGGTGAGCGCAGACGTAGGAGCACGGAGCACCACGGGGTCGCCGGGGGTCAGGTGAATGCCGGCGTCCACGCGGACGGCGAGCACGCCGGCGCCGGTGCGGACATGGACGGTCCGCTCGGCCCCGAGCCGCTCGGAGACGAGGACCTCGCCGGCAAGCCTCAGTTCGCCGGAGCCAAAGCCGGGGCCGGGGCCGAGAGCCGGCCGGCCGGCGGCGGCGGCGGGACGGATCACGACAGCGCCACCAGCCGGCGAGCTCGCCTCCCCCGGCGGCGCGGGGCGGCCGGGCTGCCCAGGCACGTCGACGTCCCGTGCGGTGGCTTCCCGTGCGGTGGCTTCCCGGGCGGTGAGGTGACGGGTGCCGGCGTCCAGGGTGAGGTGTTCGGGCCGGACACCGAAGGCGGCCGCGCCCGCGGGTGCGGGCAGGTCGAAGCCCTCGGCCCGAAGCCGGCCGTCGTGCCAGTGGCCGTCCCAGACGTTCATCGGTGGGCTGCCGACGAAGGCGGCGACGAAGCGGGTGGCGGGCCGATCATAGATCTCGTCCGGGGTGCCGATCTGCTGCAGCCGGCCCTCGCCGAGGACGGCGATGCGATCTCCCACCGCCATGGCCTCGGCCTGGTCGTGGGTGACGAACAGCGCGGTGGTACCGAGGCTGCGCAGCAGGCCGACGATCTCGACCCGCAGTTCGACCCGGAGTTGGGCGTCGAGGCCGGACATGGGCTCGTCGAGGAGGACGACGCGCGCGCGGGTGGCCAGTGCCCGGCCGATCGCGACCCGCTGCCGCTGGCCGCCGGACATCTGTGCAGGCCGGCGGCCGGCGAGTTCGGCGATGCCGAGCATGGCGAGTGTTTCCCGCGCCCTGGCCACGGCGGCCGACTTCGGCAGGCCCCGGCCGTGGCGCAGGGCGAGCGTCAGGTTGTCCAACGCGGATTTGTGCGGGTAAAGGGCGAAATGCTGGAACACCATGGAGACGTCCCGGCGATGCGGCGGGACGCCGAGCTGGCTGACTCCGTCGAAGCGCAGGTCGCCGGTGGTCGGCTCGGCCAGCCCGGCGCAGATCCGCAGCAGCGTCGACTTTCCCGAGCCGGACGGCCCGAGCAGCGCGACGATCTCCCCGGGGGCGACGGTGAGCGAGACCTCGCGCAGCGCGTGCACGGAGCCGAACGATCGGCTGATCCGGTCGAACTCGATCGGTACGCCGGTGACCGTCTCGAGCCGGGGAACGGGCCGGTCCTGCACCGGGACGCTCAACGGGTCAGCTCCACGGCTTCGGCCTGCGCAGCGGCCAGCGTCTTCGCCGGGTCCTCGCCCTTGACGATGCGCACCACCTGGTCGGACAGTGCACTCGGCAGCTCACCGCCGCGGGCCCCGCCCCACACCGGCGCCTTGACCAGCGAGCCGGTGAGCGCGAGGAACGGCTTGAGCTGCGGGTAGGTGTCGTAGAACGAGCCGAGCTGGCTGACGGCCTGGGTGTCCACCGGGATGTAGCTGAGCGCCTCGGTGCTGGCCACGACGACATCCGGGGACAGCAGGGAGACGACCAGCTCGGTCGCCATCTCCCGCTGGCACCGGTCGGCGGCCAGGACGGTCAGCGCGTTCCCGCCGGCGATCGGGTGCTGGGTGCCGCCGGGCAGGGTCGGGAACGGGATCGCGCCGGCCCGGAAGCCGTTCGCCCCCTGTCCGGCGATGAACTTCAGGCCGCCGGCGAGCGAGGCGACCGTCACGACCGTCATCGCGGTCTGCTTGCGGATGCCGAAGCGCAGCAGCCCCTGCTGGGTCGGGTCGGCGGACTGCGGGCCGTAGGTGCCGGCCTTCGCCAGGAACGCCGCGGCCTCGAGCGCCGCCGGGGTGGTCAGCGCCGGCCGGCCGGCCGCGTCCTGGATCGGGGTGCCCTTGGAACTGGCCAGTGTGTTGAGGATCCACTGCCCGAACTGCTGGCCGGTCGGCAGGTCGATCGGCTGGACGTTCTGGCCGGACGCCTTGATCTTGTCCGCGGCGGCGATCACACCGGCGGTGGTGGTGAGGGTGGCGGGGTCGACGCCGGCCTTGGTCAGGACGTCGAGGTTGTAGACCAGGGCGAGCGAGGAGACCTGCTGCGGGATCCCGATCTGCTTCCCGCCGACGGCGCCCAGGCCGAGCAGGCGCTGGTCGTAGGAGGCGCGCAGCAGGCGCGGGGAGAGCTCCTGGGCGCCGAGTTCGCGGGCGAAGACCGGCAGCAGGTCGAAACCGGCGACCGCGACGTCGACGGAACGGCCCGCCGACCGGTCGGCGCTGATCTGCTGGACGAGCGTGGTGTAGTCGGGGGCGCTGGTGTTCAGGTCGACGGTGAGACCGGGATGGGCCTTCTCCATGTACGCCTTGCCCGATTTGGCCACGTCGTTGAGGGTGCCGACGGCCGCCATCCGCAGCGTCTTCACCTTGGCGGCGCATTCGGGGGACGCGGCGGCGCCGGCCACGTTGTCGACGCCCGCGGCGGCGGAACGCGCGGTGGGGCGCAGGCTCTCGGCCGGGTTCGCCGGGCCGGAGTCACCGCCTCCGCCGCACGCCGTCAACGTGAGCATGGTGACCGTCACGGCCAGCGGCAGCAGGCGGCGGATGCGGATCACGCGTTCTCCCTCTCAGGCACCGGCGCCCGTGCCGGTGATCCCGGCGGCGAGGCGGCGTTGGGCGACAACGAAGACGGCCAGCGACGGCAGACTGATGATCAGTGCCGCGGCGGCGAGTTCGGTGAAATCGGGGATGACCGACGAGGAGTCCGTCATCAGCCGGGCAAGCGCGAGCGGTGGGGTGGCGATGCCGGGCGATCGGGCGACCAGCAGCGGCCACAGGTACTCGTTGTAGGAGAGCAGGAAGCTGAACACGGACACCGAGGCGATCGCCGGCGCCGCGAGCGGCACGATGATCGAGCGTAGCGTCCGCCAGGTGCCCAGCCCGTCCATCCGTGCGGCGTCGAGAACCGCGTCCGGAATCGTGCTCATGTACTGGCGCAGCATGAAAATCATGCCGGCGTGGGTCATGAACGGAAGCACCAGGCCAACGCGGGTGTCGGCGAAGCCCAGTGCGGAGATCGTCACGTAGTTCGGCACGGCGGTGACCTGGGCGGGCACCAGCAGCGTGGCCAGCACCACGGCGAACATGGCGGTGCGCCCGCGAAAACGCAGGCAGGCGAACGCGTAGGCGGCCGGGACGGCTGTGGCGAGCTGGAGCGCGAGGATCGCGAGGCTGACCCCGACCCCGGTGAGCAGCGCGGGTCCGAGGTCGCCGGCGTGCCAGGCGTGGTCGAACGAGTCGAACTGCACCCGCGACGGGATGGGGTTGGAGTCCAGCGCGAGGGCGGTCTGCGACGGTCCGATCGCGGTCCGCAGCATCCAGACGAACGGCAGGACCGCGGCCACGATGCCGACGGTGAGCAGGGCGAGGCGCGCGAGGGTCCCGATGCCGGGCAGCCGGCGCCGCGGGCGCGCCGCGGTCGGCGTGGAGGTGGGCGTGGAGGTGGGCGGGCCGCGGTGGCCGGCCGGGGCGGATGGATCGGCCGCGGCGTTGCTGCTGGTGCCGGCGCTCACGCGGCGGCCTCCCGGGCTCGCCGTAGCCGCCGGCCGAGCAACGCGCCGCCAGCCCCGAGCGCCACGATGACGACGAGCAACAGCAGAGCGATCATCGAGGCGTATCCGATACGGAACGATCCGGTGAAACCGACCTCGTAAATGTAGTAAATGATGGTCGTACTCGAATCCAGCGGGCCGCCCTTGGTGAGGACCGCGACCGTCTCGAAGGTCTGCAGCGTCAGGATCGTCACGAAGACACCCACGAAGATCGTGGTCGGCGCAAGCAGCGGCAGGGTGATGTGGCGCAGCCGGGCGAACCCACGGATCCCGTCGACGTCGGCCGCCTCGTAGACGGAACGCGGGATGGCGGTCAGGCCGGCCAGGTAGACGATGAACACGAAGCTGGTCAGCCGCCAGGCCCCGACCAGGGCGACCACCGGCAGCGCGGTCGAGGTGTCGCCGAGCCAGTCGACCGGCGCCACCCCGAACAGGCCCACGACCGTGTTCGCGAACCCGTCGGGGCTGCTGTCGAACATGTACGCGAACACCACCGCCATGGCGACGATGTTCGCGCTGACCGGCAGGAACAGCGCGAAGCGGACGAGGGCGCGGCCGTGGGCCACCCGTTCCGCGGCCAGCGCCAGCGCCAGCCCGATCGCGACCGCGGGGATGACCGTGATGAGGCAGTACACGAGGGTGTTGCGCACGGCACCGGCGAGGTCGGCGTCGGAGAAGGCGGTGCGTGCGTTCGCCGTGCCCACCCAGTCGAAACTGGGGCCGGTCAGCGTCTTGTCGGTCCCCGCGATAAGGGCCGAGACCAGGGCGGGCCCGATGACGAAGACCCCGAGCCCGACGAACGCAGGAGACAACAACGCACCGGCTCGCCAGCCCACCCGGCTGCCGCCCATCCCACTCATCACGGTTACGCATCTTGGCCCCACCCAAGACCGGACGCCTAGACCGGGGTCAGGCCACCGAATGAACAACCAGCGCCTTCCCCTGATCTTCCGAACGAACAGCCGCCCCGTGGGGCCCCGCAACAGCGGGCGGGCGGACCGACCCACCAGCCGACGCCGTCGGCCCGCATCCTCCGAATCCCGGCGTGCCGCGGCGGCGCTGGCACCGATTCATGGCGTTCGGTACGTGGCGGCCGTCCCCTCCGCGGCCGACGCCTGCAACAATGACAGGAAACGTCAGTCGATCTTCGGGAACACGATGAGTGACCGCAGCGAATCCGACCGAGTATCCGCCTGGGGGCGTGTCGCCGAGGACGGCACCGTCTTCGTTCGTACGGCCAGCGGTGAGCGCGCCGTCGGATCGTGGCGGGCCGGGAGCCCCGGCGAGGGCCTGGCCCACTTCCAGCGCCGTTACGACGATCTGAACGCCGAGATCGTGCTACTCGAACGGCGGCTGACCCTTGGCGGGGTCGATCCGGCCGGGATCGCCGGTAGCGCCCGCCGGCTGCTCGACTCCCTCGCCGAGGCCGCCGTCGTCGGTGATCTCGATGCCCTGCGGGTCCGGCTGGAGGCCGTCCTCACCCGCACCGAGGAGCGGCGCATCGTGCTCGCCGCCGAGCGCGCCGAGCGGACCAGCCGGATTGCGGCGGCCAAGGAGGAGCTGGTCGCCGAGGCCGAGCGGCTCGGCCGCAGCTCCGAGTGGAAGACCGCCGGCGAGCGGTTCCGGACCCTCGCCGAGGAGTTCCGGGCCGTCGGCTCCCTGGACAAGCGCACCGACTCGGCGCTGTGGCGGCGAATCGCCGGCGCTCGCGAGGAGTTCACCCGGCGGCGTACCGCGCACTTCGCGGCCCTGGACACCCAGCGGACTCATTCGCGGGAGCGGAAGGAAGCGATCATTGCCGAGGCGGAGTCGCTGGTCGACTCCACCGACTGGGCCGGCACAACCGTTCGCTACCGAACTCTGCTCGCCGACTGGAAGTCAGCCGGGCGCGCGGCCAAGGACGTCGACGACGCGTTGTGGAACCGGTTCCGCGAAGTGCAGGACGTCTTCTTCAGCCGGCGCAACGCCGCAAACGCCGAGCGGGACGCGGAGCTGCAGGAGAACCAGGCCCAGAAGGAGCAGGTGCTGGCCGAGGCGACCGCACTCGACCCGGCCGACACCGAGCGCTCCCTGCGGCGACTGCGCGAGCTGCAGGACCGGTGGGACCAGATCGGCCGGGTTCCCCGCGAGTCGGCCGGCGCGCTCGAACGCCAGATGGCGGCGATCGGCGACAAGCTGCGCGACGCCGCGGACGCCCGCTGGGCGCAGCGTTCCATCGCCGCCTCGCCCTTCGTGACCAGGTTGCGGGAATCGGTCGCCAAGTTGGAGGCCAAGCTCGCCCGCGCCCAGGCCGCCGGGAGCTCGCAGGAGATCGCCGAGACCGAGGCGGCGTTGGTCACCCAGCGCGCGTGGCTGGCCCAGGCGGAGAACTGACCGTCCCAGGCCGGCGCTGGCCTCGGGGGTCGACACCCGGCCGGCCGCGGCCGTCGGTCCGTCCGTCCGGACCAGCTGAAACACGTCGCCCTCCGGGCGGAGCAGCTCATAGGTGCTAACTCGCGCGCTTGCCAGAGTTAGCACTCGGACGTATCGTCGGTCGCGTTGACGTTGCGTTGTGCCAGGCTCCTCGTCCCGCTCCTGGCCGAGCGTCGATCACCGTCGGCGGCGGTCTGGGCGCGGGGCGCCCGCAGCGGTCGGGCGTCGCCCGACCCGTGCATCGAAGGAGGCGTGTGACCCGGTGGCGGCCCTGAATGTGCGCGATCTCGGCGATTTCATCCGGGATCAGCGACGCGTCGCGCAGATCTCCCTTCGTCAACTCGCCAAGCAGGCGGGTGTGAGCAACCCTTACCTCAGCCAGATCGAACGGGGCCTGCGCCGACCGTCCGCAGAGATCCTCCAGCAGATCGCCAAGGCGCTGCGCATCTCCGCCGAAGTGCTCTATGTCCAGGCCGGGATCCTGGAAGAACGGGATGGCGGCGAGGACGTCCTGGCGGCGGTGCTCGCGGACAAATCCCTTTCCGAGCGGCAGAAGCAGGTGGTGCTCGACATCTACGAGGCGTTCTGCAAGGAGAACGCCGTCGCCGCCCGCGCCGGCGCGCCGGCCGGCGGCCCGGGCCCGGGCAGCGTCGAGGCGGATGCCGGCGCGGATAGCCCTACCAGCACGGATGGTCCTACCAGCACGGATGGCGGTGCCGGTCCGGATACACGCGTCGGCGACGAAGCTGGCAGTGCGACTGCTGCCGGCGGCAGGAGGGTGACCACGGCGGCGAAGGCCCGCCCCGCCGGCACCGCCCGGCGACGACCTGTCGGGCGGCGGGGTGCTGCCGAGGCGGCGCAGGACGCGCTGGGCGCGGCGGTGCCTGACGACGACGCCGCGCACCCGGAAGCGCCGAAGCGCCGGAGCACCAGGCGGACGGCCACGACCACCAGCGGTGTCCCCGCGAAGAGCGGGCGGACCAGGTCGGCCGGCGGCGCCTCGCCGACCGCGGCCACCACCAGCGACCCGAACGCGGCCGGCGACCCGAACGCGGCCGGCACAGCAGCCACCGGGTCGGACGGCACCCCGGGGTCGGGCACGGACAGGTCCACCGCGGGCACCGACAGCTGATCTGCCACCCGGGCGTTCACCCCGCCGGCTGATGAACGCCGCACCCGTAACAACCGGCCCGGCCACGACCAGGCCGGCCGAACCGCCGCCGCGACACCTTGTTGACCGCACCACCCTGACCCGACACCCGCGACCGGAGCACGCCTGGAGCTCCGGCCGAAACCTCAGGAATTACCTACACGAAAACAACGAATCCTCGACCCGAGGGAGACAAGATGGCCACCACGCGCACGACGTCCCGCACTGCGAGCCGCCCGGCCGGTCGGCCCGGTGCCCGCCCCAGCGCCCGCGCCACCGCCCAGACCCACGGCGACGACGCTGAGGTGAAGGCCGAGATCAGGGTGCCGCTGGCAGAGGTCCGCAAGCCGATCTACGCCTCGGTGGGGGCCGCTGACCTCGCCGTCGCGAAGCTGCGTGCCCTGCCGACGACGACGAGCAGCGAGGTTCGCCGGCTCTCCGACCGAGTCGGGTCGCTGCCGGTGCAGGCTGCCCGGGTCCCCACCCAGGTAGGAACTGCCGTGCGTGCGCTGCCGGCCACCGTGACCTCTCAGATCTCGGACCTGCAGGACCGCGCCACACAGCTCTACAACACCTTCGCGTCGCGCGGGGAGCGCCGAGTGGCGAGCATCCGGCGCAGCCCGTCCACCGAGGAGGCCGCGCATCGCACGCGGACCGCGGTCAGCCAGACCCGCGCGGCGCGCACGTCGACCCGTCGGGCGGCGGAGGCGGTCGGGCGGGCGGTGGTCGACGCCGCTCCGGAGAAGTAACACCGGGCGAACCGGTACGCACCGGGTGAACTATGGACACCCAAGACTGTGCGCAGGTCGGGTGTCGCCCGCGGACCTGGTGTCCGCGGGCGACACTCCGGTGTGTTGGATTGGGTGCATGCGCTATCGCCCGCTGGGATCGTCCGGACTGCTGGTGTCAGTCGTTGGTCTGGGATGTAACAATTTCGGTTCACGCGTCGATCTGTCCGGGACCCGCGCGGTGGTCGATGCCGCGCTTGACGCCGGGATCACATTCTTCGACACCGCCGACACCTACGGGAACAAGGGCGGTTCGGAGACTCTGCTCGGGCACGTTCTGCGGGGCCGCCGCGATGACGTCGTCCTTGCCACGAAATTCGGCAACGACATGGGTGGCATGTACGGCCAGGACTTCAGCGCCCGGGCGTCACGGCGATACATCCGCAAGGCCGTCGAGGGCTCCCTGAGCCGGCTGCAGACCGACTACATCGATCTGTACCAGCTCCACCGGCTGGATTCCTTCACCCCGATCGAGGAGACGCTCGAGGCACTCGACGAGATCCTCAAGGAGGGCAAGGTCCGCTACATCGGCGCCTGCAACCTCGACGCCTGGCAGGTCTCCGACGCCGAGTGGACCGCACGGGCCTCCGGCGCCACCCGGTTCATCTCCGCCCAGAACCATTACAGCCTGCTCGAACGCGGTGCCGAGGCGGAACTGGTGCCGGCAACGCTGAAGTACGGCATCGGCGTCATCCCGTATTACCCGCTCGAGAACGGGTTGCTCACCGGCAAGTACCAGCGCGACGAGGCACCGGCGCCCGGAACCCGGCTGGCCGGCCGGCAGGACGAGCTGACCGACGAGGTCTTCGACCGCATCGACGTGCTGGAGACCTTCGCACGGGAGCGGGACCGTTCCCTGCTCGACGTGGCGATCGGTGGACTGGCCGCGCAGCCCGGCGTCGCCTCGATCATCGCCGGCGCGACGAACGCGGTCCAGGTGCGGGCGAACGCCGCGGCCGGCCAGTGGCAGCCTCGCCCGGACGACCTCGCGGTGCTCGACAAGATCGCCCCGACGCGCCGCCCCGCCGGTTCCTGACGTCCGGGCCGGGCGGCCGCAGGGCGGCTGTCAGGCCGGCGCGGGCCGGCGGCCCAGGGCGCGGGCCAGCCAACGTTCCCGTTCCGGGGGCAGGGTCGTCATGATGACGACCGGATGATGGCGGCTCAGCGCGGCGGTGACGTCGTCGGCCGCCGAGCGGCGCACCACGGCGAAGATCGCGGCCCGTCCCGGTTGCAGGTGCCCGGCGATGCGCCTGACCAGATCGTCGTCCACGCCCGGTCCGCTGATCCGGCTGGCGAGCGCCCCGGCACCCGCTCCCATGCCGAGGCCGACGAACGGGGCGAGGAACACCATTCCGATCACCCCGCCGCACAGCGCCCCGCCGAGAGCGGCGGTGCGGGCCGGACTGGCCACCCGGCGGATCGTGACCCGGCCGCTTGCATCCCGCCAGACCAGCGTGCCATCGGCCAGGTCAAGCCGCTTCTCTCGGCGTAGTCGGCGGCCGAGGGACCAGGCCTGCCGTGCCTGCTCCAGGCTGTCGAACCCGAGAACCACGAGCTGCTCGGCCATCTCCACCGTCCCTTCCAGCCTTTCGGCTTCCTCTGCTGCCCCGAACCCGGTTCCTGCCCCGAACCCGGTCACTGCCCCGCACCCGGTCCTGGTCCGGAGCCGGGCATCTCCCATCGGATCGCAGTCTCCGGCAACCCGCAAACGCGCCACTCCGTGCGGCCCCAGCCGATCCGTTGCCGGGCGGATCCGGCGATGCTCCCATGGCGTTCCCATCCCACCGTCGGGGAGACTCGGTGGCATGGTGCATGTGACCCTGCAACAGGGCGACATCACGCTCGTCGATGCCGACGCCATCGTCAACGCCGCCAACAGCGGGCTGCTCGGTGGTGGGGGGGTCGACGGCGCTATCCACGCCGCCGGCGGCCCGGAGATCCGCGCCGCCTGCGAGCACCTGCGCGCGACCTCCCTCCCGCGAGGGCTACCGACCGGTGAGGCAGTGGCGACGACGGCCGGTCGGCTCGCCGCCCGGCACGTCATCCACGTCGTCGGTCCGGTGTACGACCCGGCCGAGGACCGCTCCGCGCTGCTGCGCTCGGCCTACACCCGGGCGCTGCAGGTCGCCGACGAGCTCGGGGCGAGCAGCGTCGCCTTCCCCGCCGTCAGCGCCGGGGTGTACGGCTGGCCGTTGGACGATGCCGCGCACCAGGCGGTGACCGCCGTCCTCGCAGCGGACACCCGGGTCGCACAGGCACGCTTCGTGCTGTTCGACGATCCGGCGTACCGCGCGTTCAGCGCGGCGCTGGCAACGGCCACTCGACGGTGAGCTCGCCCAGCCGCCAGCGCCGGGGGCCACCGCGCACCGGCCAGCCCTGCGCCCGCAGCTCGCCCACCGCGGCGATCCAGCGCTGCCGCGGTGAGAACACCGCCCGTGGCGCGGCCCGTTCCCAGGCCCGATCGAACGCCGTGAGCAGGCGGTGGACGTCATGGCCGGGCACGTTGTGTTCGATCAGTGCCTTGGGTAGTCGCTCGGCAAGCTCGGACGGGCGGGTGAGACTCGGCAGGTGGGCCGAGAGGGTCAGGGTCGGCCGGGCACCGACCCGACCGGCGGCGAGCCAGCCGGGCGCCTCCCCGGGGGCCGGCAGGCAGAACCAGCAGGCCCGCCGGCCGATTTCGTCGCAGGTGCCCTCGACGAGCAGGCCGCCGGGTGCCAACCGCGCCGTCATCGTCGCCCAGGCGCCGGCGACGGCCGGTTCGGGGTACTGGCGTAGCACGTTCAGGGCGCGGACCAGCACGGGGCGTTCGGTCGCGGGTGGCAGCTCGAACCCGCCGCGGGCGAAGGTCAGGCCGGGCGGCCGGGCGGCGCCGGCCGCGGCGGCCACCCGCTTCGGGTCAAGCTCGAGGCCGACGACACGCGCCTGCGGGCAGGCGGCCCGCAGCCGCTGGTGAAGCTCGACGGTGGTGACCGGCGACGCGCCGAAGCCGAGATCGACGACGAGGGGGTTCGCGCTGCCCCGCAGCAGGGGGCCGGCGGCGTCGAGCAGCCAGCGGTCGACCCGCCGCAGCCGGTTCGGCGCCGTGGTACCTCGGGTGGGTGCTCCGAGGGCGCGGGCCCGGCCGGCCGCGAGACGCGGGGCGCGGCTGGGATTCGGCACCCGGCCAGCCTCGCAGATCGGCCTTTCCGGTTGAGGCCCCACGCCCCGCGGCGACAAACCCGACCGGGCGGTCAACCGCCCGGTCGGGCGGGCTTGCGGGCGCGGCCGCGTCTGTTTCCTTACAGCTTTGTGACCGCCGGCTCGACGGTCACACCGTACGCACCCCTCTGACCAGCATTAACAGCAACTTCTGCGGTGTGCCGCCGCAGCCGGGGCGGGGGGCGACCAGTTGACCGGACAACGGGGCGGGTAGAACGGTGGATGTCGTGTCGGTCTTGTGCGGGGTGGGTCGTGCCGGGCAGGCGGCCCAGACGGATGGATGCGGAGGTGCGCCGGTGCGGTTGATCAGGAGCAGTGCCGCGGCCCGCTCCGAGCTGGACCGGGGCGCGCGGCCCCGGCGCGTGGCGATGCTGTCGATGCACACCTCGCCGATGGAGCAGCCGGGCACCGGTGACGCCGGCGGGCTGAATGTCTACGTGGTGGAGCTCTCGCGACAGCTCGCGACGCTCGGCGTCGAGGTCGAGGTGTTCACCCGGGCGGTGAGCAGCAAGCTGCCGACCTCGGCCGAGCTTGCCCCGGGCGTCACGGTGCGCCACGTCGACGCCGGGCCGTTCGAGGAGATCCACCGCGAGGACCTGCCGGCCTGGCTGTGCACGTTCACCGCGGACGTGCTGCGCGCCGAGGCTGGGCACGAGCCGGGCTACTTCGACGTCATCCATTCGCACTACTGGCTGTCCGGCCAGGTCGCCCTCGCGGTCGCCCGGCGGTGGGGCGTGCCGTTCGTGCACACCTCCCACACCCTGGCCAAGATCAAGAATGGCGCCCTGGCCGTCGGGGATCGCCCCGAGCCGCCCGGCCGGCTGCTGGGCGAGCAGGAGGTCATCGCCGGCTCCACCCGGCTGATCGCCTCCACCGAAGACGAGCGCGGCCACCTCATCGACCTCTACGGCGCCGCCCCCGACCAGGTCGACGTCGTAGCACCGGGCGTCGACCTGGAGATCTTCCGGCCGGGTGACACGGCGCAGTCCCGGGCACGCCTCGGCCTCGACCCGGACGGTGACCTGCTGCTGTTCGTCGGGCGGATCCAGCCGCTCAAGGCGCCGGACCTGTTGCTGCATGCCGCCGCCGAGCTGCTGCGCCGCGATCCGACCCGCCGCTCGAAGCTGACCGTCGCCGTCGTCGGCGGGCCCAGCGGCTCGGGACTGGAACAGCCGGATGCCCTGGTGAAGCTCGCCGCGGACCTGGGAATCTCCGACCTCGTTCGGTTCCAGCCGCCGGCGCCGCAGCATGAGCTGGCCCACTGGTACCGGGCAGCCACCGCCGTCGTGGTTCCCAGCCACAGCGAGAGCTTCGGCCTCGTCGCGCTCGAGGCCCAGGCCTGCGGCACGCCGGTGGTCGCCGCCGCGGTCGGCGGCCTGCGCACCGCCGTCGCCGACGGGGTCTCCGGCCTGCTCGTAGCGGGCCGCGACCCGGCCCGCTACGCGGACACACTGGACCGGCTGCTGCGCCAGCCGCACTGGCGGAGCCGCCTGTCCGCCGGCGCGGTCGGCCGGGCGGCCGGCTTCGGCTGGTCGGCCACCGCCCGCGGAGTGCTGCGCAGCTATCGGCACGCGCTGAGCCCCGCCGCCGTCGCCGTCTGACCGGACCGGGTGGGAGGATCGCCACCGGATCCGGCATCGTCACAGCTGCAAGCGGGGAGGTCACGGGTCATGACGGCACCCATCGACACGGCGGAACGCGCGCGGCTCGACATCCTGATCACCGACGCCCTGACCGACCTCGACCTCGCCTACGAGCGCATCGACGCGGGCTCGTTCCTCGTCACCCTGGAGGGGGAGCACAAGCTACGCACGATGACCTGGCTCGTTGTGCAGGACCACACCCTGCTGGTCGAGGCGTTCTTCATGCGGGCCCCCGCGGAGAACGCGGCAGGCACCTACGCCTTCCTGCTCAGCCGCAACGCAAAGACCTACGGCGTGCACTTCTCCGTCGACCGGGTCGGCGACATCTTCCTGACCGGGCAGATCCCGCTGCTCGCGATCACCGCCGAGGAGATCGACCGGATCCTCGGCTGCGTCGGCACCTACGCCGACGACAACTTCGACCCGGCGATCGGCCTCGGATTCGCCTCGGCGATCGAGCGGGAGAAGGCGTGGCGGGCCAAGCTCGCCGCCGACGCCGGCACCGCCGCGAAGCCCGGCTGACCGGTACCACGCTGACCGGTACCAGCCGGCCGACACCAGCTGGCCGATACCGGTCGGTCGGTACCCGGTCGGTCGTCGGTGCCGGTCAGTCGGTGACGCGGTGCAGGCGCGCCGACAGGTGCGACTGCAACGGCTTGCCCTCGGCTTCCATGTCGATCGCGTAAGCCAGGTCCCCGCCCTCGACCAGCCCGTAAAGCCGCACCGAGCGGGTGACGTCGCGGGCGGTCGCCGTGCGGATCAGCACATTGTGGTCCAGATCGATGCGGGTTCCCGCCACCGCGCCGACGTAGATCTCCGCGATGCCGAACGGGTGCGCCAGCGTCACCTCGACGGTCTTCTTGCCGTCCTCACCGGACTGGACACGCCAGAAGCCGGTTTCGGTGGCCAGCGGGCTGCCCGACTCCCGGCCGTCGCGCGGCTCGTCCGCCCACCATGTGTGGGAGACGTAGCCCAGGGCCGGACGGCCGTCGGCGGCAAAAGTGATCTCCTGGCCGTAGTGAAAGCCCTCGAGGCCCTCATAGCCGCCCACGCCCTCGCCGCGCCAGGTGCCGACGAGGAAGGCCAGTGGCAGCAGGCTGGCGTGCAGATCGGCGGTACCGGTCGTGGCCGTCCGCGGCTGCCCGCCGGCGGCCGACCGGCCCCGGGCGCTCAGCGCTGCCCCTCGTACAGCTTGTAGACCACGTAGCCGGAGAACCAGGCGATCAGGACGGACATCGCCACCAGTAGCCCGGTGAAGAAGTAGTGCAGCACGCTCCGCAGCCTAGTCCCTGTCTCTTATACTCATCTGACGCTGCCGACGACTAGTC
>NZ_JANEZT010000855.1 GCF_025403405.1 Frankia tisae
GTGCAGGAAGTGGTCGATCCGCGCTTCGCGAACGACGCCGCTCCCGAGTGAGGGGCAGGGCCGCCATCCCGGTGGGTGGCGGTGTGGGGGCCGCCGCGGCGGCCGGCGCTAGCTAGGAAAAAGACGGGGATTCATGGTTTCGAGCATATTGCGAGATGCGCGCCGCATCGTGATCAAGGTGGGCTCCAGCCTGGTGACGAACGAGGGCCGGGGGCTGGACGAGACCGCCATCACCGAATGGAGCCGGCAGATGGCCGCGCTGGTGGGTGGCTCCGGCGGGCCGCGGCGCGAGGTCATCATGGTCTCCAGCGGCGCGATCGCCGAGGGCATGAAGCGGCTGGGCTGGTCCACGCGCCCGCACGAGATCCACGAACTGCAGGCGGCCGCGGCCGTCGGGC
>NZ_JANEZT010000856.1 GCF_025403405.1 Frankia tisae
CTCTCGGGCGGCGAGGCGCAGCGGCTCAAGCTCGCGGGCTTCCTGGCCGAGGCGGCGAAGAGCGCCAGCAGCAGCCGGCAGCCGCTCGCGCGCAAGGGCACGCTGTTCCTCTTCGACGAGCCGACCACCGGCCTGCACTTCGACGACATCGCCAAGCTCATGCGCGCGCTGCGCAAGCTGCTGGACGCGGGGCATTCGATCATCGTCATCGAGCACAACCTGGACGTGATCCGCGCGAGCGACTGGCTGATCGACCTGGGGCCGGAAGGCGGCGACGCCGGCGGCCTGGTGGTGGCGCAGGGCACGCCGGACGACCTGCGCCAGCACCGCACCTCGCACACCGGCGAGGCGCTGCGCGAGTACGAACTGGCGCTGGGCGAGGGCGGCCACTCGGTGCA
>NZ_JANEZT010000857.1 GCF_025403405.1 Frankia tisae
TTCTACGACAGCTTGGACCGCTGGTGTTGCAAGCGCCAATAAGCTAATGCCGAGCCGCTCAATGATTTCACTGAACAGGTTTAGAACAAGCTCCGCATTTTGGGCGCGCGCGCTGCGCAAATTCTGAACTTCATCAACGACAATAAAGCCCAAGGAGACAGCTGTTGCGACCTTGTTCATCAAGTCGACCATGGGTGCAATATTGCGTAGCGCTGCCGCCTTCCTCGAATAGTCGGTTCCTAGCAGTCGGTCGATCTCGTTGAAGAATTGAAGGCATAACGACTTGAGTGTTGCGTCGTGAGGCACTCTTAGAAGAACGTATACGACCTGATGGCATTTCAGATCAGCTCCGTGATAATTAGAGTGGCAAATAACCTGCTTGTATCTCAGTAAAGC
>NZ_JANEZT010000858.1 GCF_025403405.1 Frankia tisae
GCGCCGGCGACGTCGAGGGCGTCGACGGGTTCGATCCGGCCCGTGGACCGGCCGGGTTGGGCGGGGCGCGCTTCGCCGCCGCCGCGCAGGAACTCGCCCCGCTCGCTGCGGCGGACCGGACACTGCGGTGACGATCACGTCGGCGTGCGTGCGGACGTCTCGGGAGCGGCGTCGACTCACGAGGCGCTGGATCCACCTCAGTGATCAGGACGGTGTGACTGGAAGCCGCACTCGCCCCAAACAACCCGCCCCCACCACTCGCCCACAGGCATGAAAACCGGCCCGCAGCAGTCCCAGCCACAAGGCGGCCAGCAGATGCTGGAGGTTGACACCCGTTCGCGCGGCCCCGACCGTCATCACCCTCCAGCATTTGCCGACGCAACCGGCCGGGGGGC
>NZ_JANEZT010000859.1 GCF_025403405.1 Frankia tisae
CCCCACTGGTTGTCCTCGCCGAAGCGGCGGCCCACGTCGATGTGCGTGCCGAACTGCGCTTTGCCCATGTAGGTGCCGGTGACGCGCGTGAGCGGAATGTCGGAGGCGCGCTTGGTGACCACGTTGATGCTGCCGCCGATGCTGCCATTGGGACCGACGCCGTTGGCGAGCGCGCCCGGGCCCTTGAGCACTTCCACGCGCTTGATCATCTCGAGCGGCACGCGCGTGGAGGGCGCCAGGCCGAACAGGCCGTTCATGCTGATGTCGCTGTTGGAGACGGTGAAGCCGCGGATCTGGAAGTCGTCGCCGAAACCGCCGCGCGAGGTGAGCGTGCGCACCGAGGCGTCGTTCATCACCACGTCCGCGACGCTCAGCGCCTGCTGGTTCTGGAT
>NZ_JANEZT010000860.1 GCF_025403405.1 Frankia tisae
GCCCTGACGCGTTCGGCGAACTCCGGATCCAGGTGCCAGTCACTCTTGTCCACCGCGAAATAGTTGACCCACTGCGCGGTAACGATTGGCCCTGGCCAATGACGGGCCAGTGTCATCAGATATCGACGCGCGGAACAGATTTTTCCGATGGCAATGACGCTCCGTCTCTCTTCGAGAGGCAGCATGCGCTCGGCAAGCTCGCGCGAGCGCCATACGTTCTCACCAGTGTTCATGGCGAACGGCTCGATGATGAGCACATGCTCTGGAATTCCCAACTCCATGAGGCGGGTAGCCATGGTTTCGGCTTCTGAATCGTGAAGACCTGCGGTCATGCCACCGGAAACGACTGCCTTCCGGAACATTCTCTTGTGCCACAGGGTGACTACTGCCT
>NZ_JANEZT010000861.1 GCF_025403405.1 Frankia tisae
CATCAAGGACGGGTGGAATCTGGCCCGCGACGCTGCTGGCGTCGCGCTCTCGCGCCATCGCGAAGCTTCGTCAATCTATGCCAGCAGGCAAGAGCATCACGAGCGGTCGATGCGTAGGGTGGCTGCAGACGAATGGCGACGGGAGGCTGAGTTCGGCGATGACGAGGTATTGGCTTCCCTGGCCAAAAGCTGGTCCAGGAAAAACGACAAGGCCTCCACGCTGGACCACCTATGGCAAGACAGCCATGGCGGGCTTGTTGATCGGGGGGTCATCCTGGCTGAGCAGAAGGAGAGGGCCAAGGCGTCGAAATCGCAGAACATCCAGCTGAAAGACCGGCCGCTGCCGGAGGTGGAGGGCGCTTCCAACGCGCAGGTCGCTGCTGTGATGGAT
>NZ_JANEZT010000862.1 GCF_025403405.1 Frankia tisae
GCGGACGACCGCGTGGACAACCTGACCTGGGACAGGGTCGCCGCCCCTGAAACGAGCGCCTTCCTGGTCCGGCTCAAGACGCCGCTGGAGCAGGCTGTCGCAATCTGGGTCGCTGACGCGCAGGGTGTCATACGGGCCGGCAGCCAGGGGTGGGACCGCGCCTCGGCCAACATCGCCGACCGGGACTTTTTTCAGGCACAGCGCGAGCGCGACGCCGGAGCCTTTGTCAGCGCTGCTTTTCAGGGCAAGGCCACGGCCAAGGCCACCTTCGCCGTCAGCCGGCGGCGGTCCACCGCCGACGGGCAGTTCGACGGCACCGTCCACATCGGGCTGGACCCGGAGTACTTCGCGCGCTTCTACGCCGACGCCGCCCCGGGCCTGCCGCACAC
>NZ_JANEZT010000863.1 GCF_025403405.1 Frankia tisae
CAATTGCGGTTGAACTTTGAGCTTAATTACCGCTCTTTGCATAGCTAATAGAGATGCTTGTAAAATATTAATTTTGTCGATTTCACGACTAGAAGCAAAGCCAATTCCCCAACTTGTGGCGCAGTTGCAAATTTTTTTTGCTAATTCTTCCCGGCGGTAAGCAGATAGCTGTTTGCTATCTCTAATTTGGGCTTCCACAAGTCCCGATAAAGCAGAAGCAGGTAAAATTACGGCGGCGGCTACCACGGGGCCAAATAAAGCCCCTCTGCCTACCTCATCTATCCCAGCAACAGTTAATACTCCCGTACAAATCGCGGTATCAAACTCTAACCCTACATATGCTCTTTTCATAATTTTAATAAAATAGCTGTTAACGCTCAAGTAACAGC
>NZ_JANEZT010000864.1 GCF_025403405.1 Frankia tisae
GTCCAAAGCGCTTGCCTTCGGAAGCCACCGCCGCAGCCTGAGCTAAAACGTACCGACCCGCCGGCGTGTTGGAGAGGCCGAGGCTATTGAACTGCTGATCGATGCCCGTCATGTCCCCAGCGGAAGCCCGATTAAAGAGAGCCTTTTCAGCAGGCTTCGGTCGGTTCGGCCCATCTTCCGAATCGTAGAAAGCTCCCGCTCCAAGCAGTGCCATGCAGAACAGAAACCCCACGAACAGCGGCTCTGGAGATTGCCGTGTGTACGCCTTGGCTCCGCAGGCCACAACCATCCCAACCGCGAGGAGCCGACCTACCGATACGAGTGTTCCACCAAGCGTGGAGACAACCGCTGAAAGCTCTCCCGCCCTATCGGATGGGCCAGCCAGCGC
>NZ_JANEZT010000086.1 GCF_025403405.1 Frankia tisae
GGGGTGGGCGGCGTTACCGGGGTGGGCGGCGTTACCGGTGTAGGCGTCGAGAGCCAGGCGGAAGGCCGCCGCCAGCGACTCCGCCGCGGTCAGCAGATGGCGGACCACCTCAGGCCGATCTCCGGCGAACATCGCCAGCAGCCGGCACAGCGGGCACGATGTGCACGGCCGTCCGTGGCCGGCGCAGTCCGGCCCACCGTCCGTATCCGCCGTGCCCGTATCCGCCGCGCCCGCGGGGGCGTCGGCGTCGGCCGGCGCGTACGCGCCAGCCCCCGCACCGCTGGCAGCGATACCGCTGGCAGCGTCGGCAACGGTTTCCCAGAGACGGCCACCCGATCCGGTGCCGGCCAGGCCGCGCAGGGCGTCGGCGAGCAGGGCCGCCTCGACCGCAAGCGGCCCGGGCGGGGGTGGACGATCCGTCGTTCGCCTGCCGGAACCACCGTTCGGACCGGCATCGCCGCGGGGCGGGTCGGTCGGGGCGGAGGTCATGCCCGCACCCACTGGTCCGGATCGGGCACGAAGGAGACCACCAGCCGATCGCCACGCAACCGGGCGGCGCTGACGTCGCAGCGGCGCAGCGCCGCGGGCAGCGGGACCGCGCGACGGAACGCCCCGACGGTGACGATCAGATCGTCACCCAGCCGGGCCAGGTCGATCTGGGAGCTGTCGACGAACGGAAGACCGAATGACAGCGCGTACCCGTTCTCGGTGCGTTCGACCCGCGGCGCCTCACCGGCCCCGGTCGGCGCGGCGCCGAGGACGCCCGCCGGGTCAAGCTCGCCGTAGGTCGCCGCGCCGAAGGCCGCGAGCTCCTCCAGGCCGACCGGCTCACCCGGACGGTAGCCCACCGGGAGGATCGGGGTCGGCGCGAACGCCCCGGTGATCTCGGCGAGCGCCTCACGGTGGGCGGCGGCCCAGCCGGCTCGCCAGGCGTCCGCCCCGGCCGGCGAGAAGATCCGGTTGACGACCACACCGTCGAGGGTGAACCCGTGCAGCGACAGCGCGGTGAGGCTGCTGCGCGCTGCGGCCAGCGCCCCGCTCTCCGGGGTGAGCACGAGCCGGATGCTGGTGGCCGCGTGGTCGGTGAGGATCGCCCGCAGGTCCACGGCAGCGCGGTGCACCCGGGAGACGGTGTCGTAGGCGGGCGCGGCGAGGTTCCCCCAGCGGCCGCCGAACGCACCCGCCCACCCGAAGCCGGGCCGCAGCCAGCGGGCGAAGGCGCCGTCGGGCGGCAGCAGCCGCCGGCAGTACCACGACAGCGTCTCCGGGAAGGCGAGCAGCCGCAGCAGTCCGGCGACCGGGCCACCGTCGACGATGACGACGTCGTGGTCGACGCTGGCCAGGCCGTCGCGCAGTTCGAGCAAGGTCAGCGTCTCGATGGCACCGGGCAGGAAGGCCAGCTCCTCGAGCTCGACCGGGTCGACGTCGAAGGACGGCCAGGTGCCGGCCAGCACCTCGCGCACGGCCGGCCAGCGCGTGCGGACGGCGCGGCGCAGGTCGACCTGCTGGCCGGTGAGCCCCGGCTCGAGCGGGGTCGGATCGGCGCCGATGGGATGGTCAAGCGCGCCGGCGAGCCCGGCCGCGGGGTCGACGGACAGGACCAGGGTGCGATGACCCCGTTGCGCGGCAAGGATCGCGGTCGCCGCCGCCACCGTCGTGGTGCCGGCGCCGCCCTTCCCGGTGAAGAGCACACACCGCACGTGCGCTCAGCTCTCGACGTGCTTCTTGAGGTCCTTGAGAGCGGCATCCACGATGCCGCTCTGTACCTTCCGCCGGAGCAGCCCCGGAATTTTGATCTTGGTCTCGGCGGTGAGGTCGTAGGTGACCTCGGTGGTGCCGTCGCCGCGGTCGCGCAGAGTGTAGCTGCCGTCCTGCGACGACATCGCCTGCCCCTCGACCATCGACCAGGTGACCTGGACGTCGTCGGACCAGACGTACTCGTTGACGAACTCGTCCTTGACCACGACGGCGTTGATCCGGAAGCGGGCGCGCCGGGGCCGGCCGTCCGGGCCGACGTCGAGCACCTCGGCCTCCTCGATCTGACCGACCCAGGTCGGGTAGGCGGGGATGTCTGCGATCGCCCCCATCACCGCGGCGGGCCTGGCGTTGATGACGATGGTCGATCGGGCGTGGTCCGCCATGGGAGAGCAGCACCTCCACATTCGTCAAGCACGTCTGAAGGAGCACGGCGTCGCCGGCCCACCGGCAACCCGGATCTCTCCGGGATCCCGGATCATTCCCCGACCGATCGCCTGAGGCTACCGGACCCTGGGCCAAATCTCGCCCAGCGGCCAGCTACCACTCGAGGACGAACGGGGTGCCTCGGGCGTTGAAATGACCGACGTTCACGCAACGCGTTCCGTCGATCTCCAGACTGGCGGCGAGAGGTTGGTGAACATGCCCGAAGAGCACGTAGCGGGGCCGAGTGGCGTGAATGGCCTCAAGGATCGCGACGCTGCCCCGCTCGAAGCGCCGGGCCTTGACGTCATAGACCAGCTCCGGCAGGTGCGGCGGAATGTGGCAGCACAGAACGTCGACCTCGCCGACGGCGGCCACCTTCGCGGCGAAGACGTCGTCGTCGATCTCGTACGGCGTGTGCATCGGGGTCCGCAACCCGCCGCCGACGAAGCCGAATCGCCAGCCGCCGATCATCGTGGTCTGCCCGTCCAGCAGGGTGATGCCGTCGCGCAGGTAGTCAGGGTAGAGGTGGGGCAGGTCGACGTTGCCGAACGTCAGATAGGTCGGGGTGGGGAAGGCCGCGAACAGCCGCTCGTACTGGCGGCGGATGGCGGTCTCGACGATCTGGGCTCGGTCGCCGCCGAAGCGCGCCCACAGCGAGCGCGACCACTCCCGCGCCTCGTCGAAGCGCTGCGCCGTGCGCAGCTCCACCATCCGGCTGACGGCCTCGGCGCCGAACAGATCACCCATGATCCCCCGACTGTGATCATGATAGTCGATGAACAGGATGAGGTCACCAAGGCAGATGAAGACGTCGGCGCCCTCGGCGGCGGCCGGCAGAGCGTCCGCGCGGCCGTGCACGTCGCTCACCACGTGGACCCGCATACCAGGAAGCTTAGGCTGCGAAGCGGGACAACCGGCCCGGTCTCGACGGGTCGGTTGTCCGTCACCGCAGTGCCATGCGACACCCACGCGCGCAGGGTGGGCCGACCCCGTCGCGGGCAGCCACCATCCGTACGCGGACGGGCCGCGCCCCCCCGTCGTTGCCGGCACGGTCGCCAGCATCTGGTCCGCCCGCTAACGTCTGGTGCCCTGGGCGGACATCCACCGTTCGGCGGCGTCGTCATCCGACGGACGCCCGAGGGCATCCGTAGGACGCACGAGAGCACCTGGTAGGAGTAGCAGTGCGGGAGTACACCTCTGCGCCCCTGGTCACCATCGCCGACAATGCGACGCTGACGGACGCCCTGTTCCGACATGCCGCCGCACGACCGAACAAAATACTGATTCGTCACAAGGTGGCCGAAGAGTTTGTCGGGATGACGACCGGCGAGTTCCGCGATCACGTGGTGGCCACCGCCCGGGGACTGGTCGCCCACGGGGTGGAAACCGGTGCCCGGGTGGGGATCCTCAGTCGCACGCGGTTCGAGTGGACCGTGGTCGACTACGCCGCCTGGGCCGCCGGTGCCGTCTCCGTGCCCATCTACGAGACATCCAGCCCGAGCCAGATCGAATGGATCCTCCGGGATGCGGGGATCGAGCTGCTCGTCGTCGAGAACGCCGAGCTCGCCGAGCGGGTCGAGCAGGTCCGCGGCGAGACTCCCGCCCTGCGTGACGTGCTCGTCCTCGACGACGGCGCGCTGGCCACCCTCGCCGCCGACGGCGCGGGCGTCGACGAGGAGCGCCTCGCCGCGGCGCGCGCGTCCCTCGATGCCGACAGCCTCGCGACGATCATCTACACCTCCGGCACCACCGCGCAGCCGAAGGGCTGCGAGATCACCCACCGGGCGTTGATGTTCACTGCGGAGGCGTCCATCGCCATGCTGCCGGAAGTGTTCGAGCCGGACTCCTCCACCCTGCTGTTCCTGCCGCTGGCCCACGTGTTCGCCCGGATGCTGCAGGTGGGCGTGGTTCAGGGAGCCTACGAGCTCGCCTACACACCGGACTCGCGAACCTTGCTGCCGGACCTGGCCAAGGTGCGGCCCAGCTTTCTGCTCGCCGTTCCTCGGGTCTTCGAGAAGGTGCACGCCGGCGCGCGGCTCAAGGCGCACGGCGAGGGCAAGGGCCGCATCTTCGACGCCGCCGAGAACACCGCCGTGGCCTACAGCGAGGCCCTCGACCGCGGCGGCCCCGGGCCGCTGCTGCGGCTGCGGCACCGGCTGTTCGCCGTGCTGGTGTACGGCAAGCTGCACGCAGCGCTGGGCGGGCGGGCCCGGATCGCGATCAGCGGCGGAGCACCGCTGGGCCCGCGGCTCGGTCACTTCTTCCGCGGCATCGGCTTCACCGTCGTGGAGGGCTACGGCCTGACGGAAACCTCGGCACCGGCGGCGGCGAACCGCCCGCACTCGGTGCGGATGGGCACCGTTGGGCAACCCCTTCCGGGGGTGACGATCCGCGTCGCCGACGACGGGGAGATCCTCATCCGGGGCGACCTGCTGTTCCGCGCCTACCGCCACAACGAGACCGCGACGAAGGAAGCGCTCGACGCCGAAGGCTTCCTGCACACCGGCGACCTCGGGTCACTCGACGACGACGGGTTCCTGCGGATCACCGGCCGGAAGAAGGAACTGCTGGTCACCGCCGGGGGTAAGAACGTCGCCCCGGCTCCACTGGAGCACGTCATCCAGTCCCACCCGCTGATCAGCCAGGCGATGCTCGTCGGTGACCAGCGCCCGTTCATCGCGGCACTGGTCACCATCGACCAGGAGGCCTTCGAGCACTGGCGCGACGGCGCCGGCAAGCCCGCCGGGGCGAGCGTCGCGGACCTCGTCGACGATGCCGACCTGCGTGCCGCGGTGCAGCAGGCGGTCAACGCTGCGAACGCGACGGTGTCGCACGCCGAGAGCGTCAAGAAGTTCGTGATCCTGCCGCAGGACTTCACCGTCGAGACCGGGGAGCTGACCCCGAGTCTGAAGGTCCGGCGCTCGCTCGTGATGGACCGCTTCGGCAGTGCCGTCGAGAGCCTTTACGCCGACGCCCGCCGCTCCTGAGGCACCAGGCCGCCGAGATCGGGCCGGGTTTTCAGCCGGGTTGGCCGGGTTGGCCGGGTTGGCCGGCGAGCAGCGAGTGCAGCTCGGCGGCGAGCACGTCCCAGCGCCAGCGCAGCTCGACCCAGGCCCGCCCGGCGGCGCCCATCGACGCGGCCCGGTCCGGATCGGCGAGCAGGTCTCCGACGGCCCGCTCCACCGCGCCGAGGTCGGTGCCGTCGACGACGAGGCCGGTGCGCTGGTCGAGCACCGCGTCAGGGGCACCACCGCTGTTCCCGGCCACCACCGGCAGGCCGGTCGCCGACGCCTCCAGGTAGACGATCCCGAGGCCCTCCACCTCCAGCCCGCCGAGCCGGGACCGGCACGGCATGGCAAACACGTCGCCGGCCGCATAATGCGCAGGCAGCTCCTCCCAGGGCACCGAGCCGGTGAACCTGACGTGCTCGGCCACGCCGCTGTCCCGGGCGAGCCGTTCGAGGTCCGCGCGATGCGGTCCGCCGCCGACGATGAACAGCACCGCGCCCGGCACCCGGCGCCGCAGCGCCGGTAGGGCACGCACCAGCATGTCCTGCCCCTTGCGCGCGACGAGGCGGCTCACGCACACCACCACCCGCCGCCCGGTCAGGCCGTACCGGCGGCGGGTCTCCTCCCGCCCGGCGCCGGGGCGGAACAGCACCGCGTCGACGCCGCTGGGCAGGCGGGCAAGCATCGGATGGGCGCCGAGCGCGGGCCCGATCCTGCCCCGGGTGTAGTCAGTCAGATAGGTGACGACGTCCGCGGTCGCGCCGATGCGACGCAGTAGCTGGCGGGCGGCGGGCAACGCCGCCCAGCCGACCTCGTGCCCGTGGGTGCTCGCCACGACGCGGCCCACCGCCGTGTCCTGGCGCAGCTTCGAGCCCAGTAGGGCGAGCGGGGCGGCGGCACCGAACCACACCGTGTCGCAGCCCTCCGCCCGGGCGATCTGACGAGCCCGGCGCAGCACGTCCGGGGTCGGCAGCATGAGCGAGGACCGGTGGCGCACGACCGGGAAGTTCTGCGCGGCGTCGAAGGCCGCGGCGCCCTCCCACGACGGGGCGTACACGACGATCTCGCCGGCCGGCAGCCGCGCCGCGAAGTTGTGCACGTAGGCCTGGATGCCTCCCGGGCGGGGCGGGAAGTCGTTGGTGACGGCCAGTACACGCATCCGCCCATGTTCTCCCACACCGATTGGTAGCCACCGCCCGGCTCCGACCCCATGCCCGCCCGCGCCTCGGCACGGCGGCCACTCAGCCGGCGCGGCGCGGCGACCGGGCCGCCCCGCGCTCGGCGGCACCGCGGGGCACACGCTGCAGCACCGAGCCGGCCAGCTCCGCCAGCGGCGGCAGCAGCCCAGCGGCGCTCAGCACAGCGAGCGCGCGGCGCTCCTGCGGGTCCCACTCGATGCCCCCGCCCTCCTCCGCGAACATGACGGTGACCACGCAGTCGGCGCACCGGGCGCCGCGGCCGACGCAGGAGTCGCAGTCGATCAGCATCGCACTCACCTTCCCAAGGACCGGCCGGTGACGGCCGGCGGCGGCACAATCCGCGCACCGATGTCCCGACGTGATCGACGGTAGGACTCGGGTCCGACAACTTTCGGCGGCCGGTTGGACAGCGTGCGGCGCAACGCCTGGGACGGCTCGACGACGGTCCGGCTCGACGACGGTCCGGCTCGCGCGCGGGTGGCCTGGACGCTAGCGGTCGAGCCGTGCCAGCAGCGCCGCCGACGGCACTGCTCGGGCCCCGGCCGCGGCGCTGTTCTCCGCCACCTCCCGGTCGGAGGTGACGACGAAGACCGGCCGGCCCTGCGGCTCCAGCCGCACCAGCCGGATGATCTCCTCGTCAGCGAGCTGCCCGGGGCGGCTGAACAGCACCCGAACCCCCCGGGGCGTCGCAACGCCGATCGGGCGGGCGACGACCGCGGTCGCGTCGAAGACCACCGTGACCTCGCTGTCCGGGTTGCGCCCGGCGAGCGCGCCGAGCCCCGACAGCAACCGTTCCCGCTGTGCCTGCAGGGTGAGCCGGCCGTAGCCACGCTTGGTCACGTTGTACCCGTCGATGATCAGATGCACGCCGGGCACGGCGAGCACCTCGTCGATGAGGGTGGGGTCATCGTCGGGCCGACCGCGCGCCCCGACGAACGCCTGCGGCGCGCTGCTCGGCCCGTCGCCGCCGCGGGCGAGCAGGTCCGCCGGCCGGGCGACCATCGTCGGCAGGTCGAGCTCGCGGCGCACGCCGTGGGCCGAGGCGATAAGCGTGTCGAGCAGGACGCGCATGCGGGCGTCGTCCATGCTGCGGGAGTCGCGGGAGTCCCGGCGGGTGGCGGCCAGGGCGCTTTCCAGCTCGGCGACCCGGCCGCGCAGCCGGCGCACCTCGGACTCGGCGTCACGACCGGCGGCGAGCGCCGCGTCGCGGGCCGTCTCGGCCGCGGCCACCGACTCCCGGGCGGCCTCCTCGGCACGGCGGATCCGATCCGACGACGCCCGCAGCCGCCGCCGGGCCTCCTCCGCCTCGACGCGGGCCGCAGCGAGGCCCTCGCGCAGCTGCCCGAGCTCGCCGGCGGCGCTGCGCTGGTTCGCCGCAAGCTGGTCGGTGAGCCGGCGGATCGTCCGTTCGGCCTCGTCGGCCCGGCCGCGAACCTCTGCCTCGGCGGCCGCGGCCGCGGCCAGCTCGACCAGTTCGGGCCAGTGCGGGACGCGCAGCAGGTAGGCCACCGCGGCGACCTTCTCCGGCGGGGCAGCCGGCGGCGGCCCATCGGCGGAATCGGCGGCCTCGGCCAGTTCCGGCTGGTGCCGGCGGATCCACTCGGCGACTCGGCCGCGGAACACCTCGCTGTCAACGGCGGCGGCCAGTGGGATCGCGCCCGCCTTCGCCCGCCGGGACGCCTTGAACCGGCGTACCGCGACGAGCGATGGCGGAACGTCGGACTCCGGCAGGTCGGCGAGCGTCTGCCCGGCGAGCTCGATGACGTACTCCCGCACGGGCGCGGGCAGCGGCCCCGTCACAGCCCGCTCCCGCATGGGGCGACCGCCGCGGACACGGTCCGGACAGACCGCGCGCGGAAATGTCCCTCAGCGCCCGGATGACACGGGAAATCGGACGGGCCGCGTCTCCGGCGGCTCGTCCGACCGGCCAGACAGCTAGGCACGTGGGACTCCGGAGCCGACGGGAAGAACGATGAAGGTACAGCCTATCGAGAGAGCTCAGAGGGCTCACGCGGACCACCGCTGTGAGATCACCGATCGGTGAGCCCAGCCAAGGCGGGCATTATCTCATGCGATAGCCGGCTTATGTAGCCTCGCGTGGTGCGTTCCCCCACGCTCGATTTATTCCAAACGCGGCCCGGGCTGCGTCGGAGAGGACCATCCTGACCGGCCAGAGCCCGCTCACCAGCCCCGGGCGGTGACGGGAGCCAGCAGACGTGGAAGCAGCCGAGTAATCCCTGGCACCAGCCCGCAGAGACGCCGAGCGGAGCAGTCCTGGCCGCCTCCGCAGCAGTCCGGCGGCGGCTGTCAGCAGGGCGCCCCGCCGCCGCAGCGGCGCCCGCAACCCGCTGTTCGTGGTTGTGCCGCTGGCGGTCGTCGCCGCGATCGTCCTCGGGGTGGTGATCGCGCTTGCGGGCGGAGGTGACGACTCGGATGGCATCACCGCGCCCGTACCGGCACCGTCGTTGAACGCACCTGCACGCCCGGAGGCGAGGCGAACTCCTCCGTCAGCGACTTCGAGGCCCGAGTAACCCTGAACAGCGTCTGTTCGACCACCGGACAGGTGACCGAATACGGCGACCCGCCGAACCAGGGTTCCTGCTACGTGCTGAACGTGACGGCCGAGGTGACCCGCGGGGACGCCTCCGCCTCCCCGTCGGACTTCTACGCCCAGACACCGGACGGGACGCGGTACGACGGCAGCTACGACGAGTCTGAGCCCGCTGCGGGCGCACCGGGTGGGGTGACCCCCGCTGGACCCGCCTGGCCTCGGTGTCAGCCGACGGCGGCGCGGATCCGTTCCGCGACGGCGTCGAGTTCGGCCGAGTCCGGGTTGTGGTCGACGAGCGCGAAGTCGATCTGCGACTCGTTCTCGATGGGCAGGAGGTGCACGTGCACGTGTGGCACCTCCAGCCCGGCGACGAGCGCCGCCACCCGCCGGGGCCGGAAGGCGGCGTCGATGGCCCGACCGACCGTCGCGGCGGCGGTCCACAGCGCCGCCTGGACACTGTCGGGCAGGTCGATCCAGTGGTCGATCTCGGCACGCGGGACCACCAGCGTGTGACCCGGCCGGATCGGCGCGATCGTCAGGAACGCCACCGTGTACTCATCGGAGTACACGATGCGCCCGGGAAGCTCGCCGTTGATGATCCGGGTGAAGACGCTCGGCATGGCTCACGACCCTACCGACCATGTCCCGCCACGGGCCGACCGGCAGGCGCGGTCATCAGACGTAGGGCCGGGCGAAGCCGGCCGGACCGGCCGTCATCACCCGGAACTCGTTGCCCTCCGGATCGGACAGGACGTACCCACGCTCCCCGTCGTCGTCGTACCGGCTGACCCGGCGAGCGCCGAGGGTGGACAACCAGCCGATGACCCGCTCGGCGTCGACCGCGTAGAGGTCCAGGTGCAGCCGGCTGGGACCCCCGCCACGGCGGGCCCCCGGCCGCAGCAACAGCTTCGGCCCCGCACCGGCGGGATGGCGCAGCAATGCCGCGTCGTCGTCACGCCGGTCCACCTCGTAACCCAGCGCGGCCGACCAGAAACGGACCATCACCTCCACGTTCGCGCAGTCCACTGCGACTCGCCCCACCCGAATGCCGTTCGTTTCAAACCACGCCACCTGCGCATGATTTCGCATTCGAGGCGGGTTGGCCCGCCGAGTTACCACCGCGTGTCTCCGGCGTGGCGCCGCCCGAGGCGCAGGACAGCCCCACGCCGGCCACAAGGACGCCCGCATGCAGGCCCATCTCCATCCGCCGCGGGCGCCCCGCGGCGAAACTGTCGGCGGCAAGGCTTACCGTGACGCCGTGCGTCCAGACCCCGCAGACCGCCCCACCACCGCCGACGCCGGCCTCCTCGCCGAGGGCGTCCCCGGGCACCGCCAGACCAGCCTGGACGAACTCGGCCGGCCGCTGTCCGACCTGGCGTTCGTCGTGGTTGACCTCGAGACGACGGGGACCTCGGCGGCGACCGCCGAGATCACCGAGATCGGCGCGGTGCGGGTGCGCGGCGGCGAGGTGCTCGCGGAGATGTCCACCCTGGTCCGGCCGAGCGTGGGCATCCCGCCGATGGTGTCGGTGATCACCGGGATCACCGACGCGATGGTGGCCTCGGCCCCCGTGGAGGCCGAGGTGGTGCCGACCTTCCTGGAGTTCGCCCGCGGTGCCGTGCTGGTCGCCCACAACGCGCCGTTCGACCTCGGCTTCCTGCGTGCGGCGGTGCAGCGATGCGGCTACCCGCCGCCGGCCTGGGAGCACCTCGACACCCTGCGCATGGCGCGGCGGTTGGTCAGCCGCGACGAGGCCCCCGACTACCGGCTCGGCTCGCTGGCCCGGCTGTTCCGCAGCTCGACCGAGCCCTGCCACCGCGCGCTGGCCGACGCCCGGGCCACGGTGGATGTGCTGCACGGGCTGTTCGAGCGGCTCGGCAACGCCGGCGTGCGCACGCTGGAGGAGCTGCACGAGTACAGCGCCCGGGTCTCGCCAGCCCAGCGCCGCAAGCGCCACCTCGCCGACGGGCTGCCGACCGGGCCGGGGGTCTACATCTTCCGCGACGCCGACGGGCGGGCCCTCTACGTCGGTACCTCTCGCTCGGTCCGGTCCCGGGTGCGCAACTACTTCACGGCGAGCGAGCCCCGCACCCGGATGGCCGAGATGGTGGCCGTGGCCGAGCGGGTGGATGCCATCGGCTGCGCGCACGCCCTGGAAGCCGAGGTGCGGGAACTGCGGCTGATCGCGGAGCACAAGCCGCCGTACAACCGCCGCTCCCGCTTCCCGGAGCGCACCGTCTACCTCAAGCTCACCGACGAGCCGTTCCCCCGGTTGTCCCAGGTCCGCGCCACCCGGGACGAGGCGACCTACCTCGGTCCGTTCGCCAGCACCCGCGGCGCGGCCGACGCGGCCGACGCGCTGCTCGCCGCCGTGCCGCTGCGCCAGTGCACCGGTCGGCTTTCGCCGCGCGTCCACCGTCCCGCCTGCGCCCTGGCGGACCTCGGCAGGTGCGGTGCGCCCTGCGACGGCCGGGAGGACGTCGCCGCCTACGCCCGCCACGTCGCCGCCGCCCGGGCTGCGATCACGGGCGATCCGGGGCCGGTTATCGCCGCGGCGACCCTGCGCATCGACCGCCTGGCTGGCGAGCGGCGCTACGAGGAGGCGGCCGTCCACCGCGACCGGATGGTGGCGTTCGTCCGCGCCGCCGCCCGCGGTCAGCGACTTGTCGCACTGACCCGCATCGCGCAGCTCGTCGCGGCGGCGCCGACCGCGCAGTCCGGCTGGGACCTGGCCGTGGTTCGCCACGGCCGACTGGTGTCCGCGATCAGCGTGGCCCCGGGAATCGACCCGCGTCCCTGGGTCGACGCCGCGGTCGCGAGCGCTGAGACGGTGCAACCGCAGCCGGGTCCCGCGCCGTGCGCCTCCGTCGAGGAGACCGAGCGGATCGCCCGCTGGCTGGCCGGGTCCGGGGTGCGGCTCGTGCACCTCGACGGCGAGTGGAGCTGGCCGGTGGCGGGCGCCACCCGCGCCGCGCTGCGCTACGCCGACGTACTTCGCTCCCCCGACCTGCCGGAGCCGGCGGCACCGGCCGCGGGGCCGGCCCGCCGGCAAGGCGGACCGGCCCCGCGGCCGGTGTCAGCTCAGCGCTGACGAATCAGTGGCGGTTGTTCAGTGCTTACCGCCGCCGACCGGGGTGCTCGGGCCGCCGGGGCCGGTCTCCTTCTCCTCGACGAAGAAGCCGCTCACCGCCTTACCGGCGCGGCGGGCGAGGCCCTTGCCCTCGCCGTTGCCGTGGCCGTTCGCCGACGGCAGCGCGAACCGGTCGTTCGGAACCTGCGGGTGGTCGGGCACCGGGCTCGGCTTCGGCCGGTGGTCCTCCACGAACTCCCCGCTGGGCAGCTGGCGGATGATGCCGGTCTCGATGCCGTGATGGTCGACCTCGGCATCCTTCGCCTGCAGGCTGAGGCAGATCTTCTTGGTGATCGCGTAGGCGATCGGCGGGACGATGATCAGACCGATGCGGCCGGACCACGTCATCGCGTTCAGCGAGATGCTGAACGTCTTCGCGATGACGTCGTTACCACCCGAGATCCACAGGACCAGGTAGAAGCTGATCGACATCGCGCCGAGGGCGGTCCTGGTCGGCGCCTCCCGGGGCCGCTGGAGCAGGTTGTACGACTTGGTGTCGCCGGTGAACCTGGCTTCCAGGAACGGGTAGAGCGCCAGCAGCGTGAACAGGATGCCGGGCAGGACCGCCGTCGGCCAGAACACGGCCGGGATGGTATGGCCGAGGCCGCGGAACTCCCACGGCGGCATCAGTCGGGTCGAGCCGTCGAGGAAGCCGATGTACCAGTCGGGCTGGGACGCCGCGGAGACGTTCGACGGGTCGTACGGCCCGAACAACCAGATCGGGTTGATCTGCGCGAGCCCGCCGAGCAGGGCGAGCATCGCGAAGACCATCATGAAGAACCCGCCGGACTTCACCGCGAACACCGGGAACACCCGGTGGCCGACGACGTTGTGCTCGGTCTTGCCCGGGCCGGGGAAGTCGGTGTGCTTCTGGTGCCACAGGATGCCCATGTGCGCGCCGATGAGGGCGAGCAGCACACCGGGCACCAACAGGATGTGGATCACGTAGAGCCTGGGCAGGAAGTTATCGCCCGGGAACTCGCCGTTGAACACCAGGAACGACGCCCACGTCCCGATGATCGGAATGGACTGGGCGATCGAGGCGGCGATCCGCAGACCGGTGCCGGAGAGCAGGTCGTCCGGCAGCGAGTAGCCGGCGAAGCCCTCGAGGATGGCGAGGATCAGCAGGCCGACCCCGATCAGCCAGTTGACCTCGCGCGGCTTGCGGTAGGCCCCGGTGAAGAACACCCGGAACAGGTGGACGACGATCGACGCGACGAAGATCAGCGCGGCCCAGTGGTGGATCTGGCGGAACACCAGCCCGGCCCGGGTGTCGAAGCTGATGTCCAGCGTCGAAGCGTACGCCCGGCTCATCTCCACGCCCTTGAGCGGGACGTAGGAGCCGTGGTAGATGACCTCGGTGTTCGACGGATCGAAGAACAGCGTGAGGTAGATGCCCGTGAGCAGCAGGACGATGAAGCTGTAGAGCGCGATCTCCCCGATCATGAACGACCAGTGGTCGGGGAAGACCTTGTTCAGGTTGCGCCGCAGCCCGGCCTGGGTGCCGAACCGCTCGTCGATGGCGCGGTTGGCCTTGCGGACCGGGGTCGGCCTCTTGACGAACTCCGGGGGGGATGCGGTTGTCATGAGCGCTCCCAGAAGGCGGCACCGACCGGTTCATCGTAGTCACCGTTGCGGGCGTAGAGAAATCCCTCGTCGTCCGCCGCGATGGCCAGCTGCGGCAGCGACCGGCTGGCCGGGCCGAAGATCGCCCGGCAGCCGTCCAACACGTCGAAGACCGACTGGTGGCAGGGGCAGAGCAGATGGTGGGTCTGCTGCTCGTACAGGCTCACCGGGCAACCGGCGTGCGAGCAGATCTTGGAGTAGGCGACGATGCCCTCGACGGACCAGTTCTCCCGCCCCTTGCGCGGCCGGTCCAACCCCGGTGGCAGCCGGATGAGCAGCGTGGTGCTGTCCGCCTTCGTGTGCACGTCGGTCTTCGGCTTGTAGGTGGTCGTGCCGTCCGCCTCGGTCACCGGGATGGCCGGGAAGACCGTCTCGATGCCGCCGATGGAGATGTCGCCGAGCTTGACCAGACGGCCGTCCCCGGTGACCAGGCGCGAGCCCTTCACCCAGGAGGTGTGGTCGAGCTTCTTGCCCGGCTTGGAGTTGGTCAGGTTCAGCAGCGGCACCACGATCAGCCCGCCGAGCACGGTGCCGGCGCCCAGCAGGGTGCGGCGCAGCAGCGGGAAGCGGGCGAGGCCGGTGTCGGCGAAGCCGGCGGTGATCTCCGCCTCGGTGACCGCGATCTCCTCCTTGGGGGAGGTGAACTCGTGGCGGTCCTGAACGGCCTGCTCGTGCGGCATCAGCCGCTTGGCCCACAGGATCATGCCGATGCCGAGGCCGCCGACGGCCAGGCCGAGCGCCGAGCCGAGGCACGGCGTGTAGTACGCCTGGTGCTTGTCGCCGACGAAGTTCGTGATGACGAAGCCGACCGTGCCGACCACCGAGATCAGGAACCAGCAGGCGATCAGCCGCTCCGCCCGCCGCTCGGCGCGGCGGTCGACGTCCTCGGCCCGCGGGGGGCGGAGGGTGAGCCCGCCACCGCCGCGGGCGTGCGTGCCGTAGGTCGGCTGGGCCACCCCGGCGTCTCCGGTCCGCATCACCGTGGTCTCGGGATCGCGGGTGGAGTCCGTCTGGTTCGGCGGGGTGCCCAGGGCCTCCGGGCCGTCGGAGGTGCCGGCCGGGACGTCTGGGCCCCCGGCCGAGATCCCCGACCCCCCGACGGGGGCGCCCGAGGTGTCAACCGGGTGCTTGGCCCGCTTGAAGATGCTGCTCATCGAGTCCTGATCCGACTTGTCGGCCGGCTCACCCTGGTAGCCCGCGTAGTGCACGCGTTCCTGGGCGGAGTCCCCCGGCTGGTCCCCTCCGCCCGAGCCCGCCGGTCCCGGCGTCCCCGGGCCCGTCTGGTCACTCATACCTTCTGCCTCGCTCCGATCCACAGGCACACGGCCAGCAGGCCACCGATGCCCACGAGCATGGCCAGCAGCCCCTCCGGCACCGGACCGTACTTACCGAGGCTGAAGCCACCAGGACTTGTGGTCTCGTTCATGTGCTTGATGTAGGCCGTCACGGCGACGGCGTCCTCGTCACTGAGCTGACGGTCCCCGAAGACCGGCATGGACTCCGGTCCCGTGCGCATGGCCTCGACGACCTGCTTCGGGGTGGCCTCGCTCAGCGAGGGCGCGAACTTACCGTAGGTCAGCGGGGCACCCTGCCCGGTGGCCGTGTGGCAGCTCGCGCAGTTGGCGCGGAAGAGCTCGCCGCCCTGGGCCAGGTCGGCCTCGCTGAGATCCTTGTCGGTGACCTTGGGCACCTCCGGGCCGCCACCAAGGCTCGCGACGTACGCGGCAAGCTGGTCGATCTGCGTCGCCGAGTAGATCGGCGGCTTGCGGTCGGCCTGCGCGGCCGGCGCGGCCAGCGGCATGCGCCCGCTCGAGACCTGGAAGTCCACCGCGGCAGCGCCGACGCCGACGAGGCTGGGACCGGAAGGGGAGCCCCCGCCGACCAGACCATGGCAGGACGAGCAGCCTTGCAGGTACAGGGCGCGGCCCTGCCGGACGGCCTCGTTGGCGTCCGCCGTCTGCGCGGCGTTGCCCGTGGGAGCCAGCATCGTCCACAGCACCCCGGTGGCCAGCAGGCCGAACACGAGGACGAGGGCGGAGGATCTCCGGCGCCGGCGCGCGGAAGGACCACGCTTGCGCGCGGACCGCTTCGTGGTTGCGACCGGCGTCGCGACCTTGCTCGGCGCGGAGTCCGACGAGGTTTCCGACGGTGGGTCCGACGGCATGTCGGACGGTGTGTCCGGGGTTTCAGTCATGTCGCTCACTGGAGGAGGTAGATGGTCGCGAACAGGGCGATCCAGACGACGTCGACGAAGTGCCAGTAGTACGACACGACGATCGCCGATGTCGCCTTCTCCGGCGTGAAGCGCCCGAACGTCGATCGACCCAGCACCATGGCGAAGGCGACGAGACCGCCGATGACGTGCAACCCGTGGAACCCGGTGGTCAGGTAGTACACCGAGCCGTAGGCGTGCGAGGCCATCGTGAACTTGTTTTCGCCGAAGTACTCGTTCGCCTGGCCGCCGACGAAGACGAGGCCCATGAGCAGCGAGATCAGGTACCAGAACCGCAGCTTGTAGACGTCACCGCGCTCGGCGGCGAACACCCCGAGCTGGCAGGTGACGCTGGACAGCACCAGGATCACGGTGAAGAACAGCGCGTACCCGACGTGCAACTCCACGGGACCGTGTTCGGAACCGGCGGGATCACCCGTCACGGGCGGCCAGTTGCCGCTGTTCACCGAACGGATCGTGAAGTACATCGCGAACAGGGACGCGAAGAACATCAGCTCCGACGACAGCCACACGACCGTGCCGACCGAGACCATCGAGGGACGGTTGGCCGTCGGGTGTGGTGGAGGAGCCTTCTCGAGGACGGGGGCTGAGGCCACGACGGCCATTCTGGCACGCGATGCTCCAGGCGCCACCGTAGGTTCGACGTTCGGTAGGACTACGACTCGTCGATGACCGGTCCCAGCCGCTGTGTGGACCGCCCCACCCACCGCACAAATCGCTGCGCCGCAGCCGAAACCGCAGGTCCTCGGGGCGCGGCGGCGAGGTTCGAAAAAACCATGACGATCGGCGCCCGCCCGACGGATGTTGTGTGCCTCACCCCTCGCACGTCCACCGCAGGGGCCAGGTCGCCCGGCCCGGCGAACCCGGGCCGGACGGCCCGGCCCACGTGGCCGCCCGCGTGTCCTGCGACCGCCTCCGCCGATTGAAACGGCAGGTCAAGGCGCCTTTCGGACGCCGCGAGCACCCAGTCGGGCGCCGGCGGCAAGCGAGTCAGGGACGATCGACGGGCAGGTCGGGACGCTCGAGCGGCGCTTCGGGACGATCGTGGGGCGCCGCTGCGTTCAACCGGGCACCCGCCGCACGGAAAGGGGCGGCAGATGGAGAACGGACGGCGAGCCGATCGCGTGCCCGCCGACTCGGTGGTCGGAAGGAAGTCGAGGTTGCCGATGCGATGGCCCTGGCGGGCCGGGCGCGCTGCGGCGCCGGTCCTGGTCGACGACGGCTCACTCGCCGTCCTCGCCTCGTCGTTCGACCCGGCCGCCGGTGAGGGCCCGGCACTCGCCGCCCTGGCCGCCACCGGCCATCCCCCCGCCACTCCCGTGCTGCTCCGCCACCTGTTCGTCCTCGCCGAGCCCCCCGACGCACACGAAGCCCCCGACGCACACGAAGCCCCCGACGCGCCCGACGCGCCCGACGCGTCGGCCTCCGATGGCACTGCGGGCACTTCCTTGCCTTTCTGGGGGCCTCGGCGTCCGATTCGTCCCCCCGAAACAGCAAGGGAAGCGGCGCTACGGGCCATGGTCGAGCGAGACGGCTACAAGGTCCGCTGGCTGGACCACCAGCTCGCAGTGACCCGCCAGACGGTCCCGACGGTCCTGGCCGTGGCCCAGGAGCGGGCCCGGATGACGGGCCTGGAGATGCGGCTGCCCGTCACCTACCTGGGCTGGCAGGCACTGGCCCCGCCGCCCGGCCCGGCGCCGCCGAGAGATGACGGCCGGAGGACCGCCCTGGCAGCCCTGGCAGCCCTCAGGCCATGGTTCCGCGGAACACCATGATCACCGGAGTCGGGGCCGGGTACGGCGACCGACCGGATCATTCCCTGCCAGAAGGGCGAATCCCGCAGCGGGACCACCACTCGACACGTCCTGCCGGCAACGACGGACGGACCGGCTCCACGCCCGGGCGGAAGGCGTGCGGCCGGCCCCGTCGATGCGCGAGCCTGCGTGGGAACCTCGGTCCCCGACCGGGCGCATCGGCCCGGTCGGGGACGTCAGCCGGATGATCGAACGGGCCGCCTGGTCAGATCAGGTGGACATGGCGGCGAGTGCCCGCAGGCCCTCCGCCGGCAGGGCGATCCCGGTTTCGGAACCCGGGTCGACCGCCAGCAGCAGGTCGTCGGACGGCCAGATCCGGCCGAGGGTCGCGATCTGCACGGTGCGGTAGCGGGCGACGTCGGGCAGGGCCTCCGTCAGGCGCTGCTCGGACGTGAACGTCGGGACGAACTGGGTTCCGTCCTGACGCTCCGCAACGGGTAGTTGCAGGACCTCGCTCTCCTCGGACAGGTCGGTGATCTCGTTACCGAGGTCGGGTAGCAGGACGTCCGCAAGGGCGAGGTCGCCGAGCGCGGAACGCTCATCGGCCCCCTCGGCCAAGCGGTGCAACGCGTCGAGCGCCGCCGCGCCCTGCTCGGACGCCCGGCCACCGGCCGTCGGCGCCCCGCCGGGCCCGGTGCCGCGGTCGGCCGCGCTGACATGCGCCGGGTCGCGGTCGAAATCGCCGCGGGGCTGGTCGGGAGCGCCTGAGCCGGCGGACGCGAGGTCGGGACGTAGCTGGTCATCGGTCACGGGTGACTCCCTTGACGTGGATGAACGTGCTGACGTTAGGTGCCGTAAGCCCTTCGCCTACCCGGTCGCGGGCGCCCCGAACGGATGACCCGCAACAAATCTCGCCAGCCGCCCTCAGCGGCCACCGACCTCATGCTTACCCCACTACCCATTCCCCGAATCGGTGGCCCGGATGAGCGACGCCGGCCCGTTTCGGGACAGGCACGGGCCGTGGCAGTCTGATCTCATGGGGGAGCAGAATCCTGACATGCCCGCTTCCGCGGGCCAGGCGGACCAGGCGGGCCGGGACGTCATCCCCGGGCCCAGCAAAATCAAGCAATCGTCGCGGGCCCTGCTGACGTGGGCTGCGGGGTGAGTCAGGGGCGCAGGGCGAGGTCGGCGATGAGGGCGCGGCGGGTGGCGCCGGTCAGCGGGGTGGACTCGCTGTACTCGGCGTGGTCGACGACGAGCTCGGCGGGGACGTCCGGGTCGCGGAAGGCGTCGCGGAGTTCGTCGGTCAGCACGAAGCGCACCGTGTGCACCGAGACCGTCTCGGACGGGACGTCCGGGTCCTCGTCGAGGCCGGGGATCTCCTCCCCCGCGACGCGGCTGCCACCGATCTCCAGGGCCAGGCTGTGCTGCAGGCCGGCGAGGCGGCTGAGCTCCTCGCGCACCGTCTCGAGCACGTTGAGCTCGATGAACACGGTCGCGGTCAGGACGTGGCTGCCGGGCAGCAGGCGGGAGTACGCCTCGATCTCGTGGGCGACGTCGGCCGACGCCGTCAGCCGCTCGGTGTAGACCATCTCCTGCACCTGGTAGCGCAGGGTCTGCTCGTTCTCGAACTCGGCGAGGACGATGTCGCCGACCCGGACGCGGCGCTCGGCGCGCACGGGGAGCATCTGGCGGCGCAGCTGCGGGCGGCTCTCCGCGTACGCGTGGTGGTCGGTGGTGATGTCGGCGACGGTCAGCGCCATGGCGCGGCCTCCTTGTCCGGAAGCGAGGGTGGTGATCGACGGGTGACGGGGCGGTGGGG
>NZ_JANEZT010000865.1 GCF_025403405.1 Frankia tisae
AAGTATTCTTGGATGTCGCCCATCACCTTCAGCGATAACTCGGTCGAGAAGATGCAGGTGTTCTGGCCCTGGTCTTCCTTCAGGATGTCGGCCTGCACGGTGCCGCGCACGTTCATCAGGACCCAGTCGCGGATTTTCGAGGCTTCATCGTCGGTCGGCTGGCGGCCGTTATCGAGCACGAACTTGTCGATCTGCTGGTCGATGGCGGTGTTCATGAACATCGCCAGGATGGTCGGGGCCGGGCCGTTGATGGTCATCGAGACCGAGGTCGATGGGCTGCACAGGTCGAAGCCGTCGTACAGCACCTTCATGTCGTCCAGCGTCGCGATCGACACGCCCGAGTTGCCGACCTTGCCGTAGATGTCGGGACGCAGGGCCGGGTCGGCGC
>NZ_JANEZT010000866.1 GCF_025403405.1 Frankia tisae
GGTCAACAACGTATTGGTACGGTTCTACCTGATACGCTGGTCGCTGACATGAAAAAAAGCTTTGCAGAAGTCGCTGCTGGAAATGGCAAGGCACAACGTGATGCATTAACCCAGCAATTTAAAACTTTTGCTGATGCATTGACTCACCACTTCATGACCGAATTTAACAAAACGCTGGGTCTGGGCATGATGAAACGCGGTGTTGCGAGCGTTGCAACCAGTGGTGTCGAAACAGCCGTTCACATTGTGATTAACAAGCTCATCCCAGGTTTAAGCCAAGGTGAACTTGAAGTATTTGCAAAACATTTTGATCAGTTATTGGTTCAAAAGTAATTCAGCAAATGATGCAAAAGCGATGGTCATGGAACCATCGCTTTTTATTGGGCG
>NZ_JANEZT010000867.1 GCF_025403405.1 Frankia tisae
CACGCACACGCTGCGCGCGCTGAGGCTCGACTCCTACCACCCGGAGGGGTCAGCCACTCGGGACCGGGACGGGCGGTGGCGGGATACGCCGGTCGAGCGGATCACGATGCTGTTGACCGCGGTGCCCGGCCCGTGGTCCGAGCCGTTCTCCCGGGCGGTGTGGACCGCGCTCACCGCCCTGTCCGCCAGGGGCTACTCCGACGACTACCTCCTGCGTGAGCTCATCGGGCCCATGGCCTGGGCGCTGCATCCCGACACCGATCTCGGCGATCCCGACCCGGATCGGCCGAGGTACCTGGATCTCGACGGACGCACCCGGCTGAGCACGATCCTCGGCGCCCGACGGCGGTTGCGCGCCGCTCTGACCAACCCACCCCCCACCGACAC
>NZ_JANEZT010000868.1 GCF_025403405.1 Frankia tisae
TGCCTGCTCCATGCCTGTTCAGCCTTGATGGGTGCTGCGGTCCTGGGCGGATGATGGCATAGGTGGGATGGGGGTCAGGTGGAGGGAGAGAGGACGCCGATCGCGACTTGCTGAATATGTGAGCCAGCGTGCAGTACTGGGCCCGGACGTGAGCAAGTGCCCGCAGCGACTGGAGCTTGCCATTCCACCGTTCTATAGTCGTTTCGATCATGCAAGGGAATCGCCCATGAGCAGAGCACCGGCTTGCCGGCTTGCCTCCCTCGCCCTGGTGGCCGTGCTGAGCACCACCGCCTGCGCGAAGGCCCCGTCCGCGGAGAAGGACCCGAACGGAACCCCCATGCGCGAAAGCGCAACCAACCCACGCACGGTGGGCGGACAGACCTACAC
>NZ_JANEZT010000869.1 GCF_025403405.1 Frankia tisae
CCCCAGGAGGGCGCCACCGTGGTGCTGCGTCACTCCGGCGCGAGCGTGCGCGGCAAGAAGCTGCTCGACGCCATCAGGGCGGGCGAGGGCGGAGGCGTCGAGATCGCCTGTCCCGCCATCACCCGCGACGCAGACCGCGTCGACTTCGCGGCGGGCGAGTTCCGTGCCGCGAACCGCCGCATCGAGCCCACGGCGCTGCGCGCTCTCGTCGCCGCGTTCGCCGACGACCTCACCGACCTCGGCGCCGCCTGCCAGCAGCTTCTCGCCGACGTCGACGGCACGATCGACGACCGCATCGTCGAGCGCTACTACGGCGGGCGGGTCGAGACGTCCGCGTTCACCGTCGCCGACACGGCGATCGCCGGGCGGCACGGTGAGGCGCTGCT
>NZ_JANEZT010000870.1 GCF_025403405.1 Frankia tisae
GATACAGGCAGGTGGGGTGAAATTGGTTGAACTCCAGGTTGGCGACCCGGCAGCCCGAGCGCCAGGCCATTGCAATGCCGTCGCCGCAGGCACCGTCGGGGTTGCTTGTATAGAGGTAGACCTTGGCGGCGCCACCCGAGGCGAGAATGGTGAAGCGTGCGCCATAGGTATCGACTTCACCGCTGGTGCGGTTGAGTACGTAGGCGCCCAGGCAGCGCTCGCCCGCCAGGCCCAGGCGTTTTTCGGTGATCAGGTCGACGGCGACGCGCTGCTCCAGCAATTGGATGTTGGGGCGTTGGCGGGCCTGGTCGAGCAGGGTCTTGAAAATCGCGGCCCCGGTGGCATCGGCGGCGTGAATGATTCGGCGATGGCTGTGGCCACCTT
>NZ_JANEZT010000871.1 GCF_025403405.1 Frankia tisae
CATGTAGAACGGCACGAGCCTGACGGGTTTCGCGTCGGCGAAGTTGACGACGTCCGGGTCGGCGCTGGTGATGATGATGCGGCGCACGAGATCTTGCGGTTGTCCGTGCATCCCGCGCCGCGGCGAGTAGCGTGCCGTCACGACGAGACTGAAACCTGCGCCCGTCGTGATGTTCGGGTCGTCGTTCGCGAGGATGGGCACGCTTAGGCCGGTGGCGGGCATGCTTGTCGCGACGATCGGCACGCCACCGGCGATGAACGTGCCATCACTGAGGGCGACGTCGCGGTCGGCGGTTACCGTCACCTCGACGTCAGCGACACCCGATGTGGCACCGAGCGGGACGAGGCCCACATCGAGGGGACGGATGGCGAGTGTTTTGAGG
>NZ_JANEZT010000872.1 GCF_025403405.1 Frankia tisae
GTCCCGCCGATGCGGCACGCCAGGCAGCCGACCTCGCGGAGTGCCAGCGCTACGCGCAGCAGATCGGCGTGGCCCAGGAGACGCTGGACGGCATGTTGACCGGCGCGCTGGTGCTGGCCTCGCTGGTCTGGTCCGCCGGCGGCGGCCATGGATCGGTGCGCGACGGAGCCCTGGTCGGCGGCGCGCTGGGCGCCACGCAGGGCCTGAAGCCGCTCGAGCGCCGCCGGCACGCCGTGGAATCCTGCATGCAGGCGCACGGGTATGCGGCAGGCCCCTACGCGGTGGCGCCCGTGCCGCCGCCTGCCGAGCCTTCCGCAGGCCCCTTCCCGGCAGGCCCCGCACGCCCCTCCATCGCGGTCGGTGCCGATGGCTTCAGCGCGC
>NZ_JANEZT010000873.1 GCF_025403405.1 Frankia tisae
TGGTGGAGGAGGCCGGGTTCTCGGTGAAGAACCCGGTGAAGGCGACGATCATGATCCCCACCGGCGGGACCGGGCAGATGCTGTCCCTGCCGATCAACGAGTTCGTCCAGCAGAGCTGGGCCGAGGTCGGCATCCAGGTCGAGTTCAAGACGGTGGAGCTGGAGGTGGCCTACACGGCCTGGCGCCAGGGCGCGGCGGATCCGGGCCTCAAGGGCGTCACCGCCGGCAACATCGCCTACGTCACCTCGGATCCGTTCTACGCGATCCTGCGTTTCTACGATTCGAAGCAGATCGCGCCGAGCGGCGTGAACTGGAGCCACTACCGCAATCCCGAGGTCGACGCCCTGTGCGACAAGGTGAAGGCGAGCCTGGACCCCGAGG
>NZ_JANEZT010000087.1 GCF_025403405.1 Frankia tisae
GGCATACGAGGTGAGCGCTAGTCTCGTGGGCTCGGAGATGTGTATAGGAGACAGGCCCGGCCCCACCCGGGCCGGGTGGCGGGCCTCGGTGAGCAGCATCAGCGCGAGAAGCCCGGTGACCTCGGTGGACTCAGGGAGGCTGCGCCGAAGAAGCCGGGCCAGGTGAATCGCCTCGACGGCGAGATCCGCGTCGCGGGGAGGTGCGCCGGCGGTTGTGTGGTGTGCCTCGGCGAACATCACGTAGAGCACGTCGAGTACGGCGGTGACGCTCTCGTCCGCCTGCTCCGGGGGCGGTAGCAGCCGGTCGAGCTCGCCGAGGCGCCGCTTGGCCCGGGTGATCCGCTGGGCGATGGTGCGTTCGGGGATCTGGTAGACGTTGGCGATCTGGGTGGTGGTCAGCCCGGCGACCGCCCGGAGGGTCAGCGCGACCTGTCCGGAGCGTGGCAGGTCGGGGTGGCAACACAGCTGCAGCACCAGCAGCGAGTCGTCCCGCTGGACGGTCTCCGGCGCCACCGGGGGCTGCAGCAACGCGGCGCGGGTCTCGCGGTCGCGGCGCCGGGCGTCACTGCGGGCGCGGTCGGCGTACCGGCGGCGTGCGGTCGCGATCAGCCAGCCGAGCGGGTCGTCGGGAAACTGCGCCGGCCACTGTTGGTACGCCTGCAGGAGCGCCTCCTGGACGGCGTCCTCGCACAGGTCGAACTGGGCGGTGCCGTAGCTGCGCAGCAATCGGGCGAGGGCCTGTCGCGCGAGCTCGCGCCACCGGCCCTCGCCGAGGGGGTCAGCCGGGATCATCCCTCGCCCAGGTCGGCGAACATCACCGGCCGAAGTTCGAGGGCGAGGCCGGGGATGTTGGCGTCGGGAATCTGCTGGGCCAGCTCCACCGCCCGGGCCTCGTCCTCGACGTCCAGGAGATAGAAGCCGCCCATGAACTCCTTGCTCTCGACGAACGGTCCGTCGGTTACCTCGGGCCGGCCCCCGGAGCTGCGAACGACCTTCGACTGGCTGGGGTCGGCGAGGGCCTGAGTCGCGATGAACTCACCGCGCTCCTTGGTGGCGGCGATGAACGCGCCGTGCCCCTCCTGGATCTGCCGCTGCTGGTCGTCGGTGAGCTGCTCCAGCACAGCCGGGTCGATCTGCATGATGATCAGATACTTCACGGTCTCCTCCTCGGGAGCAGCCACCCGCGTGGCAGCTCACCAGGTGGTCGTCGCCGATGGTGCTCCCGCGACACTACGCAGCCAGGAATTTTCGCCATCGCTGTCGCGCGGGGCGCGTCGGCGACGACCACCTGGCACCTGGCACGCAGCCACGACAGGCGAGATGCCCACGCTCAAGGAGGTCGGCCATGACACAGCGGGTCCGGGTCCACTGCTTCAACATCAGCCAGGACGGGATCGGGGCGGGCGAGGAGCAGAGCCTCGAGCACCCGTTCGGCCAGGCGGACCCTGGTCGCTTGTTCGCCTGGGTCGGTGTCACGGACAGCTGGATCTACCGCACCGATCCCGGTGGCACCCGAGGGCTCGACGACTACGTCGTCCGTGACTTCACCCGCAACATCGGAGCCGAGATCATGGGGCGCAACAAGTTCGGTCCGATCCGCGGCCCCTGGGCGGACCACGAGTGGCAGGGCTGGTGGGGAGACGAGCCCCCCTTCCACACGCCGGTCTTCGTGCTCACACATCACGTTCGGCCGTCGTTCACCCTGAGCGACACGACGTTCCACTTCCTCGACACCACGCCGCACGAAGCGCTGAAGCAGGCGAAGGCCGCCGCCGACGGCCGAGACGTGCGCATTGGCGGCGGCGTCACGACCATTCGCGAGTTCCTCGACGCGGACCTGATCGACGAGATGCACATCGCCGTCGCCCCGTATGAACTCGGCACCGGTCTCCGCCTCTGGCACAACCCGGATGAGCTAACCGACCGCTACCACTTGGAACGCGTGCCAAGCCCGAGCGGTGTCGTGCACCACTTCTTCTGGCGGCGATAGGTACGCGGCAACAGGCGCCGGCTGGGGAGCGACCACCGTGAGTGACGCAGCTCAGGTCGCCTCATCTCGGACCAGGCCAGCGCCGGGCAGCCGTCACGTGGCGCCACGTAGCCGACCGCGCGGCGAACCGCCCGCGGTCAACGGCCGCTCGTCCAGGGCCGGCTACGGTGTTCTCGTGGGCCTCCATCTGAGCCAGATCCCGGACGCGGACGAGCTGCTGACGAACGATCTGCTGGCTCTGCTGATAGGCATGGTTCTGGATCAGCCCAGTATCGGAAGGATGGAGCGGGACCGGGCGATTCGCACTCGTCTGACCACATGGCGTCATCATCTGATCTGTGGCTCCGCTGGAGCCGGAACGAAGGACCACCGCAGGTGACTGTGTCCGCGTTTGACGTGCGGGAGCCTGCGTCGGTAGCGTCATAGGTACTTTCTCCCCGCCGTCCTCCGGGACTGGCGGGGCTTTTTCCTAGATCGGTTACGTCATGCCCTCGCGAGTCGCTGTCTTCAGCGACGTGGCTAGCGTCTTGATATGCACCCTGTTGGCATTGGGGTGCTTCTAGTCGCTGCTTGGCGGTAGGACCCCTTCATCGGCGGCGAGTCGGCAGGACGTCAGAAAGCCGAACATCCCCGTGCCGTCCTTGCGTCGGAAAAAGTCCACCATCTCGGTGTTGAACTCGTTGCGGCGCGCGGCCGGGACGCTGATGGAATCCATGCCCTGGGACATGAGGTGGCCATTCATCATGTAGCGCGCGGTGCGTTTGTTGCCGTCGTAATAGAACTGCTGAAACGAACCTAAGAGGAAATATGCGATCGCCTGCTCGAACTCGGCGTCGATCTCGGTCGACAGGAATTCCAGGCCCTGAGAGAAAATGTGACGCAGGTTCTCGCCGCCGCGCTCGGTGGCGGGTGGTAGGTAGCGGCCATGCTGTCCGAGGCTGACACCTGGGGTGAGTGTCTCCCGGCCCTCGCCGCGGAAATGGCCTGACTCCAGCGCCTCGTCTCGGGCGAGCAGGAACTGGAGCCTGTCGGAGATCTCTTTGGAGAGCCGGAACTCGTGCGTCCGGACAAGCTGGGCGAGCTCGTTCGCAGCCTCCGCGAGGTTCAGGACCTGACGTTCGTCGCTGATCTTCCGCCCGCCGACCGTGATCCCGTCCAAGAGCGTCTGGACCTCGGGGTAGGTGAAAGGGTTTCCCTCAAGTACCGCGGCATCCCAGACGTACTCCGGCAGCGAGCGGTGGAACCGCCAGACGGCGCGCTCGACCGAGAATCGTGGAATATCCCGGCGTACGGCGGACCGGTCCCATGCGAATCCCAGGGCGCCTAGCATCGCCTTACTCGTCGCCATGATCGCACCTCCTCGGGACCGAGCGCCACCGGCATGTGCCGCGAGCCTTGCCTGTGATCCAACGATACGGGACCGCGGGATCTCGGAGCGTCCTACCGTGCGGCACGCTGTAGCCGGTGGTCCGCACGTCGACGGCGCGGCGATGTGGCCAGCGGCGAGCCCCTTACGACACGCCGGATGCGTGTCCTCCGCCGCTCATCGTGGCGGCTTGGGCGAGCGCGTCGCAGGTGCGTTCACGCGCGATGCGCGCTCGACAGGACACAACGACACCGCCGCACCGTGTGATTGTGCTGCCCCATCGTGATCGTGCTCCGGAGTCTGCTCAGCTGAGCGGCGTCCCGACAGCGTCACTGGCGACGACCGGGCGAACGATCACCTTATGATCATGCCACCTCGGGCGGCTGCGGAGCGTTGATCGGCCCAGGTGGGTGTCCTGGTGTGCTCCGCCGACGGCTCCTTGATCGGGGCGGACGTCTCGCTACCCAGGAAGGAGACTGACTCTCTTTCAGGGCAGGTCCGCGTCGCCGCCGAGGTTCGCGATCATGCGTCGTAGCACGTTGAGCGCGGCCACGTACTCATGCGGGGCGATGCCGTCATGGAGCTGCGCCAACGCCCGATGGGCGCGGTCCGCGGCACGCGTCCGCCCAGCCTCGCCCGACTCGGTGATGACGAAGGTCTCGTCCTGTGTCTGAGTCATCCAGCCGCGGTTGAGTAGGTCGTCGAAAACGCCGTCGAAATCGACGTTGAGATCGTCGAACCGTGCGAGTCGGTGGATGAGGCGCGTGCGGTCCCATTCCTCGGGATTGCCCGCGACATGGTTGAGGATCCACCAGTGCGGTTGGGCGAGTCTTTCGGTGGCCAGATCCGCGCGGATCCGGCCGACGACTCTACGGTAGGTCTCGCCGCTCCAATAGCCGATCGGCTGCTCCGCCAGTACCTCGTCCGGATACTTCTTGATGTCCGTGGCCATGTCAGTGCTTCCTTCGGTGCTGTAGGGCGTCCTCGCCGCCGCATGGCGCATCGAATGATCACGCTAGAACCTCTACCAAGCTTGAGGTCAAGGTGGCCAGGCGCGCCTTGCTCCCGGGGTCGGCTACGGTGATGGTGTGGGACTGCATCTGAGCCAGATCGCCGAGGCCGACGAGCTGCTGACGAACGACCCGCTGGCACTCTTGATCGGGATGGTGCTGGACCAGCAGATTCCGCTGGAGCGGGCGTTCGCGGCACCGTATGAGCTGACGAAGCGGCTCGGGTGCTCGCTGGACGTCATCGAGCTGGCCGCGTTCGACCCGGATGAGCTGGGCTCGATCTTTTCCCGCCAGCCGGCTCTGCATCGTTTCCCGGGCTCGATGGCCAAGCGGGTGCAGTCGCTGTGCCGACTGCTGCTCGACTCCTACGGCGGTGATGCGGCGGCGGTGTGGACGACGGCGGTCGATGGCCGTCAACTGCTCAGGCAAGTCGCGGCCTTGCCCGGCTTCGGTGAGCAGAAGGCCAAGATCTTCGTTGCCCTGCTCGGCAAGCAGCTCGGGGTCACTCCGCCCGGCTGGCGGGAGGCATGCGCGCCCTTCGGCGAGAAGGACAGCTACCGATCCGTTGCCGACATCACCAGCCCCGAGTCCCGGAACAAAGTTCGCGACTACAAGAAACAGCTGAAGGCCCAAGCGTAGCTCGCCAACCACACCAGCACCTCACCGGCTGCGTGGACTGGTGCGCAGGCGGACGGTGAGGAGGGTGAGGTCGTCCTTGTCCACTGCGCCGATAGCGCGCTGCGCGGCGAGATGGTCGCGCAGGTCGTCGCGCGGACTGCGGATGACCCGATGTAGCCCGCCGAGGTCGTGGAGGGCCAGAGTGAACAGCCAGCGGGCGACGGCATCCGTGGCGAGCAGCAGAGTGTCACCCGCAGTCACCGGGCCCGAGGCCCGTTCCACCGCAGCGGAGTCCATACTGGCCGCGAGCAGGTCGGGATGGCCCGGCACTAGTCGCGGTGTGTCGGAGAACTGTTCCGGGGCGGTGAGTGGGAAGGTCGTGAGCACACCGGCGGCGGTTACCTGCAGCAGGCAGGAGTCACCGACGGCAATGGCCTTCCAGCCTGCGCGGCCTTGGTCGTCGCATATGAGCTGCAGCCCGAGGAACGTGGCGTAGGCGCTGGTCACCGCGCCGGGACCCTCGTCGAGCCAGCTGGGCCCGACTGCCTGGGGAAGGGTGGCCGCGTGATGCCTGGCCACGGCGAGGAACCATTCCCGCAGGTCGGCGTCGCTGGCCTGACCCTGGGGCGGCTGGCGGACGTAGGCGCGGACCAGCGCCTGCGCCCACAGGTGCACGTCGCGTCCGGCCGAGGCACCGTCGGCCACGGCGAACCGACCGTTGCGTTCGCTCGTGGCCGCGCCGTCCTCGATCGGGTCGATCTCGTTCTTCGGTAGCCGCAGGATCCGTGCACTGCACCGCAGCGGCGCCTGCGGGCGCGTGGGGTCCCGCCAACCGGCGGTCACCGACGGTCGTCGGTCAGGCTGGTGCCGACCCGCAGCGCCAGCACGAGGTCGTCGGGTGCCGCGTTCGCCACGAAACCGCGGGACCCGGCGGAAAGACTGATGTTGGTGCTGGACTCCGCCCGTTTGCGCATCTCCTCCGGGATCTCGCTGGAGGTGTCGAACAGCAGGCGGATGAACTCGTCGCCCGCGGGCAGCTCCGCGGGGCTGGCCGGGAAACGCACCGAGGCAGACAGGCCGTCGGAGAGGCTCACGTTGAACAGCAGCAGGTCCCCGTCCCGGGTGTGCAGCGAGCGCAGCCGATCGGCCCAGGTGCGCACCTCGTCGTCGTCCCCGTCGGTCGCCATCCCATCGGTGATGTTGATGACGATCGGCGGGTGGGACCGCTGGTGCCCCGAGGCCCAGCCGCTGGCCAGCCGACCGGCCTGGTTGAGAGCCAGGCACATCGGCGTGGGACCGGACGCGAAGGGTTCCACCCAGACGGGCTTGGAACGTCCGTCCCGTTCCTCGTGCCGCAGCACCGAGGAGAACAGTTCCGGGATCGACACCAGCCACCGGCCGGTCAGCGGACCGCCCAGCAGCGAGCGCACCTCCTGCCCGCAGTAGCCGAGCACGGCCAGGTCGTAGTAGGCCCGCGGAGTCGGTTCGGTGTGCACCTTCCGGCACCGCCGCATGATCATGGCGATGGTGTCGTTGACGATGTCGGTCAGCAGCTCGGCCCGCGACACGTTGGGGCGGCCGCCGACCGGCAGGTTCATCGAGTCGGACTGGTCCAACAGGAAGATCACGCAACCCGGGGTGGTGCGGTCGATCGACTGGGAGTAGGGCACGGACCGGCTCCTCGCGGTGGGACAGAGGGTCGTCGAAGGACGGGGTCAGGACGGGTCGCAGCGGATCAGGGTCCGTCGAGGTGACGGCCGGGCGGGCGGATGTCCGCCACCGGAGCGGGCACCGGGACGGGCGCGGTCGGATCGACCAGGAGGTCCGGCCAGGGCTCGCCGGGCTCGATCGTCCACTCCTGGTCGCAGTGGTCGCAGTAGTAGTCCGCGATGATCGCGTGATCGGTGCTGCAGTACGGGCAGATCGGGTCGTCCAGCAGCCGCCAGCCGCGGTCCACCGGGGCCAGCGGCCGCAGGGGCGGATGTCCGCCGACCTCCTCGCCGGCGGCGCGGCCCTTCCGGGTCCGTTCCCCGTCCCACTCGTGCGGACGGTCCAGCTCCCGGGCCTCGACTCGGTCCTTCACGCGGCCAGTGCCCTGGAGGCGGCCCTGATCCTCGACCCGGACCGGACTCGCGCTGTGCTCCGGGTCCTCGGCGTGGTCCGGGCGCCAGCCAGGGATACGGGTCCCGACGGGGTTGTCGCCGCGCGAGGGTACCCAGCGCTCGTCCTGGCCGTCCTGAGGGTCCTGGCGGTCGGGGCGCCGGTCGACCGGCTCCTGGTCCGGCGGGGTGCCGCGCTGGCCGGGGGGACGCGGCCGACCGGACTCGCGGGCCGTCGCGAGGCCGAGCCGTGCCAGGGGTACCAGGGCGACGCCCAGGGCGTACAGCAGCACCCAGCGGAGCGCGCGACGGGTGCGGGACTCGTCCCCGGCCGCATGGACGGATGCCGGGCGCAGCTGGCGTATCGCGGCGGCCGTGGCGCCCCCACCGGGACGGTCGGTTCCGTCGACCGCAAAGGATGGCGGCAGGGCGTCGGCGACGCTTCGTGGGCTCCCGGCCGCAAGCAGGACACCGCCGGGCGCAGAGCGCAGCGCCCTGGCCTGCTCGGGCGTGACCGCCAGCCGCACCATTGCGTTCGCACCCCTTCCCTGGGCCGGATTCGCCGGTGCTGGGTCGCCGACGAGGACCACCAGGTCATAGTGGCGGTGCGGCCTCTTTGCCCTGTCGATGGCCAGCGCGGCGTCGCCGGTCACCAGCGCGCGCGGCGCGGCGGGCGTCGAGTCCCCGCCGGTCAACAGTCCGGCCACCGCGACGACCAGACCGACCCCGAGGACGACGGCGGTGAGTGCCCCGTACGGGCGCACCTGCCTGGCGAGGGCCGTCCTGCGCCGGGGGCGCCGGGGCGCTGGTGGCGGGGAGGTGTGCACGGAGCCGTCCTCTGCGTCGCGGATGGTCATGGGACGGATGGCCGGGGGACGGATGGCCGGGGGACAGATGTCAGCAGCGCGAGGGACGGCGGCGCGGGTGACCCTGGAACGGCCCTCAAGGGACCAGCCCCAGCAGGAGCACGGCGAGGACCGCGGCGAGCACGATGAAGGCGGCGTAGGCGAGTGTGTGCCCCCAGCCCGACCTGGCCGCGCCGTCGTATTCGTCCGCGTCGTCGTAGTCATCCGCGTCGTCGTGCTCGTGCGCGCCGGCAGCTTCGGCGTCCCCTTCCTGGGGCGTGAACCAGGCGGCGCCGGGGTCCGGCGGAGCCCCCTCGGGCTCGTTCCACCAGTGGTTGTCATCGTCGTGCTCGGCGTTCCGGGTGAGTGAGGCCTGCTGCAGGAACCCATCCGGCCGGGCCCGGCGATGCATGGCCAGCAGGCTGGCGAGGTCCCAGCTGGAGTCGGCCGGGCCGTGGCAGAGTTCCCGCAGCAGCGGCACGAGCCGTCGGACGCTCTGGTCGGGACTGCTGCTCAGGCGGTCCCACAGCGGGGTCCGGTCCGGATGGGCGAGATCATTGTCGGTGAACACCAGGTTCTCGCCGTTGTGGTACTGCTCCCACAGGTCCGGCTCGGCGGACAAGGCGCGCAGGGACGCGTAGACGACGAGGGCGGAGAACGTGTCGACGGTCCGGCCCCAGTCGTCGAGCCGGCGCCGGGGATGCTGGTAGTGCCGGTGGCCGGTCTCGTCCGGCGGCAGGTGGGCGACGGCCGGCAGCCAGACGCCGTCCAGGTCGACTGCCTTCAGCTGCCCGTCCCCGGTGACGAAGACGTTGTTCTGCTGCAGGTCGCCGTGCGCCACGTCGGCCGCCCCGAGCGCGGAGACGAACTCGGCCCAGTCCCAGGCCAGGCCGCGCAGCCCGGCCGGGTCCTTCTCGAGCACGTGTTCCACCTGGCCGGCCAGCGACCGGCCCTCCACCCGCTCCATGACGATCACCGGCCACCAGGTGCCGTCGATCTCGACGCCCTGGTCGATCCACTCCGCCTCGGCGAGCGCGGCGGCCAGGGACGGATGGGCAGCCCGCTGGGCGACCAGCTCCGCGTAGCGCAGGGGCGCGCCGGCGCCCAGGTCACGGGTCGGGCAGCGCAGCGCCACGCCCTGCGGGCCGCGACGGCCGAAGAAGACGACCGCCGATGCGCCAAGCGCGTGTAGCAGCGCGCCGGACGCCTGCGGCTCCTGTGGTGGTCCGGACCCGTCTCGGCCGACACCGGGCTGACCGGGCACGACGGAGATCTCCCGGTCGAAGGTGATGCCAGCCAGGCGCGGATGCTGGTACGAGCCACGGACGACCGCCGCCTCGAACAGCCCGTCATCCGGCCAGCTACGCACACCACTCACCATTATCTCCGGTGGAACAACGGGTGCCGGCGGCACCTGAACGCGCGACGATACCGGGGATGAACGCACCCACTGATCTCGGAAGCAACGTCATATGAAAAACTCCGGCCTAGCGGCGGCCGGCATCCAGAATGACCCGCGCACCCGCAGCCATCTGGCCGGGGCCGCATCCCAACGATAAACATGGGATGACCGCCCCCGGTGCAAAGAATTGTAGCTGAGCGCGGGCGGGAACGTCCACCCGCTGGGTGGAGGTGGTACTTGGGGTTAGCCCCCAAGGGACGCAGCCCTTGTCAAGGCCGGCTCGTTGGCGCGCCTGCTTGTCGAATCGCAATCAGTTACCCGGGGCGGCCAGAGAGGCGCCGTCCGGACTGTGGTGCGGCAACCCAAGAAGGAGACAATATCGCCAGGTCGGGCCCGCCGTCCGGCGGGATGGTGTGCCTATGATGTTAGGGTTGGCGGCAAAATCGACTTCCGAGGGGGTCAGGATCGATGGCTCGGGTTGTCTCCACTGACACGGCGCGCGACGCGATCGGGCGTATGCAGCAGATCATCAATTCCGGGCTCAGTCAGGAGATCCAGAACCTGGAACACGAGGGCCAGCTGCTGAGTGACCCGAACAACTGGGACGGCGGCCTCGCCGCCCAGTTCCGCACTGACATCTGGCCGCAGACCAAGTCGGCGCTGGACCGGGCGGTCATCCAGCTCGGTCAGCTGCAGCAGAAGGTCAGCCAGATCAACACGGACATCATGTCGGCGGGCGGCAGCTGAGCGACGGGTCGTCGGTCGCTCCCTCTGCTCGGGCCTCGAGAACTCTGTTGGCGTGAGGCGGGTGCCGGCGTCGCGGGGATGTGCCTGCGTCGAGGAACCGTGTGCATGGAGGGTGGCGGATGGTGTCTGCCGCACCTTTCGCGGCAGACACCATCCGTGGGAAGTGCGGCCGCGAGAGGCCGACGCAGGGCGAGGTTCCTAGTTGTAGGTCGGGAGGTTTCCTGTTGCGGTGAAGGTGGGTGGCTGTGGCACGGCGAACGGCCCGGGCTGGGGTCCGTAGTCCTCGTCGGAACCGAACACCGCGTCCTCGACGCGATGGAAGAAGCTTCGGTGCTGCTTTTTCTCGGTGACGTGGTCGGCGTATCGGACCTTCGCCTCTTCCTCCATCGCCTGGCTCCACAGGGCGGCCAGGGTGCGGGCGTCGTCCCGCATCGCGGTGCTGAGGTTGGTGTCGCTGCCCTGTTCGGTGGTCATGCTGTTGCGGAACTCGGTGGCATAACGGCCCTGCCAGTGGCGCAGGGCGGTGGTCGTGGCGGTGTCCCGTTTTCCGCGGAAGGTGTCGACGCTGTCGGCCAGGCTCCACAGTCGTCTGGCCAGCTCAAGTGCGCCGTCGAAGTCGAAAACCACATGCTGGCCGCCGTGCACACCCATTGTGGGCCTCCCCCCGGGCGTTGATCGACTGTCCGGCGCATTCTAGGGCACTTGGCTTCGCGGGGGTCCGGACCGCCGCCGGAATCTGTTCGGAACCACGGGGTTCACAGCTGGTGGAGCGAGACCGAGCCGGCGGAGACCGGGAAAGAAAGGACGACCGTCGTGGCCACCAGCTCCGCGGACCCCGAAGACCTGGGTACCTATGTCACGGACGCCACCGCGGCCCGCGCGGCGCTGTCGACGGCGGCGAGCGGCGTGCGGGCCTACTACAACGACGTCGTTCCCCGGTTCGGGGCGCAGTACAGTCTTTCGCATCCGGATCTGTGGGCGAAGCTCAGTGCGCATCTGAGCGAGGCCGAGGAGCGGGACCGTTTCGTCGGCACGGTGAAGGATGCGTTCGTCGCCGCCGACCGGGGTTCGGCGGGCACGGCCGCCGGCCCGGTCACGGTCGACGACGGCCGTATTGCCGTCGGGCTGAAGGCGGCCGGTATCGGTTCGCTGCCGACGACCTCGCTGACGGTTGATGCTCCGGAGTTGCTGGGTCGGCCGCCGGACAGCGGTTTCGCGGCTGACCCGGTGTGTACTGCGAACGGCAATCTCGTCGAGCAGGAACTCGACCTGCCGCTGCCTGGTCGGGTGGCGCCGGCCGGCTGGCGGCGGACCTACAACTCTCGTGGGCACGAGCGGCTCGGTGCGCACGGGCGCGGCTGGTCCAGTTGGGCCGACACCGCGCTGGACGTCGGTGACGGGCAGGTCGAGTGGCGCGGCCTGGACGGCGCACGGTCCTTGGTGGTGCGACCGGGGGTGGACCGGCCGACCGAGTTGCCGCTGCTGGGCGCGACTTTGCACGCCGATGGTGCGGGTTTCCGTTTCACCCGTGGGCCGGGGGAGAGCTGGTGGTACGACGAAGCCGGCCGCCCGGTGCGGGTGCGTGTCGACCGGACGGAGCTGCTGCTTGCCTGGTCGGGTAGCCGGCTGACGCGGCTGTCGCATCCTCGTTCGGGCCGGTTCCTCGAGCTGGTGTGGGACGACGAGCGTGCCCTGGTCACGGGGGTGCGGGCCAGTGATGGCCGGGAGGTGCGCTACGCCTACGACACCCACGCCCATCTGGTCGCCGTCGACGGCGGCCCGCAGGGCTCCCGCCGCTATCGTTACCGCCACGCCGACGAGGCCGGTGCCGGGACCGGCCCGCTCGCCGAGATCGTTGATGCCGACGGTGTGACGTTGGCCCGTACCACCTATGACGAGGCCGGTCGGGTCCTGACCCAGCTCAGCCCCGAAGGCCGTCTTGTCCGGTTCGCCTACCGCGAGGGCCATCGCACTCTGGTCACCGACGCGGCGGGCGGGGCGATCAACGAGTACCGCCATGACTCGGCCGGCCGGCTGGTCTGCGTGGTGGACGACGCGGACCGCACCTTCTACCGGGTGTTCGACGACGCCGGGCGGCTGCGCGGTATCGAGGAACGTTCCGGTGCCCGCTGGGCGATGGACTACGACGGCGAGGGCAACCTGGTTCACCGCGCCGGCCCGGGCGGTATCACCGAGCGCTGGTCGTGGGACACCCTCGGTCGTCTGACCGGTTACACCGACGCACGTGGCTACCTGACCCGATGGGTCTACGCCGGCATCGCGCGTACCCCGGTGGAGATCGTGGACGCGGCGGGCGCGTTGACCCGGATCACCGTGAACGACGACGACCTGCCCCTCTGCGTCGTCGATCCGGACGGCGTCACGACCCGGTTTCGCTGGGACGACGACGCCCAGCTCATCGATGTGCGGGTCGCGGGCGGCGGGCGGAGCAGGTTGCGTTATGACGCGGCCGGCCGGCTGGCCGGGATCACCGGGCCGGTGGGCCGGACCCGGGTGTGGGAGAGCGACGACGCCGGGCGGGTGGTGCGCGAGCAGGGCCCGGACGGGGCAGGCAGCGAATACCACTACACCGCCGCGGGCCGTCCTGACGGCTACCTCGACCCGGCCGGGGGCCGGTGGGGTTCGACGTATGGCCCGCACGGGCGGGTCGAGCAGGTCACCGACCCGCTGGGCTCGACGCTCGGCTTCGAGTACGACCTGTTCGGTAACACCGCGCTGATCGTCGCCCCCGACGGTCAGAAGTTCCACTTCGACCACGACGGCCTCGGCCGGCTGGTGGCCCTCAGCGACCCTGCCGGTGCGACGTTCCGCCGCGGCTACGACCCGGACGGCCGGCCGACCGTCGCGTCCGACGCCGAGGGCCACGAGTGGCGGGTCGAGTACGACGACGCCGGCCGGCCGGTGCGCCGGACCAGCCCGGACGGGCGGGTCTGGCAGCGCGCGTACGACCCGGCCGGCGCCGTCATCGCCGAAACCGACCCCGCCGGCGCTGTCACCCGCTACGAGCACGACCCGCGCGGACGGGTGGTGGCCGTCACCGACCCGGCCGGCGGGCGGCGCACACTCGAGTGGACTCCCGGGGGACGCCTCGCCGCCGTCACCACGCCGCTCGGCCGCCGCGAGACCTACGGCTACGACCGCGCCGGCCGCTGGGTACAGACCACCTCCCCGTCCGGGGCACGCACCCTCTACCGCCGCGACGCCGCGGGCCGGCTGACCGCGCTCCTCACCCCCGCCGGCCGGGAAACCCGCTGGGAGTACGACGCGTACGGCCGGGTCGTCGCGGTGACCCGCCCGGGTGAGCGGCGCACGACGATCGAGCGCAACCCCCTCGGTCTGCCGGTGGCTGTCACCGACGGTGAGAGCGCCACCCGGCGGTACACCTACGACGCCCGCGGCGCCCTGACCAGCGCCACCGACCCCCTCGGCGCCGTCACCCGCTACGAGTACGACACCCGCGGCCAGCTGTCGGCATGGACGGATCCGCTGGACGGCCGCCACGAGCTTCGCCGCGACGAGGTCGGCCGCCGGGCCGGCACCACAGACCCGCTCGGCCGCACCACCTCCGTCGTCCGCGACCGCAACGGCCGCGTCCAGATGCTGCGTCAGGCGGACGGCTCCGGGACGCGCTACTGGTGGGACTCCGCCGGCCGCCTGGCCGGACGCGGCCTGCCGGACGAGCAGACCCCGCGGCTTCGCTACGATCACGACCTGGCCGGGCGGCTCACAGGCGCGAGTGCGGCGACGCTGTCCGGTGTCTCCGCGGGCTCCGGGTACGCTGCGGACCCAGACGTCCGCGTGAGCCTGGCCTACGACACGGCCGGACGGCTGATCGCCCGCACCACCAGTTCGGGCCGGCTCGAATGGGCTTACGACGCCGACGGACGGTGCGTGAGCGTCGGGCGAGCCGGTACGACGCCGGTGCGGTACGAGCACGATGACGACGGACGCCTCCGGTCGGTGACACATCCGGCGCTCGGGCGCCGCGTCATCGAGCGGGACCCGGACGGGCGATCCGCCGCCCGCCCCGGCCGGGCCGTGCATCGCGACGGTGCCGGTCGGGTGACGAGGGTGGTCGACAGCGGGCAGGAGCTGCGGTTCAGCTACGACCGTGCCGGCCAGCTCGTCACGGTTCAAGGGCCATGGGGCCTGTGGACCTTCACCTGGGACCTGGGCGGCCGCCTGATCGCCGAGGACCGCGGCGATCCCGCGACCGTGATCCGGTCCGCCTACGATCCGGCCGGCCGTCTCATGGAACGCCGCGTCGGCGACGGCCCACCGGCCACGTTCAGCTACGACGCCGCCGGGCGGCGGTGCACGGCGGACGGGCCTACCGGCGCGGTCCGTTACGACTGGGATGCGTTGGGCCGGCTCCGCGAGGTCCGGCAGGTTCCGGCCAGCGCGCCGGGGTCCGCTCGGGTGGACCGGCTGGTGGTCGACGCCCTCGGTGATCCGCTTCAGGTGAACGGTCTGGCCGTGCTCTGGGACCCGGTCGCCTGGCCGGGGCAGGTCCATGGTCTGGGCCGACGTACGTACGCTCGTGCCGCGTCGGCCATCGGGGTGATCGACGAGGCCGCCCGGACAGTTGGCGGGGACGCCCGATCCGGGACGGTCCTCTCCGGGGACGATGACAGGGGGACCCGCCCGGGGGCGGGCACGGTCCGGTCCGCATCCGGACAGTGGCTCGAGCTCGACTGGCAGGATTCGCTCGGCGACCACGATGTCTGGGGGCTGCCGATCGTGACCGGCGCCGGCTCGGCGGTGGGCGATCCGCCTCGACGACCCGTCGTGGCGCCGGCGGGCAGACCGGGCCCGCCCAGCAGTCCGCCGGACCTGAGTGCCGCTATCGGCTACCGCGGTGAGCTGGCATTCGGCGGGCTGGTCTGGCAACGCGCACGCGTTCTCGACCCGCAGACCCGCTCCTTTCTGGCGCCCGATCCACTCGCGAACATCCCCGGCATGCCGGGCCAGGCAAACCCCTACCACCTCGCCTGGAACGACCCGGTCGGCATGGTTGACCCGACCGGACTGCGCCCGCTCACCGATGAGGAATACAGCGACTATCGCAGCCAGGCCGGCAAGGGAATATTCGAAAAGGCCTGGGACAACGTCAAGAAGGACCCGTGGGGGAGCCTCGGCGCCGCCGTGGTCATCGGCGCCGGAGCCGGGCTCATGTTCGTGCCGGGCGGGCAGGCGGTCGGCGCCGGCATACTTATCGGCGCCGGGAGCTCGGCGGCTCTGGGCCTCGTCACCGGAAACTTCAATCCGCGATCCATTGCCATCACCGGAATCGCTGGAGGCGTCGGTGGTGGAATCGCCGGCGGGCTTGTGAAGGGGGGATTCTCTGCCGCAGCCAGCGCCGCGGTCGGCGGGGCGTCTCAGGACATCGCTATGCAGGAAATGGTACATCCGGGGCAGCTCGGGCTTGGGGAGCTGGCGTTCAGCGCGGCCACCGGAGGGTTTGCCGGGAAGCTCGGCGGAGCGCGTTCCGTGGCGCGCGCGGAAGGCCTGGCAACCGCGGAGGCCAGTGTTGCACCGGAGCTCCCGGCCGCGCAGATCCCCATCTACCGGGGCTCCCACCACGCCCTGGAAGGCGAAGTCTTCAATCATAGTGGCATGGTTATGAGTGATGCCGCCCGGCATGCCTATGCCTCGACCGGCGATATCGGCGCAGCGATGGCGGCCTCCGAGCGGGCGCACCAGGCAGGAGTCGCGACCTGGGGAAGCGAGGAGGCCTACGCCGAGGCCCACGTCGTCTTCGGAACCGATATACAAGATCTGGGGGAAAAGTCGATGATCTCCTTTACCGCGGATCCCAACGTCGCGAAGAGATTTGCCGACGGCGGTGCCATCTACACCACGACGATAGATCCAGGTGATGCTATAATAATGCCGGACTCGCCGGATTCTGAGATCCTTATACGGCACATGATCGGGGTGGAGCGTTGGTGATAATTAAAGCCGACATTGTGGGGTATGAAGTCGATTACTGGCCCGCAGGCGTGCCCTTCGAAAGTGATGATGTGGTCCGCAACTACTATCACTGGGAAGATCCTTACTGGGCGTCTCGAGATAACATTCGGCGCGTCACGGCACGGTTCTTCTCGGGCTCGCCGATCTACTATCTGATGCACTGGAACGCGGGCACGCAGCTCGCCGGGCTGGATGCGAGGGCCGCGGACGGCAGCGTGCGCGAGGAGGATTTCGCGGGAGCGGTCCTCGTCGAGCCGATGGACTACACGTGCCCGTTCTGCGACGCGCGTCTGCGGGCTGCGATTGTCGATCCCGGCAGCCCGATCCTCGGCAAGGACCGTCCCGCAAGGTTGCGTGCCCACACGTTCATCCCTGATTGCCCGGTCTGCCATCGCGAGACCAGGGCACGTGTCGCCGAGTTCCTACCGCCGGTCTGATCGCATCCGGAGCGACTGGTGAAAGGTGCGACGTCGAGGAGAAGGGGCGGTGTGCGGCAGTTGTGATCGTCAGGGTGCGCGCGGTCGCCGTGGGTGGCGCGACGCGGGACTGGTCGGTGGACGTCGGGTCGGACGCGACCGTGCGGGAGCTGGGTCTTCGCCTGTTCGGCCCGCCCGGCGAGCTCGGTCTGGTGGTGGACGGGGAGTCGTTCGGGCCCGACGTCCCGGTGGCGATCTGCGGCATCGTCGACGGCATCGAGGTGGCCCCGGCCAGGCCCGGGGCCGAGTACCGGTTGGGGTACGGCAGCGGGCCCGCCACGCCGGACCCGTCCACCTGGCAGCCCGGCGCCGCCGATGCCTGGTGGGAGCCCACGGCCGCGCCGAAGGCCGGCGTCTTCGATGCGATCCCGCCGGATGCGGACTGGTGGACCCCCGCACCGCAGGCACGGCCCGCACCGCAGGCACGGCCCACATCGCAGGCACGGCCCACATCGCCGGACCCGCGGCCCTGGTCGCCGGCAGGGTCGCATACCGGCGGATGGGAGCTGGTGGTCGTCGCCGGTCCGGGCGCCGGGCGGCGTTTGCCCGTGCCTGGCGAGCAGACGGTCTCGCTGGTCATCGATCCGTTCGACGGGCCGCTGGTCGAGCTCGGCGGCGTCGAGGAGGCGGCGGCGGAGCTCGCGGTGGACGGCGACGCGGTGACCTGCCTACGGGCCGCGGCCGAACTGACCGTGGACGCAGACGTCCCCGCGGGCGACCAGGTGCTGCACTCCGGCGCCGTGCTCGCCACCGGCCGCACCATCGTGCGCCTGGCCCGCACGGGCGGCCTGGCCCGGCCGGGCCAGGCGCTCGGCGTCCCAGCCGAGCACCGTCCGACCGTGCCGTTCCACCGCACCGCCCGCCCGGTGCCGCCGTCGGTCCCGGGGGTGGTCACGCTGCCGCCGACGCCTCGGGAGCCGGGCCGGGCGAGCCCGTTCAACTGGGCGTCCCTCGGCGCGCCGCTGGTCTTCGCCGGCGTCCTGCTCGCGATGACCAGGCAGGTCGCGTACGCGCTCATGTCGGGCCTGGGCGCGCTGATCGTCGTGTTCTCGTTTGTGGAGAGCCGGCTGCGTCGTCGCCGGGAGCTGCGCCGCAGTGCCGCCGAGCGGGAGGCGGAGCTCGCGGCGTTCGACACCAGGCTGGCCGAGGCCAGGCGCCTGGAGCTGCGCCGCCGTTGGGACATCACGCCGACGGCCGCCGACTGGGTGCGGGCGGCCGACCAGCTGGCCGCCACCCTGTGGGAGCGCGGGCCGACTGACAGTGACTTCCTGGATGTCTTTGTCGCCGTCGGACACCTGGACTGGCGCCCGGCGGTCGAACGGATGGACCAGGCCCCTGCCGAGACCAAGGACCGGGTGGCGCGGGCGGGCGGCCTCACTCCCGTGCCACTGACCTTCAGCCTGGACCGCGGCGAGCTCGTGACGCTGCGCGGCCCACGGCCGGAGGTGCTGGGCCTGGCCCGCGCGGCGATCTGTCAGGCCTGCTGCGCGCAGGGGCCCGCCCATCTGCGGATCGGCCTGCTGGTCGAGGACACCGCGGACTGGGAGTGGCTCAAGTGGCTCCCGCACCTGCGGGACGAGATGGGCGGGGCACCCCGGATACGGCGCATCGACGCCGCCGCCGACCCGCAGCGCGCCGTCGACGAGGCCGCCGCCTGGCTGACGGCCTCGCCTGCGCCTACCGGCGCGGGACCGGTCGGATCCGGGGCTGCAGGTGGCCACGGTGGCCGGGGCGGCGCCCCGGTGCTCAGCCCGTCGTCTTCCGCGTCCCCCGAGCGGGTGCAGGCGGTCCGTACCCTGCTGATCGTCGACGGCCCGCGGTTGCGGCCCGGGTCCAGCCTCGCCTTCCGCCGTGCGCTCGCGGCCGATGCGTCGGCGATCATCGTGGACGGCCCGCCCCCCAATCTGACCACCACCCTGGTCGAGTTCGGCTCCGACGGCACGATCACGCAGGCCGACGCCAGGACCGGCCGGGTCGTACACGGGGCGAGTCCGGCGGCGCTCGACGCCGACGACGCCCACCGCTGCGCGCGGATGCTCGCGCGGCTCGACGATCCGCTCGTGGCCGAGCGGGACGTGCCGCTGCCCGCCAAGGTGCGGCTGTCCGATCTGGTCCCGTTCGATCTGGCGCAGCCGTCCGACCAGCTTGCCGACGCCATCCACGCGCACTGGTCGGCCCGCCGCGACCCCGGGAGCCTCACGATTCCGGTGGGCGTCGGTGAGGAGGGGCTGTTTGAGCTCGACATCGTCCGCCATGGCCCGCACGGCCTGCTGGGCGGCGCGACCGGATCCGGCAAGAGCGAGCTGTTGAAGATGATCGTGGCCGGGCTCGCCGCGCGGTACTCGCCCGACGAGGTGATCATCGGACTGTTCGACTTCAAGGGTGGCACGTCCTTGCAGGAGCTCACCCGGCTGCCGCACTGCGTCGGCCTGGTCAGCGACACCGACCTGCACGAGGCCGAGCGGGCGCTGCGCTACCTGCGCACCGAGCTGCTGCGCCGCGAACGGTTGCTGTTCGCCCGCGGGGTGCAGAAGATCGAGCAGATCGCCGGTGAGCTGCCCCGACTGATCGTCATCATCGATGAGTTCCAGATCCTCGCCGACGAGCTCCCCGACGAGCTGCAGACCGTCATCGACCTGACGAAGCGGGGCCGCTCCCTGGGTGTGCACCTGCTGTTCGCGACGCAGAGCCCCGCCTCGGTGCGTAACTATGACGAGATCAAGCGCAACACCCAGCTGCGGATGACCCTCAAGCTCCTCGACGTCGAGGACTCGGTGCGCCTCATCGATCTGCCGGACGCCGCCCGGTTCACCGTGCCCGGCCGCGGGCTGGCCCGTGTCGACAACCAGGTGCTCGCCTTCCAGGCCGGTTTCCCGTCCGGCTCCGTCGAAGCGTCCGAGGACGACGCGGTCCGCCTCGAACCGTTCACGCTGCTC
>NZ_JANEZT010000874.1 GCF_025403405.1 Frankia tisae
GAAATATATCATTTTCCCTAACCCAATGTATGGTAGTTGGGAAGCTACGATTTACAACAATAACTATAAAGCAAGTGACAAAGCAAAAGATAAATTACGTAAAAATGCTATTAAGCAATTCGATCCTAAAACAGGCGAAGTTAAATAATATATGAATTGGACGTCTACATGTACTTAAAGGTATATGTAGGCGTTTTTAAATTGATCCTTAATTTTAAATGTACCGTACAAAAATAATAGACAATTAATTGCATTTTCCATAAATTTGCTTTTAATATAAAAAGTTCGGGTATAATGAAGGATAAGTGTATGTATAACATTACAGAGCGCAACACGACGTACGTGCATCTAAGAATATAAACAATGTTTAAATCATAGTAG
>NZ_JANEZT010000875.1 GCF_025403405.1 Frankia tisae
CGTGTAGGTGAGCGGCTCGCCGTTGAGCGTCTTGAGATCGAACTCGGGCGTGTCGACTTGGTACTTGATCGTGGCGGGCACGTCGGTCTGCAGGGCGGACACTCGGATTCGCCAGTTCTGCGGCCAAGTGTAGCTCCACGTCTTGAAGGGCAGCGTGGCCACCGTCGTTTCATCCGGGTAGCCCTCGACGTAGGTGTAGAAGCTCAGCAACTTGTCTTCCGGCCGTGGGGTGAACTGCAATTCGGTGCCGTCCACCCGGGTACCGTCGGGCAGGCTCCAATAGCCGAGGACCTTGTACGCCTTCTGCGCAGTGGTGGGCACTACGTCGTTGATCTGAGCTTTGAACGCGTATGCCTTGCCGGCTTCGAGGTAAGTCGGAC
>NZ_JANEZT010000876.1 GCF_025403405.1 Frankia tisae
CCCTGCTCGCCTCGGGCACCATCCCCGCCACCACCAGCTGGGGCCTTCCCCTACCCCACAGCACCCTCGCCCGGTTGAGCTGCGACGCCGAAATCACCCGGATCATCCTCACCCCCGCCGGGATCCCCCTCGACGTCGGCCACACCAACAGAACCGTCCCCCCACAGATGCGCCGCGCCCTGATCGCCCGCGACCGCGGCTGCACCTTCCCGGGCTGCGACAGACCCCCCTCATGGTGCGAAGCACACCACGTCATCCACTGGAAAAACGAGGGTGCCACCGCCCTCCACAACCTTGTCCTGCTCTGCGGCCAGCACCACCGGCAGATCCACCACGACGGCTGGACCATCACCTTCACCGACACCGGACACCCCGCCTAC
>NZ_JANEZT010000877.1 GCF_025403405.1 Frankia tisae
ATCGAGGCGATGAGAAAAGAAGGGCTAACACTTATGGCCGCGCTGGAGAAAGCGGCGGAAATATATCCGAAAGGCATCGCTCGCAGTGCCGCAAAGGAGGCCACATGAAGAAATTTGGTTTTGCCATGGTGCTTTGTCTTACCTTCGCTTTTCCCAAATCCGCCAAGGCCGACATTTGGGGTGGCGATGTTGCAGTGCTGGTCCAACTTTTAGCAAATGCATTCCAGCAATTGGCACAACTCCGGGAAATTTTATCTACTGGATCAGACACGTTGGATCTAATGAAAGACATTAACAGCGGGATCAGGGATGGCCTTACCGCAATTCAGATGTTGAACCCGAAGTTCAATCCCGGCCTCTATGGAAACCTCGACACGGC
>NZ_JANEZT010000878.1 GCF_025403405.1 Frankia tisae
GGGGATGGGATGTGCCGGTGCCTGCGGCGACGTAGAAATGTCCTGGTGGAAAGCTCCGACGAGGGCGAGGCCTGGAGGCCGGGATGAGTGGCACGTACGGCCCGATCGGTGGGGTGCGAGGCCCACGGGTGGTGTCGGTCAACGTCGGTCTACCCCGCGCCGTTCCCCGCGGCACCGGCGGTGACGGCGGCGAGGTGATGACGGCGATCTGGAAGGAGCCGGTGGCCGGGCGGGTCGCGGTGCGCCGCGAAAACCTCGACGGCGACCGCCAGGCCGACCTGGTCAACCACGGTGGTCCGGACAAGGCCGTCTACGCCTACACCCGGGAGGATCTCGCCTGGTGGGCGGGGGAGTTGGGCCGTGACGTGCCGGTGGGGGC
>NZ_JANEZT010000879.1 GCF_025403405.1 Frankia tisae
AGCTACCTGTCCACCACCACCAAACACGGCATCGGCCAGTTCTCCGCCCTCGTGCAACTCGCCGAGGGCCACCCCTGGATACCCGCAATCAGCTAACCCAAGATCAAAGCGGTACCTGACCAGTTACAATCATTGAGAACGAAGAGTACGAAGCCGTTCGCGCCATTCGCAACCAGCGCAATGGCGCGGCTAACTGCTCGGGGGCGGCGGCCGGCCGCATTTTCGCGCCGCGACGGGCCGGAAACTTGTTCCGG
>NZ_JANEZT010000880.1 GCF_025403405.1 Frankia tisae
CCGGGGCCGTCGGTGGCGCATCCGATCACTCTCAGCTTGCGCACAGGTTGCACGGTGAGTATCTGGCGTATGACGCAGCCCGAGGACCCCTCCAGCGCGACGGTCCTGCCCAGCGCCGCGGTCAGCGCGGGCGATCCGCCGCCGGTGAGCCGGTGGCGGCGGGCGGTGCGCGGCCGGCCGGCGGATCCGGTGTGGGCCCGGCCGGCGCTCGTCGGGCTGCTCGCCGCTACGGCGGTGCTCTACGTCTGGGA
>NZ_JANEZT010000881.1 GCF_025403405.1 Frankia tisae
CAGGTCGCCCGGGTCACCGCTTGGGCTACCGGGCGGGGTCTGCCTGTCGATCGGGTGGTCACCGAGGTGGGTTCGGCGTTGAACGGCCACCGGAGGAAGTTCCTCGCCCTGCTGCGTGACCCGGGCGAGCCACACCGATCGTCGTGGAGCATCGCGACCGGTTCGCCCGGTTCGGTGCCGAGTATGTTGAGGCCGCGCTTGCGGCGAACGGCCGCGGGCTGCTGGTGGTCGACCCGGCCGAGGTCGATGA
>NZ_JANEZT010000882.1 GCF_025403405.1 Frankia tisae
CGCGGGGGATTATGTGGAGGCGATGTGGCGGATGTTGCAGCAGGACACCCCGGATGACTATGTGGTGGCGACGGGGGTGACGCATAGTATTCGGGAGTTGTTGGATACGGCGTTCGGGCGGGTGGGGATTTCGGACTGGTCGGGGTTGGTGAAGCAGGATCCGCGGTTTTTCCGGCCGGCGGAGGTGGATGTGCTGGTGGGGGATCCGTCGAAGGCGCGCGAGGTGTTGGGG
>NZ_JANEZT010000088.1 GCF_025403405.1 Frankia tisae
GGGACCCGGGGTGAAACGAATCGGCAGGCTGCGCACGGCATAGACGTCACCCGCGTCGGGGAACCGCTCGAAATCGCCGTCGATCGTGTAGTCCGGCAGTCGGGTGAGGACCTCGGAGATCATGACCTGGAACATCGCGCGGGCGTGGTTGGAGCCCAGGCAGCGGTGCCCCCCGGCGCCGAAGGCCAGATGCCGGTTCCCGGTACGGTCAAAGTCGATCTTGTCGGGGTCGGCGAAGACCTTCGGGTCGCGGTTGGCCGCGGCGTACATCAGCAGGAGGCGGTCGCCGGCGTGCAGCTGCTGGCCCTGGACCACGGCGTCCCTGGTCATGATCCGGGCCAGGCCCTGGGTGGGGGTGTCGTGGCGCAGGAACTCCTCGGTCGCCTTCGGGAGGATGTCCGGCTCGTCGATGAGCCGCCGGCGCAGCTCCGGCTGCTCCACCAGGCGTACCAGCGCGTTGCCGGTGAGGCCGCTGGTGGTGTCCATCCCGCCGAGGAGCATGAGGAACGCGAAGCCGATCACCAGCTCGTCACGGATGGGCGCCCCGTCGACCTCCCCCTGCATGATCGTGCTGAGGAGATCGTCGCGGTAGCCCTCGGTGCGTCGAAGCGCGATCTCCGCGGTGATGTTGGTGTAGACGTTCATGACCGCGTCCATGGCCTTCTCGGGGGCATTCGAGCGGTCGTGCACCGTCGCATGGACCCACGCCACCCAGTCCGCCCAGCGGCCGTCGTCGAAGCCCAGCATCTGCAGGATCCAGCGGGCCGGCAGCGGCGTGGTCAGCTGCCTGACGATGTCGGCCTCGCCGGTCTCGATGAACTCGTCGATCTGTTCGGTGGCGATCCGGCGGAAGGTCGATTCGAGTCGCTTGGCCGCGGCCGGGGAGAACCAGGGCAGCACGATCTTCCGGTACTGCTGGAGATACGGCGGGTCGGTGTCGATCGGGATCAGGGGATCCGGGTTACCGGCCTGCGGGATCCCCTTCTCCATCGCCGAGCTGTACAGGTCGGTGTCCTGTTCGGCGTTGTAGACGTCCTGGTGGTCGAGGAACATCCAGAAGCCGCCCCAGGCATCGGAGTGGGCGACCGGGCACTTCCCCCGTAAGTCCTCGTAGATCTCGTAGTTGTGCTCGCGGAAGTACGGTGAATGATGGTCGACGCCGGTCGATTCTCCGGTGGCCTCAGGCTGGACCGTGGTCACGTCTGGTTGTCCTCTCCGGTCTCGATGCTGATCGCCTGTTCCGGGCATTCCAACTGGGCTGCCCGCAGGATTGTGATTCCCGCCTGCGCCGCTGCCTCGTCGTGGACGACGGTCCGGTCCTCGTCCTCGAGGAACTCGAACGCATCCGGCGCGATCGTCAGGCAGCGGGCGTGCCCACGGCAGCGTTCCGCGTCAACAACAACTTTCATCGGTCACCTCGGGCCCGTTCGGATATCTCGGTGCCGCCGGGCCCTCGACGGGGCGCGGGGCGTCGTTCCGCTAGCGGCGGACGGACATTCCGGCGTCGACCCGGAGCAGGCTTCCGGTGAAGGTGCGTCCGTTGTCGGAGACGAGGAAGAGGATCGCCTGGCTGACATCCCGCGGTTCGATCATCGGGAAGTCGGGCAGCGCGGTCTGCATCGCGTTGGCGAGGTGCTGGTTCTCCTCGATGACGGCGAACAGCGCCGGATTGTCGACGATCATCGGTGTCGAGCAGTTCGTCGGGGCGACCGCGTTGACCCGGATGCGGTGCGGGGCGAGCAGATTCGCGTACGACCGGACCAGCCCGGTCACCGCGAGTTTCGCCATGTTGTAGGCGTCCGACCCGCCGCGGCCGTCGGTCAGATCGAGCAGCGCGGCCATCGAGCTGGTGGCGACGAGGTTGCCGCCCTGGCCGCGCTCCTTCAGATGGGGGATCGCGACCTGGAAGGTGTTCCAGACGCCGATCAGCATGATGTCGAGGCCGAGCCGCAGCGCCTCGGAGGCGTCGCGCTCCTGGGTGTTGCTGAGGATGACACCCGCGTTCGCGAGGACGGTGTCGATGTGGCCGAACCGCTCCACCCCGGCGTCGAACGCCGCCTGCAACGCGGCGAGGTCGCGGACGTCGGCCTGGTGGACGGCCATCTCCTGGCCGGTCTTCTCGACCAGGCGGGCGGTCTCCTGTAAATCGCTGAGCGTGCCGAGCTTGTAGGGGACGGCGTCGAGGTCGGCACAGATGTCGACGCCGACGATGTTCGCGCCCTGCTCGGCCAAAGTCACTGCGTGCGACCTGCCCTGGCCGCGGGCCGCGCCGGTGATGAAGGCGACGCGGCCGTCGAGTAAGCCCATGATTGTTCCTTTCGCGGAAATGACGGATGACGTTGATATGCCGGGGATGATGCGGATCGTGCGGCTGTGGGACGGGTGTGGGCGGCGGGCCGGGTGCCGCGCCGGTCAGGCGTCGCCGGTGAGCTCCGCCGGGCCGTCGTGGACGACGCTGCCGAGGAACCCGACGTCGAGACCGAGGTCCGCGGCGACCTGTTCGACCAGTGCGACGTCCTTGCGCAGATACGGGAGTGCGAACTCCGCGAGCGCCTTCGTGCTGCCGATCGCGCCGAGCAGCTGGATCGCGGAACTGTTCGCGCTGCACACGCCGAGGGCGCCCATCAGCAGATCCGTGTCGAGCCCGAGCGAACGCCCGAGGTTGTCCGCGGCGATGGCGGTCTGGACGTGCGCGGCGAACGTCAGGTTGTTCACGAGTTTCACGACCGACGCCGACCCGACCTCGCCGGTGCGGACCACCGTGGCGCTGTAGGCGCCGAGGATCGGTTCCACCAGGTCGGCTGCGGCCTTGTCGCCGCCGACGAGCACGGTGAGGCGCCCGGCGCGGATGGAATCCGACGTGCCGCTGACGGGCGCGTCGAGCACGGCGACCCCGCCGGCGGCGGCCTGGGTGGCGAGTTCGCGGATGGCGGTGGGGGACACCGTCGCGTGCTGCACCAGGACCGACCCCGGTCGCATCGCCGCCAGCGCGCCGCCGGAGACCAGGATCTCGAACAGCTGGGCCTGCGAGAACGGGCAGACGATCAGCACGTCGACCGCGCCGGCCACCTCCGTGGCCGAGGGCCCGAGCTGCGCGCCCAGGTCCGTGAACCGGGCGGAGACGTCGGATCGGCGCGCGTACAGGTGGACGGTGTGGCCGGCGGCGAGCAGGCGTTCGACCATGGGCGCCCCCATCGATCCCGCGCCGATGAATCCCACGGTGAGGGGCGATCCGCCGGCGGGCGATCCGCCGGCGGGCGATCCGCCGGCGGGCGATCCGCCGGCGGGCGAGGCGCCGGAGGGCGAGGCATCGGTGCTGTCGGCTCGAGGCTGCGCGACGGACATGAGACGGCTCCTCCCAGTTGCAGTGACGCAGGCCGCAAGGACGGTCGGGCCTGGTGCCGCCGATGGCGGACTGGACGGTGTAGCCCGGGTCGATCTGTGATTTCAGACACTACTAAGACGCCTGTCACATTGGAACCCTCTGGGCGAATTTTCCTCCGAAACACCGACACGAAACGATCATCGGGTCGTGGGGAATGGGCCCCGCATAGACTTCGGGGGGCGTCCCGGCCGCCGCCTCGGCTCCCGCAGGCCGGCCCTGAGAGGGAGCGGTGGTCGATGTCCGAGTCGGTTCCCGCCACGCGAGCTGACGGCGAACCGCGCACCCGGCCGCTGAACCGGGGGCGGCCCTCCGGGGAGGAGAGGCTGGTCGCCGGCCTGCGGCTGCTGCCCCGCACGCGCCGCGCCCCCTACCCGGTGAGCCCGACCATCGGCCCGGACGGGATGCGCGCCTGCCGGGAGATTCTCGACGCCGCTCGCCTGCTGTTCGTCGAGCGTGGTTACCACGCGACGAGCATCCAGGCCGTCGCCGAGGCGGCCGGCCGCTCCGACACCGCCGTCTACCAGTACTTCCGCGGCAAGCAGGAGATCTTCCGGATCCTGTTCGAGGAGCTGGGCGCGGAGCTGGTCGCGCTGTTCGCGGCGATGCCGACGCTCACGGCGGACCGTGCCGGCCTCGCGGCCTTCCAGGTCTGGCTGGAGGAGCTCGGCGCCGTGCTGCGCCGGCACTCCCCGGTGTTCGCGGACTGGCCGCTCGAGGACGAACCCGCGGTGGACAACCCGTCCGAGGAGTACCTGCGCCAGCTCGGCGCCCTCATCCACGGGCGCCTGGCGTTCGCCGACACCGACGACGTCGACACGAGGGTCCTGTCCATCGCCGTCATCTGCGTCGTCGAATGGGCTCACATCGTCCTCGACGCCGGCGCCGGCGCCGGCGGACCCGAGCGCGGCGCCCAGGAGAAGGCGCTGCACGACACGCTCGCCCGCATCATCCACCGGGCGGTGTTCCCGGCCGCCCATGCCCCCGATCGCGACGCCGCCCTCGCCACCCCCGACGCCCCCGGCGCGCGGCGGCCCGTCGCCTGCCCGGGGCGGCCCGCCGCCGATGATCAGGGCGCCCCCGAGCCCGGCCTGCGCAAGGCCGTCACGGCCCGGGGGCGGTCGACCGTCGAGAAGGTCCTGGTGGCCGCGGTCGCCGCCTTCGAACAGCGGGGACTCGCCGGAACCAGCGTGAACGACATCATCGCCCGCGCCGGCGTCGCGCACGGCAGCTTCTACCAGTACTGGACGGACCGCACCGCCCTGTTCACCACCCTGACGCACCGGGCCGCCGTCCGGACCTGCGACCACTTTGACCGGCTCGGCGACGTGAGCACCGGGCCGGAGCTGGCCGGGTGGCTCGACGAGTGGCTGCGGATCGTCGAGCAGCACGGGACCGTCTTCCATGTCTGGACCGTCGAGATGGTCGAAACCCCGCCGTTGTGGCCCGCCGCGCGGGCGGTGCGCGCCTGTCTGGACGCCATCACCGCGCAGCTGGCACGACGCTGGCCGGCGGCGACCCCGCTCGAGGCCCGGACCGGCACGATCACCCTGTGGACCCTGCTCACCGAGCTGCCCTACAACGGCTGGCTGCGTCACAGCGTCCTCACCCGCGACGAGATCCTGTCCTGCCAGCGACTGTTCCTCGGCCGGGGAATCCTGGGCGACTCCCTGCGCGGGTGAGCCCGGCGGGGACGCGGCGGCATCGGGCGCCCTACCGGGTGGTCGGCTGAGTGGTCGGCTGGGTGGCCAGCCGGGGGAGCACCTTCGCCGCGAACAGCTCCAGGCTGGTCCAGCCGAGCTCCGGTGGCATCCCGCCCATCAAGGGGTGGAACACCAGCGGCTGGTCGGGTTCCAGCGCCTGCGCGAGCGCGACGCACTCGTCGGGCGTGACGACCTGGTAGACGCCGGACGCCCGCACCGCGGCCAGGTCCGCACCCACCACGGTCGCGCTGGAACGCTCCGACTCCGGTTTCGCGGCGGAGTACGTGACCGCCTCGTACACGGCGTACCGGGCCAGGTCGTCCCACGCCTTCTCGGGGTCCTCGGCCACGAAGAGAAAGCCGTGCGTGGAGCCGGGGATGATGCGACGCGGGGCCCGGCCGAGCCGAGCGCACTCGTCGGTGTAGGCCGCGTACAGCACCGGGTCGGGCAGCGCCGGGGCGAAACCCAGGTCGAGGGCCGCCGCCCGGCGTGCCCCGATCTCGCTGGCGCCGCCCACGTAGATCAGCGAACGCGGATCGCTCGCCGGCCGGGGGGTGATGACGACCTCCTGGCCGTGCGCGGTGACCGGCCGGCCCGCCCAGGCGTCGAGCAGGTCGCGCAGCTGGCGCTCCATGTACGCGCCGCGCCCGGAGCGGTCGACGCCGAACATGGCGAACTCGACGTCGCGGTAGCCGATGCCGGCCACCACCTCGACGCGCCCGCCGCTGGCGAGATCGAGCACGGCGAGATCCTCGGCGAGCCGGACCGTGTCGTAGAGCGGCAGGAGCGCGGCGGCCACCTGCACCGTCAGCTTTCTCGTCGCGCCCGCCACCGCGGCGGCGACGACCAGGGGCGAGGGCAGGTAGCCGTCGTCGAGGGCGTGGTGTTCGGAGAGCACCACGCGGCCGAACCCGTGCTGCTCGGCCCAGGCGCACTGCTCGAGGCAGGTCCGATAGCGCTGCGTCGGTGTCGACGGTGCGGACTGTGGATGTCGGAAGTCGTAGCGGAGGGCGGCAACAGTCATGTTTGCTCGCTCCTTACTGTGCGGCGGCTTACTGCGCGGCGCCCGGCCGGGGCGCGATGGAGGCGACGACGAAGACCCGCAGGGTCGCCTCGATGGCGTCGTTGTCGTCGGGCGGGTCGGTCATGAGCATGTTCTGGACGCGCAGCAGCCAGCGGGCCATCGCGGGGGCGCCGACATCGCCGCGTAGCTCGCCGTTCTCCTGGGCGGTGGCGATGTAGCCGGTGAGGGTGGGCAGGGTCCGCTGCTGGATCAGGTTCGAGGCGTAGGCGGCGCCGACCGTCTGGGCGGCGTTGTCCCGGTCGAACAGCAGGGACAGGAACGGCGACTGCGCGACCGCGCGGCGGGCGGCGAGGAACGCGTCGACCAGCCTGTCCTCGAACCGGCCGGCGCCGCCCATGATCCGGTCGGAGGCGGCCATGAGGCCGCGGGCCTCGATGAGCACCACGCCGGCGAGGACGTCGTCGCGGGTCTTGAAGTAGGTGTAGACGGTGGTCCGGTGGATCAGCGCCTCGCGGGCGATGTCCTCGACGGTCGTGCGGGGAACGCCGTGGCGCAGGTAGCAGCGCATCGCCGCGAGCAAAATGCGTTCGCGGGCCTCATCCTCGGTGGTCGGGGCGTGGGTGCCCCACCGGACCGGCTGGGTTCGGGCCATTTAGGCGGGGAAGCTCACTGTCTTGATCTCCATGAAGTCCTCCAGGCCCTCGCGGCCGAACTCCCGGCCCAGTCCGCTCTGCTTGTAGCCGCCGAACGGCGAGTCGACATCGAACCACGGGGCTCCGTTGACCGACACGGTGCCGGTGCGCAGCCGCTGCGCCACGCCGGTGGCGCGGGCGGTGTCGGCGCTGAAGACCGCCCCGCTCAACCCGAACGTCGAGTCGTTCGCGATCGCCACGGCGTCGTCGTCACCATCGAAGGCGATGATTGACAGTACCGGCCCGAAGATCTCCTCGCGGGCGATCCGGGCGGAGTTCGGGACGTCGGTGAAGACCGTCGGCTGCACGAAGTAGCCGCGGTCGAACTGGGTGGCGCGACCGCCGCCGGTGACCAGCCGCCCCTCCGCGCGGCCGAGGTCCATGTAGCCGAGCACCCGGTCGAGCTGACGCTGACTGATCAGCGGGCCCATCATGTGGTTCGGGTCCAGCGGATCCCCGTAGGGCGTCGCCTCCATCGCGCCCTTGGCCAGTTCGGTCGCCGCGCCGATCAGGTGGGCGGGGACGAGCAGCCGGGTGTAGTGCGTGCACCCCTGGCCGCTGTGCACGCAGATGGTGCCCGCCGCGGTGAGGACCCCGGCCTGCAGCGACTGTTCGTCGAGCACGATCAGCGCCGACTTTCCGCCGAGTTCCAGCGACACCCGCTTCACGGTCGGCGCGCCGTTGGCCATGATCAGCCGGCCGGTGGCCGTCGAGCCGGTGAAGGCGACCTGGTCGACGTCGGGATGGCGGGTCAGGATCTCGGCGACGCTGTTGTCGGAGGTCGTGACGATGTTCAGCACGCCCGGGGGCAGGTCCGTCTCCGCGGCGGCGGCGGCGATGAGGGTCGCCGACCACGGGGTTTCCGGGGCCGGCTTGAGCACCACCGTGCACCCGGCGGCCAGCGCCGCGATGGACTTGCGCAGGTTGAGCTCGAACGGGACGTTCCACGGGGTGATCGCGGCGACCACGCCGGCGGCCTCCCGGCGCACGACCCGGCGTACCGGCGTCCCGAAGATCTCCTTGGGGGGAAGCTCCTCGGTGAGCTCCAGGAAGGGCAGCAGGTCCGGGTAGTAGGACATCGCCTCGATCGCCGGGTCGACGCCCATCATGAACGCCATCGCCAGCGGCATGCCGGACTCCGCGGTCAGCGTCGGGCGCAGCGTGTCGACCTGCTTGCGCAGGGCGGCCTGTAACTGGCCGATGCTGGCGATGCGCAGGTCGGCGTCGGTGGACCAGCCCGTGGTGTCGAATGCGCGCCGGGCGGCCGCGATCGCCCGCTCGACATCGCTCGCCGACGCCTCCGGCGCGGTGCCGATGACCTCCTCGGTGGCCGGGTTGATGTTGTCGAACTCGCGGTTGTCCCGCGCCGCGACGAGCTGGCCGTCGATGAGCATCCGGTGCGCCGAGTCGCTCACGCCGATCACCTGCTTCCGTCTGGGCGGCACCAGTCCGCCCGGGATCTGCACACGACAGATCTCAAAGTTTGTTGTCTCGGCGAGACGAGAGCCAGAGTAGACCCCTGTGGGTAAAGGTCAACTGTGGACATCATTCAACAGATCTTGTCGTCTGTTGACCAGGGTGGCACGGATGGGTAGCGTCCCGACCTGACCGCGAGGCCGGGCACCGCCGAGGAGGCCGCTCATGAACGCGCAGAACCCCACCGGGGCATCCGGGGAGGTCGGGGCGTCCGGGGAGGTCGGCGGGCCGTTGGCCGGCATCCGTGTGCTCGACCTCAGCCGGCTGCAGCCGGGCGCCTTCTGCACCCGGCTGCTGGCCGATCTCGGGGCCGAGGTGCTGCGCGTCGAACAGCCCGGCTCGGGCGACCTGCTGCGCACCATCCCGGGCGCGCACGCGGCGTACAACCACGGGAAGCGTTCCCTCACCCTCGATCTGCGCCACCCCGCGGCGCCGGGGGTCCTGCGCCGCCTCGCCGCCGACGCCGACGTGCTCGTCGAGTCGGCCCGGCCGGGCACGATGGACCGGGCGGGCATCGGCTACGCCCAGCTCGCGGCCGAGTACCCGGGCCTGGTCTGGTGCTCGCTGACCGGGTTCGGCCAGGACAGCCCGTACGCCGACCGGCCCGCCCACGATCTGAGCTTCCTCGGGTACTCCGGGGTGCTGAGCCTGCTCGCCGGCGACGGCGTGCCGGCGACGCCGGACCTGGTCCTCGCCGTGCCGCTCGGCGCCATGGTCGCCGTGATCGGCATCCTGGCGGCGCTGCGCGAGCGGGACCGCACCGGTCGGGGCCGGCTGGTCGACACCAGCATCCTCGACGCGGCGAGCTGGCTGCTCTCCGAACACGTCGCCCGGGTGCACGCGGGCGAACCCGCGGGCTGGGGTCCGAGCGCCGGCCGGCGGGCCTACCGCTGCGCGGACGGCCGGCTGCTGACGCTGGCCGCCGCCGAGCCGCGGCCGTGGCGGGCGCTGTGCGCCGCACTCGACCTGCCCGAGCTGACCGACCGGCTGTACGCCCCGGCCGCCGAGCAGGAGGCGATGACCGAACGGCTGGCGGCGCTGTTCGCGTCCCGGCCGATGGACGAGTGGGTCACCCTCCTCGCGCAGGCCGCGGTCGGGCCGGTCAGCACCGTGCCCGACCTGCTGACCGATCCACATGTCCTGGCCCGCGGAAACCTCCTCAAGCTCGACGACGGGAACACGGTGCTCCGCGGCCCGGTGCGGCTGACCGGGGTGGACGGCGACGCCTCCCCCGTCTCGGCCGCCGCCTCCGCCGCCGCGCCCGACTTCGGCGCGGACACGGAATCGGTCCTCACCCGGGCGGGGTTCACCCAGTCCGAGATCGCCACGTTGCGTCGAGAGAAGGCAGTCCAATGAGTCGTCTTGGGGGCAAGGTCGCGCTGGTCACGGGTGCGGCCCGCGGGCAGGGCAGGTCACATGCGGTGCGGCTGGCGCAGGAGGGCGCGGACCTGATCCTCGTGGACGTGCTCAAGGACCTGCCGACACTCGAGTACGGGCTCGGGACCGACGCCGACCTCGCCGAGACGGTGGCGGCCGTCGAGGCCCTGGACCGCCGCGTCGTGTGGGGCCAGGCCGACGTCCGCGACGCCGACGCGCTGCAGGCGCTGGTGGACCGCGGGGTCGGCGAACTCGGGCGGTTGGACATCGTCTCCGCCAACGCCGGCATCTCCCCCCGGCTCGCGAAGCTCTGGGAGATCACGCCGGCGGAGTGGGACGAGCAGATCTCCGTCAACCTGACCGGCGTGTTCAACACGATCCGCGCCGTCGTGCCCCCGATGATCGCCGGTGGCCGCGGGGGAGCGATCGTGCTCACCGCCTCGGGGGCCGCCCTCGGCGGGATTCCGCATCTCGGTGCCTACACCGCGAGCAAGCACGGCGTCGTCGGCCTGGCGCTGACGCTGGCCAACGAGCTGGCCCGCCATGACATCCGGGTCAACGCCCTGTGCCCCGGGACCGTCGGCACCCCCATGGTCACCCAGAACCGCGCCCAGTACGGGGTCTTCCGACCCGACCTCGAGGCTCCGAACCTGGAGGACACCAAGGTGGCGCTGAAGAAGGTCTCCCCGCTGGGCCGGCCCTGGATCGAGCCGATCGACGTGACCAACGCGCTTCTCTGGCTGGTCAGCGACGAGGGACGCTACGTCACCGGCATCACGCTGCCGATCGATCAGGGCACCCGCAACCGGCCGTAGCGGCGGCCCGGTCAGAACGTGCTGGTGGTCAGCAGACCAAGGGTTCTCGTGGTCGCGACGACGTTGCGGACGGCGGGACTGACCTCGTCGGCTCGCCAGACCAGAAGCTGATCCAGCTGAAACCACGAGGCGGGGTCCGTGAGCGGGACCGCCACGACGGTCCGGTGCCGGTATCTCGGCACCGCCCGTGAGGCGGTGAGAGCGATCCCCTCGCCGGTCTCGATGCGGGTGGCGAGTTCGTCGCGCCCCCAGATCGGCAGGCGGCGAACGGTGATGTCGATGCCCGCGGTCCGCCAGAAGGCGCTGGGATCGGGGCCGGTCAGAATGAAGGTCTCGCCGTCCAGGTCCGAAAGGTCGATCCCGGAGCGGCCGGCGAGCGGGTGCGACGCCGGGACGAAGATCGTGTCCAGCATGAGGACGTCGAAGCGGTGGTGCTCGAGCCCCGCGGGCACGTCCCCCCAGCACATGCCGAGGGATGTTCTCCCGGCCAGCACCGACGCCGCGATACCGCCGTTCGGCCTCTCCCGGTAGTTGAGCCGCAGCCGCGGATGCCGGGACTGCAGCGACCGTACGAGCAACGAGACGACGTCGAAGTGGTTGCTGGCGTGGAACAGCCCGACGGTTCCGGTGGCGCCGTTCGCCGTGTCGGCGACGACGGCGTGAAAGGTCTCGATGCTGGCGAGCACGAGCCGGGCCTGGTCGAGCAGGGGCCGGGCCTCCGGGGTGAGGGTCACCCGGCGGCTGGTTCGGTCGAACAGCCGGATGCCGATGCTGGCCTCGAAGTCCTGCAGGCGCTTGCTGACGCTGGAGGTGCTCAGGCCCAGCCGGGCGGCGGCCCGCCCGAAGTGCAGCTCATCGGCGAGGGCGACGAGCATCTCGAGCTGATCGATTCCCACGCGGAGGATCGTCCACGACCGGGAAACGGTGCGTCAACGGAAAGGCTCTTGATCCGTGGCCCGGACGGGGCGGAAGCTCTCGTGGTCCCGCGACGAAGGAAGCGGGATGACGATGAGGCTGGGATGGACAAAGGGAGCGGAGATGGACGACGACCAGGACCGCTTCATGGCCGCCGATGACGGCCTGCATACTTCTTCGGCGGACTATTACGAGACCGAGACCTTCTGGTTCTCGTTCTTCGTTCCGGACCGGGCGATCGGGGCCTGGCTCTACGCGTCGGTCAGGCACAACGCCGGTGGTACGGGCGGCGGCTGCTGGATCTGGGACGCCGCCGGCAGCGCCCCGTGGGACCTGCCTTTCTACGAGCAGTTCCAGCATCTGAAGGCCCCGAGACAGACCTCGCCGGGCCGGCTGGAGTTTCCGACCGGGTTGACGGTCGAGGTTCGCGAGCCCGCCCTGTCCTATCAACTCGGCTATGACGACCGGAACCGGTGCCGCATCGCGCTGCGCTTCGATGCCCTCGAACCGCCCGTACCGCTGCGCCGCGGCGCCCCGCCGTATCCGAAGGCCGCGCACTACGACCAGACCGGGCGGGTGACCGGCCATGTTCTGCTCGACGGTGAACGCATCGACGTCGACTGCTACGCCATGCGGGACCGTTCCTGGGGGCGCCGGACGGAGCGTGGTTACCGGCGCGTCGGCTACACCTGGGCCGCGTCGCCCGACCTGAGCCTGCTCACGTACACGTCGCCGGAAGCCCAGCAGGGCGGCCTGACCCCGGAGAATGTGCATTCCGGCTATCTTCGCCGCGACGGCAGGGTGGCTCGGATCGTCGGTGGCCGTCGCACCGTGCACCGTGATCCGGAACATGGCTGGATAACCGGAATCGATCTGGAGGCCGTCGATGACGACGGCCGGGCCCTGACCGGCCGGGCCGAGGCCGCCAGCCGCATGATCCTTCCCGGCGGGACCACGGTGTGTGTCAACACCTCGCTGGTCTGGAATCTTGACGGCCGCACTGTCCACGGCGAGGACCAGGACGTCTATCCGATCCACGAGTGGCGGCGTCTGCGAAGCGCGACGCGGAGCCTGGCCGGGAGGGCGGGATGAGCGCTCTCGAACTTCCTGCCGCGATCCTGGAGTGGATCGAGAAAGCAACTGGATTTCCCGTTCTGAAAGCCGAACGGATACCGGGCGGCGGTACCCGCCAGGGCTGGTTCGTCGACGTCGACGCCGACGCCGACGCCGGGAAGCTGTTCCTGCGGTACAGCCCGCAGCGGCTGCCCGACCGCGGCGCCTTCCATCGCCTGGCCACCGAGGCCGACGTGCTGCGGGCCCTGCGCGGCGCGGGAGTCGCCGTCCCGGCGGTGTGCGCGGTCCATCCCGTCGAGGAGGCGGTCCTGCTCGAGCGGGTCGCGGGAGAGACGTGGTTCTACCGCCTGCGTGACCCCGCCGAGCAGGTGCGGGTGGCGCAGGATTTCATCCGGAGCCTGGCCAAGGTCCACCGCCTTGACCCGGCCGGCCTGAAAGTGCCCGCTCTCGGGCCCGTCCGGTCGGCGCGGGAACACGCCCTGGAACGCATCGCCGAGATCCGCCGGCGCGGCACGGCCCCGGACGGGTCGATCGATCCCCTGGTCCGCCTCTCGGCCGACTGGCTGGAATCCCACGTGCCTGACTATGACGGCCCCGTGGTCCTGGTCCAGGGCGATACCGGGCCCGGGAACTTCCTGTACCAGGATGGTCGGGTCACCGCCGTGCTGGACTGGGAACTCTGCCATTTCGGCGACCCCATGGACGACATCGCGTGGTTGTCCCTGCGAACGGTGCAGGACACCTTCACGCACCTGCCCGACCGCCTCGCGGAGTACGAGAAGCTCTCCGGCCACGCGATCGATGTGGACCGGGTCCGCTACTACCGGGTCTTCGCGGAGACGACGATGGCGACCCTGACCCCGAACGAGGGCGCGCGAGCCCCGGCGGCGGAAGACGGGTCAACAGGAGCGGACAAATCAACAGGGGTGGACGGATCGACAGGGGTGGACAAGGACGTCGGTAACCATATGCTGTATGCCCAGTTGCATCGCCGGCTGTGGCTGGAGGCATTGAACACCGTGATGGGTCTCGGACTGAGGAAACCGGCCATGCCCGAGCCGGTGGATTCACCCGACTGGCAGCCTCTGTACGGGGACGTGCTGGCCATGTTGCGCACGATCACACCCCGGATAGGTGATCCGCTGGCCGCCCAGTGGTCCAAGGGAGTAGCCAGGTTGGTCCGGTACCTGCGGGAGCTGGACGCCTGCGGCCGGGCGGGCAACGAGCTCGAACGGTCGGACATCGCTTCGCTTCTCGGGTCCATTCCGGTGTCCCTGCCGGCCGGGCGCGATGCTCTCGCGCGGGCGAACGCCGCCGGCCGGGTCAGCGACGAGGATTTCACGCGCTACCTGTGGAACCGGGTGATGCGGGACGACCATCTGATGCGCCACGCGTCCGGCGCACTGCATTCCCGGACCTGGCCGCCGCTCACCGACCCGTCCTGAGCGGGCCACCATGTGACGAGAGGGAATTCATCATGACCGAGACGGAAGCCGGCGCCCGCGCCTGCCCAGTCGTTGACTATGTCTTAGCACCGCCACCCGCACCGGCCTTATCCCTGTTCCAACGCATGGACGGTCATCAGGCGATCGGCCGTCCCGCCGTGCGCACGGACGAGGCCGGCGGCTACTGGATCTTCACGGATCAGTCGGTCATCCTCGACGGGCTCCAGCGCCCGGACCTCTGGTCGAATTCGGTGATCGTCCCCACCGAGTCCGATCCGCCCTACCGATGGATCCCGATCATGCTTGACCCGCCGGAGCACACGAAATGGCGGCATCTGCTCGGATCATATTTCTCCCCCGGCCGGACGAAGGCCATGAAAGCCGACCAGCACCGACTCGCGGCCGAACTCATCGAGGGCCTGCGCGGCCGGGGCGAGTGCGACTTCGTAGGCGACTTCGCGCAGGTGTTCCCCAGCATCATCTTCCTGGAGATCATGGGGATGCCGCGGGAGAAGCTCGACGAGTTCATGCAGTGGGAACACATGATCCTGCATGAGAACAACGACAGCGACCCCGATGGCTCGGTACGCCTCGGCGGTATGCAGGCCGTCCAGACCTATTTCGCCGGGCTTGTCGCCGAGCGCCGGGCGAACCCCGACCCGCGGGCCCAGGACGTCGTCAGCGCCGCGATCTCCTGGGAGATCGACGGGGCGCCGGTGACCGACGCGGACGTGCTGAACTGCCTTCTGCTGCTGTTCATGGCCGGCCTCGACACCGTCGCCGGCCAGTCGTCCTATGCCCTGCTGCACCTGGCCACGCACCCGGCGGACCGGGCCCGGATCGTGGCCGAGCCCGACCTGGTCCCGCACGCCGTGGAGGAGCTCCTGCGGGCCTATCCGATCGTGCAGACCGCCCGTAAGGCCACCCGGGACGCGCAGTTCCACGGCTGCCCGATCAGGAAGGGGGACATGGCGACCTTCCCGCTGTCCGCGGCCGGCCGGGACGACGAGGCCTATCCCGAGGCCAAGCGGGTCGACTTCGATCGCGAGATGGTCCGTCACCTTTCCTTCGGCGGCGGCCCGCACCGTTGTCTCGGTTCCCACCTGGCCCGCCAGGAGCTGGTCGTGCTGCTCCAGGAGTGGCACCGCCTCATTCCCGACTACGAGCTCGTGCAGGTTCCGCTCGAACACGGCGGCGGAGTGTGGGGCCTGGAGTCCTTACCCCTGCGGTGGGAGAGCTGAGGCATGCCCGAGAACCTTTCCTACCGGCTCTACATCGACGGGACCTGGACCGACGGTGCGGGCACGCAGCAGATCGAGGTCCGGAACCCGGCGACCGAGGAGATCATCGGCCGGGTGCCGCAGGCGACCCGCGCCGACGTGGTCCGCGCGATCGAGGCCGCCCGGCGGGCGTTCGACGACGGACCGTGGCCGCGGATGGCGCCTCGGGACCGCGCCGAGATCATGCTGCGCATGGCGTCCATCCTGGAACGGCGGACGGCCGACATCGTCGATCTGAACATCGCTGAGGCGGGGTCGGTCCGCTGGCTGGCCGAATCCATCCAGGTCGGCATCCCGATCGCGCACCTGCGCGACATGGCCGAGCGGGTGATGCCCTCCTTCGCCTGGGAGAAGCCGCTCATGCCGTTCGTCGGCGCCGGCATCGGCCAGGGTGTCCTGCGCCGCGAGCCGTTCGGCGTCGTCGGGCTCATCTCGGCCTACAACTTCCCCTTCTTCCTCAGCATGATGAAGCTCGCGCCGGCCCTGGCCGCCGGCTGCACCGCCGTGCTGAAGCCCGCCCCCACGACCCCGCTCGAGTCCTTCCTGATCGCCGAGATCGCCGACGAGGCCGGGCTTCCTCCCGGCGTTCTCAACGTCGTCACCGGTGATTTTGAGGCGGGGCAGGAACTGACCAGCCACCCGATGGTCGACCTCGTCAGCTTCACCGGCTCGGACAGCGTCGGCCGGATGGTCTACGGCCAGGCCGCGCCCACGCTGAAGAAGGTCGTGCTGGAGCTCGGCGGCAAGTCGGCCACCATCGTCTGCGACGACGCCGACCTCGACCTCGCCGTGGGCGACGTCCTGGGTGGCATCACCGTCCATGCCGGGCAGGGCTGCGCCCTGCTGACCCGCACCCTCGTGCACCGCTCCCGCCACGACGAGCTCGTCGAGAAGGTCACCGCGGCGCTGGCCCAGGTCAAGGTCGGCAACCCCGCCGAACCCGACACCGCCATGGGCCCGCTCATCAGCGAGGCGCAGCGGGACAAGGTGGAGAAGCTCATCCGCACCGGCGAGGAGGAGGGTGCCCGGATCGTCTTCGGCGGTGGGCGGCCCGCCGGGCTCGACAGGGGGTATTTCGTCGAGCCGACGCTGTTCACCGGGGTCGGTAATGCCATGACCATCGCGCGCACGGAGTTCTTCGGCCCGGTCGGTGTGATCATCCCGTTCGACGACGACGCCCACGCCGTGCGGATCGCCAACGACAGCCCCTATGGCCTGGCCGCGGCCGCCTGGGCGAACGATCCGGTCCGCGCGTACGACCTCGCGAAGCAGCTCCGCGCCGGATTCGTCACGATCAACGGTGGCGGCGGCGGCCTCAGCCCGCACACCGCGTTCGGCGGCTACAAACAGAGCGGGCTGGGCCGTGAATGGGGCGAGCACGGACTCGACGAGTTCCTCCAGACCAAGTCGGTCGTCTGGGGTGTGGCCCGCGGCTGACCGGGCCGCCGGCCCGCCGGCACCGAGGAGGAACCGTGATCACCCGGAGGAACCGTGACTGCTCGGAGGAACATGGTGACGTCGAAGAACGCGGCTTCTAACGGATGCATTCGCCGCCGAACGGGCGGACCGGCGGGCTCGGTCCGGACGCTGGCCGTGGGCCTCCTCGCGGCGGGCATCGCGCTGAGCGCGCTGGCCGCCTGCGGAAGCGATTCCGCCGGCACGGCCACGCCTGCGCGGGGTGGTAGCACGGCGAGGTTACCCGTGGGCACCGCTGCCACCGGAGAGCCGGTGCGGATCGGCTTCGTCTCCAACGAGGGCGGCAGCGCGGTGTCCCAGGTAGATGTTCGGTTCGGAGCTGAAGCGGCCACGAAGTACGCCAACGACCACCTTGGTGGCATCGCCGGCCGGCCCATCGAGCTGGTGGTCTGCAAGGAGCAGGAGGATCCGGGTTCGGCGCGTGCCTGCGCAACCAAGATGATCGAGGCGAAGGTCGTGGCCGTCGTGATGAGCACGACCGCCCTCGGGGACTCGATGGCGCCCGTGATCACGGGCGCGGGCATTCCCTACGTCTCGGTGTCCGGGGCGAGCGCGGCCGAGTTCACCAGCGACCGGTCCTTTCTCTGGTCAGGTAGCTTCCCCGGGGCGCTGGGGGCGATGGCCGAATACGCGAGCGAGCACCACATCGCCAGCGTCGATCTGGCTGTGATCGACGCGGGAGCGGTGACCGGGACGGTCAAGGCCCTGGGCCAACCGGTGTTCGACAAGGCCGGCGTCGAACTCCGCCTCACCGCGATTGCGCCGGGCACTCCGGACGCCTCGGCCCCGATCGCCGCCGCGGTCGCGAGCCATCCCGGCGCCTTCGCGATCGTCGGCGACGAGACCCACTGCATCGCCGTTCTCAAGGCGCTCCAGGCGGCCGCGGTGAAGCAGCCGCGCATGATCATCCAGGCCTGCGTCGGTAAGACCGTCGAGGACGCCGCACCGGGAACTCTCGACGGCACGCTGTTGTTCACCTTCGCCGACGTGTACTCCGACGACCCCGACAGCGTTCTTTACCGGACAGTGATGACGACCTACGCGCCGAAAACCCCGATCGACGGCTTCGCGGTCACCGGCTATCAGGATGTGCTCGGGTTGGTGCGTGGGCTTTCGGGGCTCCACGGAACGGTCACCACGGAGACGACGTCCGCCGCGCTGCGGGCGGCGAAGGCCGTGCCGTTGCCGGCCGGCCACGGCATCGCCTTCACCTGCGACAAAAAGGCCGTCCCGATCCTGGCCGCGGTGTGCGGCGCCAGCGCGCTCGTCACTCCGATCGCGGGAACCCGGGGAACCAAATTCACCGTCGTCGACGCGAGCCCGCTCTTCGCCCGGTAGACGGTCCGGAAGAGTTCGGTCCACCGCCTCTCCCACGGAGAAGAGATGACGATCCACGCGGCCGGGCCGCCGGTCCCGCCAGCCCTGATCGACCCCAGCGGAGTATGGTTCTTCAACTGGGTCATCCCCCTGCTGGGCGGTCTGGTCATCGTGCTGGCGATCGCCGACACCATCAGGCGGCAGCGGTTGACCTGGGGCCTGCTGTTCATCGTGAACAGCATGCTCGTCTACTGGATGGAGACCATCGGCGACTGGGGCCAGCAGCTGGTCTACAGCCCGGCCTTCACCGAGCACCATCTGCTCGACTGGCTGCCGATCAAGACTCCCAACGATCCGCTGTTCATGCCCTTCGCCTACGCGTGCTACTGGGCGGTGCATGCTTTCATCGTGCTGAGGATCGGCCAGTTCCTCGTGCGCCGTTTCGGCTGGAGTCTGCTCAGGGCCGTCGCCGTGCTCGCGATACCGGTGAACTACGCGTGGGACTTCCTCGTCGAGAGCCTGGCCGCCGCGATGGGCTGGTGGGTCTACGACCCGGGTTTCGGCCCGCATGTGGAATTCGGCAACGGCGGAAAGTTCACCGTGTTGTGGACGATCGGACTGATGTCGTTCTGGCCGAACCTGATCGCGTACTGGGCGGGCAAGCCACCGGTCCGCGCGCTCAACCACTTCGAACGATTCTTCGGACTCGAACGCTTCACCGCGCCCAGGCCCAGGCCCGACGCGTCAGGCGCACCCGACGCACCCGACGCACCCGACGCACCCGACGCACCCGACGCACCCGACGCACCCGACCCGCCACGGCCCGAACCCGGCACATCGCCGGTGCCGGGGGGCTCGACCGGGACCGCCGTCATCGTCAGGCCGTCCCAGCAGCGTGCTGATCGGCAGCAGCTCGATCGACGGGCGGAGTACGACGACCGGCTCGATTACGAGGTCACCATACCGAGGTGGAAGTTCGAGCTCGCCCGCTTCGGAGCCTGGTTCGTGGTCTTCCAGGTGACCTTCTTCGTCATGCTGGTCATCCCACTGGTCGCGATGCGCGCGTCGACGGGCCATGACAGCATCTACGTCCCGTAGCCCCGGAGGAACTGATGGGTAGGAGCCCGATCGACGACGACCCGGTCCACGCGAAGATGCTGCCGCCGGCGGACCGGGGCGTGCTGATAAGGCAATCCATATCGGTGTTCGCCTGGTGTCTGGGACTGACGGCGGCTCTCTTCGTCCTGGTCTACCTGCTGACCTGAACCCGCTGGTCGCGGCCAGCGGCCGACCCGCCGTAGCCCGGTGGTCAGGTGCCCAGGGTGGTGAACCGGACGGGCTCGCGCAGGACGGTGGTGGCGGCGGGGAGG